>NZ_JBWKWY010000002.1:0-337472 GCF_059422465.1 Pseudomonas sp. GW821-FHT01D09
ACTTTTGCGCTTTTCAAAAGTGAGCCGCCGTCAGGGCGGAACCCTAAGTGGCCGTTACCGCAGCAATGGATATGTACACAGACCGAGAAGAGAGTTGTGTAGATACCCATGCCGCGATGACGGCCGCGCGGCCAGCGCAATCCACCCGGATGCCTCCCTATGAGCCTGCTCCCCTACGCCTGGGCCAAATCCCAGCGCATCCTCCTGCACCCGACCCCCGAAGGCCCGCGCCTGACCATCTGCCCCTCGACCCCCGGCTGGTCGATCAGCGAAGTCCAGCGCCAATTCGGCCAGGCCGCCATCGAGCATGTGCGCGACGATGAGCTCGACGGCCTGCTGGCCAGCGCCTACGCCGACACCGGCAGCGCCGCCGCCGTGGTGGGTGCCGCCGAAAATGAAGTCGACCTCGACCGCCTGATGCAGGACATCCCGGAAATCACCGACCTGCTCGACACCCAGGACGGCGCCCCGGTGATTCGCATGATCAACGCCTTGCTGACCCAGGCCGCCCGCGATGAGGCCAGCGACATTCATATCGAACCCTTCGAGACCCATTCGGTGGTGCGCTACCGCGTCGATGGCACCCTGCGCGATGTGGTGTCGCCGCGCAAAGCCCTGCATGGCGCGCTGGTGTCGCGGATCAAGATCATGGCCCAGCTCGATATCGCCGAAAAACGCCTGCCCCAGGACGGCCGTATTGCCCTGCGGGTTGCCGGGCGGCCGATTGATATCCGCGTGTCCACGGTGCCCACCGGCCATGGCGAGCGGGTGGTGATGCGCCTGCTGGACAAACAGGCCGGGCGCCTGCAACTGGAAACCTTAGGCATGGACCCACACCTGCTGGCGCGTCTCGATGGCCTGATCCGCCAGCCCCACGGCATCGTGCTGGTCACCGGGCCCACCGGCAGCGGCAAGACCACCAGCCTCTACGCCGCCCTGGCGCGGCTGGATGCCAGCACGAGCAATATCCTCACCGTGGAGGACCCGGTGGAATACGACCTGCCGGGCATCAGCCAGATCCAGGTCAATGCCAAGATCGACATGACTTTCGCCCTGGCCCTGCGCGCGATCCTGCGCCAGGACCCGGACATCATCATGATCGGCGAAATCCGTGACCTGGAAACCGCGCAGATCGCCGTGCAGGCCTCGCTCACCGGGCACCTGGTGCTGGCCACGCTGCACACCAACGATGCGGTGTCGGCGGTCAATCGCCTGATCGACATGGGGGTCGAGCCGTTCCTGCTGGCCTCGTCGCTGCTCGGCGTGTTGGCCCAGCGCCTGGTGCGTCGCCTGTGCCCGCACTGCAAACAGCCCGACCCGGCGGCCCCCGGCACCTGGCGCCCGGTGGGGTGCGGCCAGTGCAATCAGGTCGGTTATAGCGGCCGCACCGGTATCCATGAATTGTTCTGCGTCGATGATGCCGTGCGCAGCCTGATCCACCAGGGCGCCGGCGAGCAGCAGATACGCGTCGCCGCCCGCCACGCCGGGATGTTCAGCCTGCGTGAAGATGGCGAACGCTGGGTGCGCAGCGGCAGCACCGCGCCGGAAGAAATCCTGCGCGTCACACGGGACGCCTGATGAATCGCTATCGCTACGAAGCCTGTGATGCCAGCGGCAAGCTGGAGACCGGGCACCTGGAGGCCGAGAGCCAGGGCGCGGCCTTTGCCAGCCTGCGCAGCCGTGGCCTGACCGCGTTGCTGGTGCAGCTTGAAGGCAACGCCAACGTGACAGGCAGCAGCCTGTTCAGCGCCAAGCTGTCGGACAACGACCTGGCCTGGGCCACCCGCCAACTGGCCAGCCTGCTCGGTGCCAGCCTGCCGCTGGAGGCGGCGCTGAGTGCCACGGTGGAACAGGCGGAAAAAAAGCACATCGCCCAGACCCTCAGCGCGGTGCGCGCCGATGTGCGCAGCGGCATGCGCCTGGCCGATGCATTGGCCGCGCGGCCACGGGACTTCCCGTCGATCTACCGGGCGTTGATTGCGGCGGGGGAGGAGTCCGGCGACCTGGCCCAGGTCATGGAACGCCTGGCCGACTATATCGAGGAGCGCAACAACCTGCGGGGCAAGATTCTCACGGCCTTTATCTATCCGGGGGTGGTGGGGCTGGTGTCCATCGGCATTGTGATTTTCCTCCTGAGCTATGTGGTGCCGCAGGTGGTCAGCGCCTTTTCCCAGGCGCGCCAGGACCTGCCGGGGCTGACCCTGGCCATGCTCAATGCCAGTGACTTCATTCGCGCCTGGGGCGGGCTGTGTTTTGCCGCCCTGGTCGCGGGCTTCTGGAGTTGGCGCCTATACCTGCGCAACCCCGTGGCGCGCCTGAACTGGCACAGCCGGGTCTTGCGCCTGCCGCTGCTCGGGCGTTTTGTGCTGGGGCTCAACACCGCACGTTTCGCCTCGACCCTGGCGATCCTCGGCGGTGCCGGCGTGCCGTTGCTGCGCGCCCTGGAAGCGGCGCGCCAGACCCTGTCCAACGACCGCCTGAGCCAGAGCGTCAGCGAGGCCACGGCCAAGGTCCGCGAAGGCGTCAACCTGGCGCCGGCCCTGGCAGTGGAAAAAGTCTTCCCCCCAGTGCTGATCCACCTGATCGCCAGCGGCGAAAAAACCGGCTCCCTGCCGCCCATGCTGGAGCGGGCGGCGCAAACCCTGTCGCGGGATATCGAACGGCGGGCCATGGGCATGACCGCGTTGCTGGAGCCGTTGATGATCGTGGTGATGGGCGCGGTGGTGCTGGTGATCGTGATGGCGGTGCTGTTGCCGATTATTGAGATCAACCAACTGGTGACCTGATACACAAACTCACAGGGGCACACCAAACCCTCCCACGCACAACCGGCCATGACGCGGACACGGTAATACCGCTCATGTGGCCTACCCGACCGAACCCGATCACTGATGAGTAGCGACTGCGAGAGACGGATGCGTTGGCAATCCTCAAACGTTTAGGGTAATTGTCGTTTTAATAATGTTTGAATTTGTTTGTACGATAATTCTTATTTTTTTGACGGGCGAATCCTTAATTTTTAGTTGAAGTATTAGGTCGACACGTTTTGATTGCTATCTGTCCGTTTGGCTAGCTGTTTTTCTTTAGGAGAATCAGTTAGCGTCCCGGATATGTTGATTGAAATGGATGGCTAAATATGGAATTGGCAGATATTGGTAGTACGCCTTTTGTGGAACTGGCGAGCTGCTCAATAAATGGGGGGCGGCTGTTTTCAAAATGTGAGTTTCTTAATCCGTCAGGAAGTCATAAAGACAGAACCTATTTGAATATTGTCAGTGAGTTGGAAAATGCGGGTGTTATTAAGCCAGGCATGACCTTGATAGACTGTTCTACTGGAAATGGAGGGGCTGCCCTCGCTTGGATAGGGCGATTGAAAGGGTATAAAGTAAAAATATTTATGCCTGAGGGAATGACTGAGGAACGAAAGGCACAGATTTACTCATTTGGTGCACAAGTAATTGAAACTCCCAGAGAGGGTTTTTTGACGGCGTCAGTCCTTAAAGCCAAGGAGTATCTAGTGGGCAATTCGGCTGAAGAGAATTATTTTTTAGATCAGTCTAGTAATGTCTTGAATAAACAGGCGTGGAATGTTTGTGGTGAGGAAATAGTTGAGGCGCTGAAGAGGCAGGGTGTGGTGCCCGATTTTTTTATTTGTTCAATAGGTACCGGAGGCACCTTTTCAGGTATTGCTGAGGTGTTGAAGCGAGAATACAGTGGGGTTAAAACGGTAGGGGTTGAAGTTTGTAACTCTGCTCCGTTGTATTCAAAAAGAAATAGTTTGGTTTTTCAACATCGACCCCATAATTTAATGGGGTTGGGTGCTGGAGTGTTGTCGCCTAATACAATTTCGGAGCTTGTTGATGAGGTGAGGTTGGTTGATGGCTCAAAGGCCTGGGCTCGAATGAAAAAATTTATAGCAGAAGAGAACACTCCAATTGGGCCGACGTGTGGGGCGAACCTGCTAATTTGCGAGGAGGTTGCTCGGGAATTTCATAATAAAAATATTGTTACCTTGTTTTTTGACAGTTCATGGAAATATGCGAGTCGCTGGGATGGTATTTACCCTGAGTACAGTGAGGTGGTCGATGTTACTTAAGGAAGTCTATAAGCATGCAAGAGTTGTAAATTCTGGTAGATCGTTGACCACGGTGAATGAATTTACTGATCAGATCCCCGCCTTACGTCCCGCTGTCTTAATAGAGGTTGCTCAAAAAATAATAAAGTTGATGGATCTTAATGTTTCCAAGATTGTGACTGAAGAAGACAAAGGCGCTGCGCTTGCTACGACCATCTCCTTGCTTACTGGTATTCCCATGGCTATGGCTCGGTGGTATCCGTACAGCCTGGGAGATATAAACGAACAGGTGGTCAATATTGATTCTGAATATTTTAGAGGGAAGGTTTACCTGAATGGTATTGATGTAGGAGATCGCGTAACCATTGTTGATGATACTTTAAGTACAGGTGGGGCGCTGATTGCTTTAGTCGAAGCTGTAAGAGCTGGAGGCGGTCAGGTGGTGGATGCTATTTGTGCAGTTGAGAAAGTTGGGAATAATGGCTTTAAAAATGTTCAGAGGGAAACCGGGGTTGTTGTAAAAACCGTTATGAAAATAGTCGTGCGCGAAAATGGTGTAGATGTCATATAAGTGGGGGTGTTGGGTTTTATGGGCGGTTTAAACTTATGCAACGAATAGGTGTAGTAATAGGGGTGGTGTTTTGCCTGTTGAGTGCAGCATTCGACGTATATGTTGCGTTCATAATGCAGGCTGTCAATACGCTCCTGGTTATTTTTTATTGCTTTGTAACGTCTGCAGCTTTTTTTGCTGCGTGTGCTCTATACCGGAATTCGGGTTTTTTATGTTCAAGACTTAAGGGTGGCTGGAGAATCGTAGTTGTCATAAATTTAGCGGTTTTACTTAATTGGGGTGGGCTGTTTTATGCCCTTCGATACCTTGAACCGGCCGTGGTTGGAGTAGCTTCAGTTGCCTGTGGTCCGGCACTCACTCTGATTATTTCTCTTTTCGACAAGCGCGGTATCAAGGTTGCTTTTGTGGATGTACTGGTTTCGTGCCTGGTACTCACTTCGGTTGGGGTTATGCTGTACAACTCCTTCGTCGGGCAAAGTGGTATATCCAGCACTACTGTGGAGCAGCGTCTGCTGGGGATCCTCAGTGTCATGGTGTGTGCGTTGGGCACGGTCATCTATACGGTGTTTTCAAAACAGATGTTTGAGCAGCGTTGGTCCGTTTATGAAATTCTAGCCGTTAGAAATATTGCGATGATTGGTGTGTGTGTTATTGCCATTCCTTTAACGGGTGCCGGGTTCTTGGTTGACGGTGAATTAGTTATGCCGATGGTGGTTTTGGTTGTGTTTGGGCATTTGCTGCCGATCTACCTAATCCAGAAAACTATCTATCACCTCACGCCGATCCATGTATCTCTGGTGTTGCTAACCCTTCCGGTATTTGTCCTGTTTCTCCAGTTTTTTGATGCTAGGGTAGAGTTTTCGATGGCCAGTATTGCGGCGGTCAGTATCATTTTATTTTTGCTGTTGGGTCGGGCGCTATATGCACTGAAGAGGGAGGCCACATGACCAAGGTTGTTGTAGTCGATGGATTTTCATCCGGCAAATATGTAGCAAGGCGGTTGAGCGAGAGGGGGTGTGTGCTGATGCATGTGGCCTCGTCAGGCAGCTTGGATAGTTACTATTACAAGGGGTTGGATCACTCGCTCTATGACCAGTTGATCGTCAATGCCGATTTCACCACTACCTTGGCGAGTGTCATGCGCTTTGCGCCTCAGTTCATCATCGCCGGTGCCGAGACAGGCGTATTGCTCGCCGATCACTTGAATGAGCAAATGCAGTTGCCATACCGCAATGACTTCGACCAAACCAATGCCCGTCGAAATAAATACGACATGATCCAATGTGTTACCCATGCACAATTACCGGCCGCACGACAGTTCATCGCGAATACCTGGGATTTGGCACATAACTGGATCAAGTCCCATGGATGCTTCCCTGTAGTGATCAAGCCCCTTGAAAGTGCAGGGGCTGATGGGGTGTCTATTTGTGAGGATATGGAAGCCTGTGAAGCGGCCGTGAAGACGCTGTTGGGGACGATGAACAGATTGAGTATTGCGAACACTCAGGTCTTGATTCAGGAGTACCTGGCAGGATCGGAATACGTTGTGAATATGGTTTCCCTTGATGGTCAACAACTTGTCACCGAGGTTGTGCGATACCAAAAGCAGCGCACCCAGAGGGGGGGCGTCCTCTATGACATCGACGAACTGATCGGCCCCGACTCAGCGGTTTACCCGATCCTGGTGGACTACACCCGAGCAGTAGTGCGATGCCTGGGTATCCGTAACGGACCCAGCCACGCGGAGGTCATGTTTACCGACGATGGCCCGAAACTGGTGGAAGTCGCCGCACGAACCGACGGCATTCTGCTGCCCGAAGTCTCTAGGAAGACCACTGGGCTTGGGCAGATTGATGCGACGGTGTTATCCATCACCGAGCCTGAGGTATTCGCGCAGTTGTTGGCGAAGGACACCGATTATCGACTCCTGCAACATACCTATAACGTCTGTCTCATCAATCGTTTTGAAGGTTGTTTCAATAAGGGCCGGTTTTTGAGCGAGCTGCTCAAGCTGGAGTCATTTTTCGACGCGGTCTTTTACGTTGAAAACGGACAACAGATAGGCGCGACCGAGGATGTGTTCAGTCAACCGGGGACGGTCTATCTGGTACATGCCGACCCTACGGTGATTGCGGCGGATTACCATAGAGTTCGCTTACTTGAATCTCAGGGGGCTTATCTTACGGTGAGCTGATGGAGGGGGCGGTCAGATAGCAGAAAATAGGTTGCCTGAACCACCACCATCGCGAGCAAGCCCGCACACATTTGAATGTGTGTTCACAGCCAATCCTATCCAACCTCGGGTTCGTCATTGCGTCATCTTTGCACCCCCGCGCACGGCCCGCCCGCCATCCGTGAAAAATGCCCTGAAACCTCGCTGTCACTCACCCCGATAAAAGCCACAATCATTGCCAAAACACCCGAGAATCTTTTTAAAAATCAAGCTGTTCCTCCCGAGGTTTTTTCCCTTATCTGTCATCGGAAGCTGCGAACTTCGTGTCCATGGCCTCGCCCCGCAAGCCTGCTGGATCACGGCGTGTGAACCGAGTGCCATGGCGTCATGCAAGAGCCATCTACCTCAACGTATGAACACGACGAAAGGAGCTTCTTCATGTTTAAGCGCAACGTTTTCGCGGTATCCATGACCCTCGCGGCCCTCTGCTCGGCCCAGGCTGCATTCGCTGAAGTCAACGGCGGCGGCGCAACCCTGCCACAGCCGCTGTACCAGACGCCTGGTGTACTGACTGCCGGTTTTGCCGCCTATATCGGTGTTGGCAGCGGCAACGGTAAAGCGGCGTTCCTGGAAAACAAATACGACAAGCTCGTACCCGGCGTGACCAACAAGAACGTGCACTGGGCGGGCAGCGACTCCAAGCTCAGCCTGACTGAATTGTCCACCTACGCATCCGACAAGCAGCCTGGCTGGGGCAAGCTGATCCAGGTGCCGTCGGTGGCGACTTCGGTGGCCATTGCGTTCAACAAGGCTGGCGCGGGGCTCAACCTGAGCGTCGATCAACTGTGCGGTGTGTTCTCCGGTCGCTACAGCGATTGGAGCGAGGTCGTGGGTTCTGGCCGTACCGGTACGATCACTGTGGTCTACCGCAACGGCAACAGCGGTACCACCGAGCTGTTTACCCGCTTCTTGAACGCCAAGTGCAACGCGGCCCTGGAAGGCGGCACTTTTGCCGTGACCCAGGACTTCAAGAGCAGCTTCTCCGGGCCAGTGCGCGGCACCCGCATCAACCCGCTGCAACAAGCCAAGCCGGGCGGTGGTTTTTACGCTGACACCAGCGAAGGTGTGATGAGCACCCTCAACGCTGCTGACAGCCGCATCACCTACATGAGCCCGGATTACGCGGCGGCGACCTTGGCCGGTCTGGATGACGCGACCAAAGTCGCCAAAATTGCCGGTGTTTCGCCTGCGCCTGCCAACGTATCGGCAGCCATTGGGGTTATCCAGCCGCCGGCGCTCATCAACCGTGGCCAGCCGGGCGCCTGGGTGCCAACCTTCGCGGCTACCGCCAGCACGACCGACCCAAGCATCGTAGCTTACCCAACCACCGGCTACCCGATCCTGGGTTTCACTAACCTGATCTTCAGCCAGTGCTACGCCGACGCCGAGCAAACAACCCAAGTGCGTAACTTCTTCGCCCGCCACTACGGCGCGTTTGGCAATAACGACACCGCCATCACTGACAACCGCTTCGTGCCGTTGCCAGGCAACTGGAAGACCGCTGTCCGTGACACCTTCCTCACCGCCACCAATGAGCTGAGCATCGGCAAGTCGAACGTCTGCAACCAGATCGGTCGCCCGCTGTAACTCAAGCGTTCTTCGGTTAGCTGTACCCGATCAGCAACGGCCTGTGCCGTTGCTGATTTTTTATTTGCCCATGGCCCCCGCTGACACTCGGCAGCGGCTACCGGGGGGGCTGGGCGGCAGATGAATTTTCCATGACAGAAGTTCAGTCCCGCCCCTCGCCAACTGCCTACCTCTCATACGTGATGTGCGTCTCCATACAGAAGGATGATTCCAGATGGTCCGCTGCAAACCACCGGTTAACCTGAATGCCCGCGGCCCGAGCGGCCAGACTGTCTTGCGCCTCAAGCCACTGGCCCATGCCATTGCCTTGTTGCTGGTGGCCGGCAGTGCCCAGGGGGCCACGGCGTTCAGTTCCGGCTGGTTTGCGGCCAAGGGCGCGTCCCAGGCGGCCACGGCTGCGCGGCCGGGGGCGCCGGTGCCGGGGATGCCGCCGCCGTTGTCCCAGCAGGCGCGGGTCAACCAGCAGATGCAGCGCTCCCTGAGCACCCTCAACAACAGCGTCGCGGCGATTGCCGCCCAGCAGGCGGCCCAGGCGGCCGGGCGCCAGGCGGCGCTGGGGCAGGTCTCGACCATTCCCGATGGCCTGGGCAAGGGCGGCTTGCAGGTGGACAACAGCCTGACCCAGGGCTGGATCAACGCCAAAGGCCCGACCCAGAGCCAGGCCGGCGGCCAGACCACGGTGAACATCGAGCAGACCGCCGACAAGGCGATCCTCAACTGGGAGACCTTCAACGTCGGGCGCAACACCACCGTGGATTTCCAGCAGCAGGCCAACTGGGCCTTGCTCAACCGCGTCAACGACCCGAATGCGCGCCCCAGTGAGATCCAGGGCCAGATCAAGGGCGCCGGCACGGTGATGATCATCAACCGCAACGGCGTGGTGTTCAGCGGCAGTAGCCAGGTCAATGTACGCAACCTGGTGGCGGCAGCGGCCAACATCAGCGATGAGCAGTTCACCCAGCGCGGGCTTTATGTGGATGCCAATGGCACCCAGCCGACGTTTACCGAGGCGGCGGGCAAGGTCGAAGTACAGCGTGGCGCCCTGATCCAGACGCACGCGGCGGCGACCTCCACCGACGCCGGTGGCTACGCCTTGCTCCTCGGCTCGGAAGTGGAAAACGCCGGGACCCTTATCACTGCCAAGGGCCAGACCACGCTGGCGGCCGGCGACAGTTTTTATATCCGCAAGGGCCTCGGCACCACCGGCAACGCACGCTCCACCACGCGCGGCAATGAAGTGGCCAGCAGCCTCAACACCGGCAGCGGCGCCGGCACCGTGAGCAACAGCGGCCTGATCATGGCCGCTACCGGCGATATCACCCTGACCGGCCACACCGTGCGCCAGAACGGCGTGGCCCTGGCCAGCACCTCGGTGGACACCCGTGGCACCGTGCACCTGCTCAACTCGGCCAGCGACAGCACCGCCAGCGTCACCCTGGGGGAGGGCAGTACCACCGCGATCCTGCTCGACAGCAGCGGCGCCAGCGCCCTCAACAGCCAGCGCGACAATGGCCTGGTCAACCTCGACGGCCAGCCCGGCAACCTGATCGGCGGGCAGTTCAACAATTTGAGCAGCGTCGCCGACCGCACCGACCAGTCGCGTATCGAGATTGTCAGCGGTGGCAGTGTGGACTTCCAGAAAGGCTCGATCACCCTCGCCACCGGTGGCCAGGTGGCCGTCAGCGCGGGTCAGCGCAGCCTGCTGCGCGAGGGGGCGATGATCGATGTGTCGGGGGCCATCGGCGTCAAGGTGGCGATGGAGGCCAATAACATCAAGATCAACGTGCAGGGCAACGAGCAGCGCGATGCACCGGTCAACCGCGATAACGGGCAGTTGATCAACAATGATGTCTGGGTCGATCTGCGCGAGCTGGTGTTTGTCGCCGCCGGCACCAACGGCTATGCGACGGATCGCTGGTACACCGCTGGCGGCCTGCTGGAAGTCGGCGGTTATCTCGGCACCCAGGGCCACTCGGTGGGCGAGTGGATGGCCCAGGGCGGGACGGTGACGTTTACCGGCCGCGACGTGGTGACCCGGCAGGGCGCGCAGATCAACGTGTCGGGTGGCTCCGTCGATGTGCAGGGTGGCTATATTCAGCAGAGCTGGCTCAAGGGCCCGGACGGGCGCTTGTATGAACTGTCGAAAGCGCCGGGGGATATTCTCTACACCGGTTTCTATAAAGGGTTTGAGGACTCCAGCATGCGCTGGGGCCGTACAGATCACTACTACAACCCGTTGATCGCCCCGCAGCGCCGATACGAAGCGGGCTACAGCGTGGGCCGCGACGCCGGCAAACTGGTGGTCGGCACCTCCAGCGCGGTGCTCGAAGGGCAGTTGATCAGCGATGTGTTCCAGGGCGAGCGCCAGACCCAGGCGCCAAGTATCAACCTCGATGGCTACCAACAGTCACAGAAGGCCATGGCCCAGCGCGCGCAGTTGATCATTGGCCAGTACACGCCGGTGTTCAATAAAACCACCGGCACCTTGCGCCATGCCTTGACCCCGACCCTGGACCAGGTGTCGATCCAGGACAACCCACAGAAAATTGCCGAGGGCCTGGACCTTACCGGTGCATTGTCGCCCGCCCGCCAGGGCCAGTTGCTGCTCGACAGCGAGCAGCTCAATGGCTTCCAGCTGGGGGCGATCAAGGTCGGGGCCAGGCAGCAGATCAGCGTCGATGCCGGGCTCAAGGTCGCGGACGGTGGCGATATCACCCTGTTCGGGCCGAAGGTATCGATCAATGCCAATCTCACCGCCCATGGCGGCAGTATCAATGCCGGCAACGTGCTCAATCAGGTCAATCTGCAGAGCAGCAATGGCATCAGCGATGTGACGCTGCCGGGGCCTGGGCAGTTGGTGGTGGCCGCCGGGGTCCGGCTCGATGCGTCCGGGCGCTGGAATAACCTGGCGCTGGAGCCTGGCAACAGCAGCGGTGTGGCCTATGTGAAGGGTGGCAAGGTCTCGCTGCGCAGCAGCAATGAACTGAAACTGGCGGCTGGCAGCCTGGTGGATACCTCATCCGGGGCGACCCTCGGCCTGGATGGCAAGGCCAGTGGCGGCAAGGGTGGCGATGTCACGGTGAGTGCCCTGGGGGCGCTGGGCCTGGACGGCGATATTCGCGGCTACGGCATGAACGGCGGCGGCACCCTGGCGGTGCAGGCCCACAAGGTGCTGATCGGCCCCAGCGCCGCGCCGGCCGACACCCTGCAACTGGCCGGCGATTTCTTCAACAAGGGCTTCTCGGCCTACGACATCACCGGCAATGAAGGCTTGCTCGTCGCCGACGGGGCCAGGGTCGATGTGAACATGCCGGTCTATCGCCTCGGTGAGCAGGCCACGACGACCCCGGGCGGCAGCGATCCAACCGCCGCGCTGGAGCGCTGGACGCCCGAGCTGTACCAGGAAGATGGGGCCAGGGGCGTGCTGACCCAGCGTCGTGGCGCCGGGCTGAACCTGACTGCCGGCCATCTGGAATCCACCGCCGCCCAATTGGCGAGCACCGCGCTCACCGTGGGCCGGGGCGCAGTGATCAACGTCGATCCCGGCCAGGCCATCAACCTGCGCAGCGTCGGCCAACTGACCCTCAATGGCACCCTGAACGCCTGGGGCGGCAGTGTCAGCCTGGGGGGCTTGAGCGTGCCGGTCTCGGAGAGTGTCAACGCCATTGGGCATGGCCGCTCGATCTGGGTCGGTGAGCAGGCGCTGATCGATGTGGCCGCACGCGCGGTGACCGCCGTGGACAGTCGCGGCAGTGTTTATGGCCAGGTGCGCAACGGCGGGCAGATCACCCTGGGGGGGGATGTGCATCCCACCACCGGTGTCGCGACCGCCAGTGACCTGTTTGTGGTAGTGCGCGAGGGCGCGCGGCTAGAGGCTTCGGGCAGCCAGGCGCGGCTGAATATCCCAGGCCAGGGGCCGACCCTGGTGGCGAGCAATGGCGGCGCTATCGCCTTTGCGTCCAATAACGGCCTGTACCTGGACGGCAGCTTTGTCGCCCAGGCCGGCGGCGCCGGGGCAGCGGGCGGGCGCCTGGCCGTGGTGCTGGAGGCGCCGGCCTATCTGCGCAACCTGGCAACCGAGAGGGTATTGCGCGGTCGCGAGCTGATTGTCAGCCAGACCCGCCTGCCTGGCGAGGCGCCAACCACCGCCGATGGCCTGCTCTATGGCCATGGGCGGCTCGGTGTGGATCAGGTCACGGCTGGCGGCTTCGACAACCTGGCGCTGTTAAGCAACGGCAGGCTGAGTTTTGCCGGTGATATTTCACTGAATATGGGCCAGGGCCTGGCGTTGTACAGCATGGGCATGAACCTGGCCGAAGGCGCTGCCAACACCGCGCGGGTCAACCTATCGGCGCCGCATGGGGTGCTCGCCGGCCTGCTCACACCGCCCCGCAGCATCATGGAAGGTTACGTCCTGCCCAGTGGCCTCTCGCTTTCGACGGAGCCTGGCCAGGGGGTCTTTACCTTCGACAGCGACCTGCTGGAGATCCGCGATGCGGTGAGCTTCTCCCTGAACCAGGGGTTTGACCGGGTCAACCTGCAAAGCCGTGGCGACCTGCGGTTTCTTGCCGGGCGCGATGGCGGCGCGACGACGACTGTCTTCAGCACGCTCCTGGAGTCGGGTGGTGATATGACGCTGCGCGCTGCGCGGATCTATCCCGGCAGTGGCGTGGCCGCGCGGGTCCTGGTCGGCCAGACCGGCGGTGCGATCAACCGTTTCACCTTCGACCCGACCCGCACCCTGGCCCTGGAAAAGGTCGGCGATGCCGGCGCAGTCGCCCCCGATGCCGTTTTCGGCCGCCTGCAACTGGGGGCGGCCACCATCCGCCAGGGCGGCGTGCTGCAGGCGCCGCTGGGGGTGATCGAGCTGGGCAACGTGGGCAGCACCCGTGTCGAGTTGCTGCCCGGCAGCCTGACTTCGGTCAGCGCCAAGGGCCTGGTGCTGCCCTACGGCGGCACGCTGGACGGGCAGGTCTACCGCTATAACGGCAAGCCCGTGACCTTTGTCGGCCAGGGCGGTGTGGTCAACAGCGATCTCTCGGTGGGGGTGGTCCTGGGCGGCAAGTCGGTGGCGGTGTTGCCCGAGGCCACCCTGGACCTGTCCGGCGGCGGCGATCTGCTGGGCGCCGGGTTTGTGGCCGGGCGTGGCGGCTCCACCGATGCGCGTTACAACCCGTTGGTACAGTTTGGCGTCAATGGCGGCTTCACCTTGCCAGGGCTGGCCAGCAACCCGGTGTACGCCATCGTGCCGGGCGCCCAGGCGGGCTATGCACCGGTGGCCGGCGAAGGCGGCGCGAGCACGCCGCTGGTGGGGCAACAGATCACCCTTGGCGCCGGAGTGCCAGGCCTGCCAGCCGGCACCTATACCTTGCTGCCGTCTACCTACGCCCTGATGCCGGGGGCATTCCGGGTCGAGATCAATGGCCAGGCCGGCACCGGCAGCGATGCCGGGGCCACCCCGATGCGCAACGGCTCGTGGTCTACCGCCGGGCGCCTGTCGATTATCCATACCGACATCCACAACAGCCTCGCCAGCCAGGTGATCCTGACCTCGGCCGATACCTTGCGCCGTTACTCCCAATACAACGAAACCAGCTACGCCCAGTTCGCCGTGGCCGACGCCGCCCGGCTTGGCGTGCCACGGCCGATGCTGGCGGTGGATGCCAAGACGCTCAAATTGGCGCTGGAAGGCGGTGGTGGCCGTGACACGTTCGTGTTCAAGGGTGTTGGCCGTTTCGAGGCCGCCCCGGGAGGCTATGGCGGCACGGTGGCGGTGAACAACACCAACCCCAGCAGCAGCACACAGATTATCGATGCCCAGAGCCCCTTGATTGACGAGACATTCCGCGGCGTGACGGTGGATGCGCAAAGCCTCAACGCCATGGGGGCCAAGCGCCTGCTGGTGGGCGGGCTGTCCCAGGTGGTGTATGGGCAGGGCGGTAATAACGTCGGGTTCATTGAACTGGGGAACACGGTCATCCTGCGCAGCGGTGCGACCCTCGCGGCGCCGGAGGTAATCCTGGCCACGCGCAGCGGCGATATCGTGGTTGAACAAGGGGCCTCCATCAATACCCTCGGCCAGGGTAAGGCGGCCTATGATTCGCGCGACGGTTTTGTCTACAGCAGCGCGGCCAATACGCTGGTCGTGTCCAATGGCCTGCTCAATGTGCTGCCTTACCCTGAGGGCGCGGCCAAGGCGGGCGGCATTCAGATCGGCGTCTGCCCTACAGGCCAGTGTGCGGGGCAGACCTCGCTGTACTCCGAGGGCAGCCTTGTCATTTCGACCACCCAGGCCCTGGAGCTGGACGAGCAGGTGCGCTACGGCACCCGTCACCTGGCACTGGCCTTGAGCAATATCAACGTCGGCAGTGCCCAGGCCCTGGCCGATGCCGCCGCGCGCAACGTATTGCCGGCTGGCCTGACCCTTAACCAGCAGGTCATCGATCGCCTGTTGCGTGGCGACACACAGTCCGGCGCGCCAGCCCTGGAAACCCTGCAGCTGTCCGCAGCCCAGGCCTTGAACTTCTACGGCACCACCACCCTGGACACCTACGACCCACAGACCGGCAAGTCGCGCCTGGACAATCTGTTGCTGTCCATGCCGGCGATCTACGGCTCCGGCGGCGCCAACGATGTGGCGAGCCTGCGCACCGCCAACCTTATCTGGCAGGGCGCCGAAGCCGCGCCCGGCGGCGTGATTGCCGGCGGCGCCGGCACCGGCAGCGGGCGCCTGGACATCCAGGCCGAGCGGATCGAATTGGGCTACGGCGCCTTTGCCCAGCCCAGCACCACCAAGAGCTTCGACCGCCTGGCATTGGGCTTTGCCAACGTCAACCTCAATGCCAGCGAGCGCATCACGGCCAACCACAAGGGCAGTCTGTCGGTGTACCAGCGCCTGGACGGTTATGACGCGGTCAAAGGCTTCCAGTACAGCGGTGCCAACCTGAATATCCTCACGCCGCTGATGACCGGCGAGGGCGGCTCGGTCAACCGCATCACCGCCGGTGGCGCGATTGATGTGGCGGCTGCGCCGGGCACACGCGGTACGGCCAACGGTTACGGCGCGCAATTGTCCTTGCAGGGCCAGAGCATCCGCCTGGCCAGTGCGGTGGTGCTACCCAGTGGCAAGGTCAGCCTCAATGCCCTGGGCGACGTGGTGCTGACGGACACCGCGCTGATCGATGTCGCCGGGCGCGCCATCACCTTCAACGATGTGACCCAATATGGCTGGGGCGGCGATGTGCTGCTCGACAGTCGCCATGGCAACGTGCAGCAAGGCGCGGGGGCGATCATCGACCTGTCCGCCAAACACAACCAGGCCGGCAAACTGCGGGCCGTCGCCGTGGATGCGACGGCGGGCGTGGTCGACTTGCAGGGTCAGGTCCTCGGTAGCAGCAGTGGTGACTATGATGCCGGCGGCACGCGGCTGCCGTACCTGGGCGGGACCCTGGAAATCCAGGCCCAGCGCCTGGGCGGCAGCGGCGGCCTGGACCAGCCGTTCGCCGCCCTCAACCAGCGCTTGAACGACGGCCAGGTGTTCGGGGCCCGCAGCTTCCAGCTCAAGCAGGGCGACTTGACCATCGGCAATGGCCTCAAGGCTGGCAGCATCAGCGTCTCGCTGGACAACGGCAGCCTGCGGGTCAATGGCCTGGTGGATGCCAGTGGCGAGCGGGTCGGCAGTATCAACCTGGCGGGCAAGCACGGCCTGACCCTGGACAGCAGCGCCGTGCTCGATGCCCATGGCCGCGTCCTGCGGGTCGACAGCTACGGCAAGATCATCGACTCGCCCAACCGCGCCATGGTGGTGCTCGGCTCCGGCGACGGCCTGCTGACCCTGGGCGACGGCGTGCGTATCGACCTGCGCCACGGCACGTCGGCGATCAAGGGCCATGACGGGCGCTTGCGCGGCACCCTGGAGTTGAATGCGCCACGGTTGATCAACGCCGATGGCAGCAGCAATGACATCGCCATCGACGCCAGCGGGCGCCTGGCGATCCAGGGCGCCCGTTCGATCACCCTCAACGGCATGATCCGCTACGACGATGCCCCGGTAAAAACCGACCCGACCGCCAGTGGCCAGCCTTATCAGCAGATCACCCAAGGCTATTTGAATGACAAGCATGCCGCCAGCGTGGCGTTTATCAACGCCGCCTTGAAGAACGACGACCTGCGCTACAACAAACTGGCCGGCTTGAATAACGCCACCTATGCCGATGCCTTCCACCTGCGCCCGGGCGTGGAGATTGTCAGCAAGACCCCGGACGGCGACCTGGTGGTACAAGGTGACCTGGACCTGTCCGGCTTTCGCTACGCCAGCCTCAACCCGCGTAGCCAGCAGGTCGAAGGGGTCTACGGCTCCGGCGAGGCCGGCAGCCTGAGCCTGCGCGCCGGTGGCGACCTGAATATCTATGGCAGCATCAACGATGGCTTTGCCCCGCCGCCCGAAACCGTGGACGACAAGGGTTGGGTCTTGTTATCGGGGATCGACTTTACCGGTGGCGACACCGTGGTGCCGGGCCAGGGCGTGAGCCTGGCGCAGGGCACGGTTTACCCGGCGGGCGCGGTGTTGAACTACGACGTGCCGCTCACCGACATCGGCGTGGGCGCCGGCACCCGCTTGCCAGTGCGGGCGACCCTCAACCAGGAACTGGTGCTGCCTGCCGGTACGGTGCTGGCGGCGGCGGTACTCGACAGCGCCGGCACTGTGCTGTTTGCCGCCGGGACGATGCTGAGCCAGGCGCAAACCCTGGCCAGTGGCACGCAGCTGGAGGCGGGCACCTTGCTCACCCAGAACACGCTGTTGAAGGCCCTGACCTGGCCCCGGGGCGTGCCGTTGCCGCAGAACTTCCAGGCCGCCAACCCCACCCTCAATGGGGTGACCCTCGACCGCGACCTGCTGTTGCCCAAGGGCGCGCTGATTCCTGCCGGCACCCGCGTCAAGTTGCTTAACGATGCGCAGTCGATCCAACTGCGGCCAGAGGAATCCGGGCGCCAGGGCAAGCAATGGGCGATTGCGCCGATGCTGGGCGAAGGCTCGCAATCCTGGTCGCTGCGCCTGGTGGCCGGTGCCGATACCGAGGCGGCGGACAGTCGTCTGTTGCAACCCCATCCGCGCAGCGGCGACCTGCGCCTGGCCGACACTCACTACGGCATGTTCGCCAAGGAGCTGCCCTCCCAGGCGGTGCAGACCTGGACTGCCAAGGTGGTTATCGAGCTGGCGCTGGCCGGTGTCACGGTGGTCGAGGGCGACCCGGTCGACCAGGCCATCCTCGACAGTTTCGGCATGGGCACGATTGCCGAGTTCTGTGCGGCGACGCCTGATTTTTGCGCACCCAGGCTCTCTTTTGTCTGGACCGACTATGCGGTGGCCGACCTGGCGGGGCAGGGGGTGACCGTGGTGGCGGGGACGCCGATCACCGATGAGTTCCTTAAAAGCATCAGCTATCCGTCGGTGGGTGAGGTGTGTGCCGCACTCCCGGAGTATTGCCTGTCCCAGAGTGTCAGGGAGTATGCAGCTACGCCGTCGGCCAGCCGTTTCAGTGTGATCCGCACGGGCACCGGCGACCTGCAGTTGTTGAGTGGCGGCAACCTGAGCATGGACTCGTTGTACGGCGTCTATACCGCCGGTACGTCTTCTGCCGCCGCCGTCGAGGGCGACCCCTACAACCAGCCCAAGTCCCTGGGCCGGGGCAAGACCGTCCTCAACGAAGCCGGGAGTTTTTTTGAACAGTTCGTCAACGCCGACACCACCAGCCTGTACCGCGCCTGGTATCCGCAAGGGGGGGGGAACCTGAGCCTGAATGTCGGGGGCAGTCTGACGGGCAATATCGCCACCGCGCTGACCAGCGCCGTGGGACGCCCTAACCCGTTGGACCAGGGGACGGATTCGGCCAGCGTCGGTAACTGGCTATGGCGTCAAGGCAGCGGTGCTGTCGAGACCGGCGGGGCGCCGCAGCCAACGGCCTGGTGGATCAATTTCGGCAGCTATACCGCCACCGCCACCGCTGACCAACTGGTGGGCTTTACCGGCATCGGCACCCTGGGCGGCGGGGATGTGGATGTGCAGGTCGCCGGTGACGCCGGGATGCTGCGTGCCATGGCCGGCAATGTCATGTCGTCTACCACCAGCCCCCGCAGCCAGGGGCTGGTACTGGCCGTCGGTGGCACGGGGCGTGTGGCGGCCGATGGCAGCCTGCAGTTGACGGGCGGCGGTGACCTGCGGGTGCGTATCGGCGGGGTCTTGAACCCTGACAGTCAGCTCTCTGCCAGTAGCCTGAACGGCACTCTGGTGAACCTGCGGGGCAATGCCCAGTTGCTGGGCGGCGCCATGGGGCAGGTCGAGTTGGGCTACGGTACTGACTATTACGCCCACAGCCCTGGGGAAACCCGTCCGTTCGACTCGTTGCAAGCCACCCGCGGCACGGCCGGCGGCGGTATGCTGCTGGTGCCGGGCGATGCGACATTCAGCCTGGCGACCCTGGGCGACCTGGTGGTGCAGAATGTGCTCGATCCGGGCCGGGTCCTGTTGCCAAACAGCTCATCCTTTGTGCGCGCAGGCGAGCACGGTCCCGGTAGCAGTTGGTTCTCGCTGTGGACCGAGGGCACCGCCATCGACCTGTTTTCAGCCGGCGGCAACCTGACGCCCAACACCGAGAACCGGGCTTCCGACCTGGCGATTGTGTACCCGTCGATCCTGCGCGCGACCGCTGCCAGTGGCAGCTTGTATTACGGCAAGGCGAGCGCTTTGGCGACGGAGGACGTCAACTACCGCAACCCGCTGTTGCTGGCGCCAGGGCCCAACGGCCAGTTGCAGTTCCTCGCCCAGGATTCGATCTATGCCGGCGGACTGTTCGTGACGCCGTCAGCCGCCGACCCCGCCACCATGGCCACGCCTTGGCGCCCGGCGTTTGTCGGCAGGATCGGCGAGAACCCCACCCCGGTGGCCAGCAACCTGTCCCCCAACGGCAACCCTGAAAACGCCAACCTGCTGCCATTGTTTGTGTTCGGCTCGGGCAGCGCATCGGGCGCGGCCTATGTCCCGGCGACCCCGGCGCGCTTCTATGCCTTGGCCGGGGATTTGCTGGGGGTCAGCAGTGGGCGGATCATCACCTTCAGCGGCGCGGTTGATGCGCTTCATTCGGGGCAGACCTGGTACGAGGGCGGTGGGCCGGTATGGATGATGGCGGGGCGGGATATCGTCAGCAGCGGCAGCCTTTTTGACTTGACGGCCAGCCCGGATGCGTCTCAATCCCGGGGCAACCTGTTTCTCCACAACAACCCGAATGACATCTCCATCGTGTCCGCCGGGCGCGACATCCTCTACAGCAACGTCCAGGTTGCCGGCCCCGGCACCCTGGAGCTGATGGCCGGGCGCAATATCCTCATGGAGGATCGGGTCAGCGTGACGAGTCTCGGTGCGTTGGTGCCGGGGGACAGCCGTCCGGGGGCAAGTATCGTCATGCAGGCCGGCGCAGGCCCCAACGGCCCGGACTACCGGCGCTTTGTCGAGGCCTACCTGAACCCCGAGAACCAGGTGCAGGTGGGTGAAGCCCTGACCCTGGGCGCTGGCAAGGTCGCCAAGAGCTACGAGAATGAACTGGCCGCCTGGCTGGCCGGGCGCTTCGGGTTTGTCGGTGACAGCGCACAGGCCCGGGCTTACTACGCGGCGCTACCGGCCGAGCAACAGCGGGTGTTTGCCCGTGAGGTGTACTTTGCCGAGCTCAAGGCCGCCGGCCGTGAGTACAACCAGGCCGGCGGCGTGCGCGAGGGCAGTTATGTAAGGGGCCGGGCGGCGATTGCCGGGTTGTTCCCGGACAAGGACGTGGCCGGCAATGCCATTGCCTACAAGGGCGATATCACCCTGTTTGGCGGTGCCGGGGTGCACACCAACTTTGGCGGCTCGATCCAGATGCTTACGCCAGGCGGCGGCCAGACCTTTGGCATCGAAGGCGCGGCACCGCCGTCCACTGCCGGTGTCATCACCCAGGGCGCCGGGGATATCCAGTTGTATTCCCTGGACAGCATCCTGCTGGGCCAGAGCCGGATCATGACCACCTTTGGCGGCTCGATCATGGGCTGGTCGGCGGCGGGCGACATCAACGCCGGGCGGGGTTCCAAGACCACCGTGGTCTATACCCCGCCACGGCGGGTGTATGACAACTGGGGCAATGTGAGCCTGTCACCGTCGGTGCCCAGTACCGGCGCGGGCATCGCCACCCTCAACCCGATCCCGGAAGTGCCGGCGGGGGATATCGACCTGATTGCACCGTTGGGCACCATCGATGCGGGCGAGGCGGGGATCCGCGTGTCGGGCAATATCAACATTGCCGCGCTGCGGGTGGTCAACGCGGCGAATATCCAGACCCAGGGCAAATCGTCCGGGGTGCCGGTGTCTGCGGCGGTCAACACCGGGGCCATGAGCTCGGCCAGCGCGGCGGGGGCGGCGGCGTCCCAGGCCGCCGAAGACGCGGCACGCAACCAGCAGGCCGCCGCGCGCCAGGGCCGGGCGTCGATCGTCACGGTCGAGGTATTAGGGTTTGGCAGCGAGCCGGTGCAACGTCGGGAGCAAGAGGCCCGCAAGACACCGGCGTATAACCCCGACAGCCCGGTGCAGGTGCTGGGGGCGGGGCCGTTGAGCGAACAGGCCAAGGCGCAGTTGACGGATGAGGAGCGGGGGCAGATCAGTTTGTAGGGACTTACCCGGATCAAACTGTGGAAACCGACTTGTTTGGGAGCGGGCTTGGGTGAGGGCTAGCCCGCGATAGCGGTGGTTCAGCCGACATATTCGGTGACTGATACGCCGCCATCGCCAGCAACCCCACAGGAGTAGACCTACGCTCCACTCAAGGCTGGCAAGGATCGGTCTTGTTCAACAGATTCCCCGTCGAATACCACACACGCTGCGCCGCCGGCCCCAGGTCCAGTGCCACCGGCGCATCCGCACGGCCTTCCAGCAGTGTCGGATACACCCCAGGCTTGAGCGGCGACTGGCAGACGATCGGCAACGACTGCACCGTGGTGAAGTTCAAATCCACCGTAGACACCAATTGCGCCGCCGAAAACGGTGCCGGCGGCCCAGGCAGGGTAATGATTTCCTGGAAGTCCGGGTCCTGGGCGATGTAGTGCGTCAAGTGCGCCTCATTGCCTCGGCCAAACAAGGTGTACACCAGCTGTTTGGGCCGCTCGATACCCAGGTTGAACGGCCGGTAGATCACCACCGCCTCGACCGTCACCGGCACGTTGTCAAACAGCACCGGCCCCGGGGTGCCGCCGCCGTCATTGGAGTAGCCGTCAAAGATCGTTGCCTTGAACGCGGTCACTTCACCGGCCTTGAGCTGGGGCAGGGTGAACGTGTCGTTATCGACGTTGATCAGGTTATACGGCTTGCTCGGGTTGGCCGCGCGCAGCGCCTGGTACTTGGCCATCACGTCGGCGGGCAGGCTGGCCTGCAGGACGATCTGGTACCTGTGCTTTTCCGTGGTGAACATCGGCATATGCACCAGGAACAGGGTCTGCGAACCGACCATGAACATGCCGTGGTTACCCGGTGCATCGGCATCGGCGCCGTTGTTCACCGCGTGCAGTTCATGGGCCGAATGGGCAAAGGCCTGGGGCGCAAGGAGTATCGACAGCGCGAGCATTAGGGTGGCGAGGGAACGTTTCATGGTTGGCCGTCCTTGAGGGTTTCAAAGGCATGTACGCGTTTGATCAGGCCTTTTTGCTGGGCCGAGTCGGCGTTGTTGAACAGGAACGAGAAGTCCGAAGCCAGGGTCGGGCTGCCGGCAATCGTCGCTTGTTGATGGCATTGATTGCAGCTCATGCCCTGGACGTAAGTCTCCAGGGTGGTGTTGGCCACCGGTACGTTGCTATCGCTGATAAAGGCGCCATAGGACAGCGGCACCGTCGCTCCCGCCCCGGGCTCGACAGGGTACGGGGCGGTTGGCGAGGTGATCCACAGCACATTGACCAGCTTGTAGTACTGGAACACCGACTGGCCGTTGGTCTGTTGGGCGAAGTTGGCCTGTACCGCAGCGTTGAGGGCTTGTATGTCCGAAGGCAGAGGGTGTTCGCGGGTGGTCTGGACCGGTTGGTCGCGGGGATAGGGCTCGGTGCATTCCCGATCAGGGTGGTGCTGCTTGCACTGGATGCGGGCCACGTTCGGCGTGCATACGTCAGGGCCACCGGTGCAATTGGGGTTGTAGAAGGTGTAGCCGTCCGGCGGTGTCTGTTGCGCGGGCACCTGGTTCGGTTCCTGTACGTTGTCCACTTGCTCGAAGGTGGTCCAGATGAAGTTCGGTTCGCTCTGGGTCTTGTTGATGATATGCAGGCCCACCAGGCCCACCACTTGCTGGGTGCATTGCAGGGTGGCGGGGTTCTTGAGCCAGGCCAGGGTGGTCAGGTAGCGCCCGTAGAGCTGGGGCTTGCCGGTGAGGATGCGCCAGGCCGCCTTGAGTTCCAGGGCGCCCAGTTGTTCCTGGCGCAGTGGGTGGGTGGGCATCGAGCGCATCATCTCGCCGGCCGGCAGCGACAGGCCGGCCGGGTGCTGACCATCGCTGTTTTGCGCGACGATCAGTTGATTGGCCGCATCGTACAGGCCGTTGTCGACGATGTAGTCAAACTCGGCCTTGCCCACCTTGCGTTCAAAATACACCAGGTTGCCGGTCTGGTCCGTCAGCCAGCCGCCGGCGGCTTCCATGATCGGGTCGGGAATCGACGCCAGGGTGCCGCTGGACAAGTGGAAGCGATGCTGGGCGTTGGTCGCGCTTTCCGAGGTGGCGTTCATGAATTTGCGCGCCCCCACCGACAGTGTCTGGAGGTTGTTCTGGTTGCTGCAATTGGACGGCACCAGGGTTTGCACCCCCCAGTCGCTGGGCTTGGGTGCGCCGGGCAGGAAAATATCATTGGCGTCCTTGTAGCTGGCCCATACCGGCGCCACGCTCATGGGTTTGCCGGCGGTGGTGGGGACGCCGAATTGCTCGACGGTGATGCTTCTGTCCGGCTCGCCCGCCAGGTTGGGATCGGCTGGCCAGCCGGGGTCCACCGGCCAGTTAAGGGCAATGAACAATTGCCAGCCAAAGCAATTCATAAAGCCCTGGCCGGTGGTACCGAAATTGTTGACCGGCAGAAACCCGCCGCTCTTGGGGTTGAACACCAGCTGCTGCTGGACACAGTTATCGGCCTCCGACGCTTGGGCCGATGGCAGGATAAACAGGGACAGCAGCGTGCCGACCAGCAGCAGATTACTCAAGCGATACCTGGACATCATCGCGCTCCTTGCAAGAAGGTGAAGCCTCTAGCCGTTCTGCAGGCGCCGGCAAGCCAGCGCCTGCAGGGCATGGTGTTTGCCCTTAAGTGGAAGGCACCAGCGCCAGCCCGGACTCCCATGGATGGTCCGCCGCGCTGACGTTATCCGCCTCGCCCGGGTTGAGCGCGCGTACCGTCACCAGCCCCGGTGCAGCGTCCGCAGCAACGGTGATGGTCATGATGTAACACTGGGTGCCGCCCGCGTTGGTCTGGCCGGGAATGGCCGTGGCATCGGGCCAGAACTCCTCGATCTGCGCCGTCACCCCGGGGTTGCTGAACTGTACCCGTGCGGTGGCGGGGGTGGTCTTGAGGTCGGCGCCTTGGACCACCAGCGCGAACTGCCCGCTGCTGCCAGGGGCCAGCCAGGCCGGCAGGTCGGTGGGCGACAGGCCGTAGAACAGGTCCACCGGCAACAGCTGCACCGGCCAGGGTTGCAGGCCATTGACCCGGTCCTGCACGCAAGACGATTGCTGTTGCGCGGTGCTCGGCATGGTGGTGACACTCAGGCCCACCAGCAGTTGCTGGGCAATCACCCAGACATAGCTCACGGCCTGGCCGTTGATGGTGATGTCATTGATCGAGAACCCCGCACTTTCCGGCACCTCGAACACCGCCTGCAGGATCTGGTCGGAGCCGTTGGCCGCCGATTTGGCGGTGCCACGGGTAATCCGCCAGTACTGGCTCACATCCTGGCCTTGTGGGCCTTTCCAGGCATTGAAATTGGTCGGTTGTTGCAGGTACAGGGCGATAGGGTTGGTCAGGGAGATACGGCTGGGTGGGGTCCCATCATTGGTCGCGCCATTGGCGGCAAAGCCGATATGCGGGTCGGAGTTGCGATAGTTCTGCCCATATTGCGCGCAGCAGATCAGGGCCTGAGGGGTCTGGCTGCTTTGCAGGGGCCGCATGATCGTGGCCGCCGCCGCCAGGTACACCTCGGCGCTGAGGGTGTTGGGGCCGGAGGTCAGGTGCATTGCGCCGCCGAACTTCCCAGGGGTACAGGCGGTGCCGGCGTTCCATTTGTTGACGGTGTCGTAGGCCGGCAGGCCCGTGGTCGGGTCAATCACGACGTCACCGGGGTTGCCGGTCTTGCATTTGCTGGTGTAGCGCAGGTACAGGTCTTCCAGTTGTACGGCCGGGTCGATGTAGTCGCGGTACAGCCCCAGCACGGCATTCGGATCGATGCGCCACATGGCCAGGAAATACGCCGGGTTTTCGCTGGTGAACGTGATCTTGCGCATGTGGCCATTGGTATCGCGCACAATCGACCACTCGCAGTATTCATCCAGCCAGCCCCGTGGCCCCGAGGGCGAGAAGTCCTTGTATTTGCCGTTCCAGTCGATAGTCGGGCAACGGGTCACCGGCAATTGCAGCAGGGTGCCTTTCTTGTCCGGGTCGTACAGGGTGTAGAGGGTGTTGTTGAGGGTGATCTGGCCGTTGTCGGTCAGCTCCATGACCTGTTGCAGGGTCATGGCCTTGCCACCCAGTTGCGGAACCACCGCCTTGCCGCTGTCGTAGAAAAAGGTCCACAGCCGGTTGGGAAAGGGTTGCCAGGTAATCGCTGGCAGGGTGGTGTCGCCATAGCCCTCGACCAGCGGGTTGTAATAGGCCGAGCGCGGCGCGTCGTTCAGGCCCGACCACGGGTTGCCGATGATCGCAGCTTCGGTCCAGCCGGTGATGTCGTTGTTCCAATCGGTTTCAAATTGCGGCAACTGGTTTTCCAGACCCAGCTTGTTGTAGTCCTTTGGCGCTTGCCCAGCGGGGGACGTGAATTGCTTGAAGGGCGTGCTCATGTCAGATCTCCATGGGGGGTAGAAACGGAGCAGCAACCGGCACTCGGGGGAGGGTCGGCAACGGTCTGGCGTGGGTCGTCCCACACCAGTTGGGCGATAAAGCCAGGCAGCGGCGCGTACTCTTGCGGCGCCAATACCCGGGCACTATCGAGATGGGTGACCAGCAGGCTCAACTGCACGGCATCCGTAGGGCCCAGGTGCAACGCCGTGGCACTGCGCGCGGCATTCAGCGCACGGCACACGCCCTGGGTGATGCAACGGTCCTTGTCGTCCACCAGGCCCATGCCGATGCGGCTGAAGCGCCCAACGTAGTGCGGGTTATCAGCGCTGGCCTGTTGGGGGGTGGCGTCGGGTTGGTTGAGGAACACATCGATCAGGTAGGTGTCGTGGGTGCAGCGCACATGGTCGAACACTACCCACGGGCCGCTGGCCTGGGCCTGCTCCTGGGCCGGTGCGGCACTGTGCGGGCAGCACGCGTTCGCGCTGGCGCGCCGTGCACCGAACGGCGGCGCCACCGGGGTGGCGTAGTCGTAGCCGATATGCCGGCTGTCCTGGGCCATATCGCCCAAAGTGGTATAGCGCCAGGCATCGGCACTGGTGAACGTGACCGTCTCGGCCTGGCTGCCGGCAAACGGCTGGAGCAGGCACTGGGTGGTGTACTGCGCCGCCGGGTTGGCGCGGATCCAGATCTCCAGCACACGGTCGATATTGGCGTGATAGGAGCAGAACACCGGATCAAACGCGGTGTAGGCGTTGTCGGCCATATCGCCGCCGATCCAGCCGTGATAGTTGTCGTGGGGCTGCTCGTACAGGCCATCGAAATTCAGCGTGCGGTTGGGGTACAGCGCGTCCTGTTGCGGCGGATCGAACACCGTGATATTGGCCCAGGGATACCCCGGCACGCCCTGGGGCTGGCTGAAGGTCTTGAACGTCAAGGCATCCACCACCTGCTGCTGGAAAATCCGGCTCATGCCATACAGCTGGGTGCGCTTGGCACGTTGTTCGTCGCCCTGGGTGTAGAACAGCGGGTTGCGCTGCACAAACTGGCAGTCCACACCTTCGACATTGCCCGCTGCACAGACCTTCGAGCGACCATCCTTGGCCGCCGCATACCGCAACGGGTTGCGCCGCACTTCGCCGTTGTGCGGGTGCACATAGGTTTCATCGAGGAAGGCCTGGGGCAGGCCGGCCTGGGGGCTGCCATCGACACTGGCGTCTTCGGCCATCCAGTCCCAATACGGGATCGGGCAGTCGATCAACGCCTCCAGGTACAGCAGGTAAGCGCGATGCCACAGGGCAAAGGCCTCTTGGTAATGCAGGCACCAGTTGGTGTGGATATAGGCATAGCGCTGCCACGGCGAGCCACTGTCCGGGTTGCCGATCTGCATCACGTCGTCGAGCCGTGCGCGGTACAGGTCCAGTTGTTCCTGGCTCAAGGCGCGGATGTCTTGGCGCACGCGCTTGACCGGGTGCGGCAGGTCCGGTGGTGGAATGCGCTCGGCGATATCGAACGGCGAAAAGCTGTTCAGGCGCCAGCCTTGGTTGACCCACAAACGCAAGGTTTCCAGGGCGTCGATGGGCCAGAACTGCCGGTCATCCAGGGTCAGCGGCATGTTGCGCGAAGCCAGGTGCTGGTAGATGGTTTCGGACCAGGTCTTGACCGAATCGGGGTCTTCCAGGAACACGTCGTAGGCATTCATGCACCGCACCCACGAACCTGCGACCTTGGCGCGGTCGGCGGGCGGTATCCAGTAAGGCGCGGTGAAAAGCCCTTGGATATCAGCGGTCCATGTCGGTTTCGCGACTATCATAAGATCCCTCTCATGCGCCCCCATGCTGGATCTTGCGGGGCTGCTAAGCTGGAATTGATAGTAACGGGCCACTGCGCAGGATTTGTGCAAATTGGCCCCCTGTTACGGCGGATTCATTGCAGTTTTCTCAAGGAAGAAGTGGAAATAATGACAGACGCCATGGATTTGAAAATTCTCGGCAAATTGCAGAAGGATTGCACCCAGAGCCTGGACCTGCTCAGCGACAGCGTGGGGCTGTCCTCGACCAGTTGCTACCGGCGCATCCGACGCCTGGAGAGCGCGGGAATCATCAAGGCCAAAGTGGCGGTGCTGGATGAGAAAAAGCTGGGGATCCAGGTCACGGCATTCTTTTTGATCAAGCTCGACAAGGACAGCAACGACATTGATCGCAAGATGCAGCACATCCTGGTCAACCACCCGGAGATACAGGACTGCTACCTGATGACCGGGGAGTTTGATTTTGTGATGGTGGCCAAGTTTCGCGATGCCACGGAGTACACCGAGTATATCTATCGGTTCCTGGACACTTACCGCGATATTCCGATCCGCACCTATTCGTCGACGCTGGTGGTGCGCACGGTGAAGAAGTCTTATGAACTGCCGTTGCAGGAGGTGTAGCGCCTGACAATCCAGCCTGGCGAATGAAGCTTTTATGACAAAAGTTCGGTAGTCCTCCCGTGCCCCCGTCTTGCCTATGTAACGCGTTCAAGCGCGCGACACAGGCCAGGAGTGGGGCGGATGGGAACTATGGAACGCTACTCGAAAGTAGGCATGCAGGAGCTCGACCAGCGCCTGTCAAAGATTGTCGAGGCCGCGCGCAAGAAGCCGGTCTCGGTGTATCGCTATGGCGCGCCCTGGGTCTGGATCGTGTCCCAGGACGACTGGCAGGGCGCCTTGAAAGAAGTGTCCAGCTATATACCTGCCGGCCATTCCCTGGTGTTGCTACGCCCGCAGATCGACGAGGTGCTCGACCAGCACCGCGACCTGTTGCAGGCCCTGAGTGCCGAGCCCGGCATGCTGATCGCCCCGCGCACGGTGTTGCAGATCCTGCTGCTGCAACTGCTCTATTCGGTGCCCAGCGAACAGCAACTGCATGAACAGCTCAACTACAACCTGCTGTTCCGCTGGTTCGTCGGCCTCGACCTGACCCAACGGGTGTGGGGCATCCATGTGCTGCAACGGGATATCGCCACGCTCCTGGGCAACCCACGGGCGGTGCAATTGATCCAGAAAATCATCGGTGAAGTGTTCTGTGGCGCCTTGCTGCACATGCCGGAGTTCTCCTTGAACTTCGCGCTGATGCACACCTGGCTGGCACGGCATGCCCATACCTCGACATCCAGCAATTGAGTCGGCCAAACGCTGTGCCAACAAGCGTGAAGGCCAACCATTCCAGTAATCCAGGGGGCGGTGTGACGCATCTGTTCAAATCAACGTTGGCGCTGTGCTGGCTGACACTGGCGCTGCCGGTATCAGCCGATGAGCCAGGTGGCGCGTCCGAGGCCGCGGTGCGGCGGGTGGACGTCAATGAGTACTTTGTACGCGGCAATACGGTGCTCGACGCCCGGGCGATCGAAGAGGCGGTGTACCCATTCCTGGGCCCGCAAAAGACCTTGAGCGACATCGAAGGCGCCCGCGATGCCTTGCAGAAGATCTACCAGGCGCGCGGTTATCAGTCGGTGTTTGTGGAATTGCCCGAGCAGAAGGTCGATGACGGCATCGTCTACCTGCAAGTCAGCGAGACCAAGGTCGGCCGAGTGCGGGTGGTGGGGGCCAAGCACTATTCGCCGGTAGAGATCCGCGAAGAAGTTTCGGCGCTGAAGGAGGGGGCGGTGCCGGATTTTGCCACGGTGCAGACCCAGCTCGCCGGCCTCAATCGCGGCGCCGGGCGCCAGGTCACACCGCTGGTGCGCGAGGGCCAGCGCCCCGGCACCATGGATGTGGACCTGCAAGTCGAAGACCAGAACCCCTGGCACGCCAGCCTCGGCCTGAACAACGACTACAGCGCCGACACCGAGAAGCTGCGCAGCGTCGCGACCCTGGGCTACGACAACCTCTGGCAACTGGGCCACAGCGTGTCCCTGACCTATTTCACCGCGCCCCAGGACAGCGCAAACGCCAAGGTCTGGTCGGGTGCCTACAGCGCGCCGCTCAACGAGCGCTGGACGCTGCAGTTTTCCGGTTACCAGTCCGACAGCAATATCGCCACCATCGGCGGCAGCAACGTGTTGGGCAAGGGCCACTCCTACGGTGTGGCGGCGATCTACAACCTGCCGGCCAGTGGCGCCTGGGCCAACTCACTGTCGGTGGGCGTGGACTTCAAGGACTTCGAGGAGCAGATGCAGTTCGGCGCCAGCCGCGACCAGATCCCGCTCAAATACGCGCCACTGACCTTCGGCTACAACGGCTACCGCTACACCGAACAGGCGCAACTGGGCCTGGGCCTGAACCTGGTGGTGGGCACCCGTGCGTTTTTTGGCTACGGCAGCGACGCCGAAGAATTCCAATACAAGCGCGATAAGGCCAGCCCCAGCTTTGCCGTGCTCAAGGGCGACCTCAATTACACCTACACCTTCACCGGCGACTGGCAATCGGCGACCAAGACCGCGTTCCAACTGGCCTCTGGCCCGCTGGTCTCCAACGAGCAGTATTCGGCCGGTGGCGCCACGTCGATCCGTGGCTACCTGGCCGCCGAGCGCACCGGGGATGAAGGCTACTTGCTGTCCCAGGAACTGCGCACGCCGTCCCTGGCCAAGTTCCTCGGCAGCTATGTGCAGGAGTGGCGCTTCTACGCCTTCGCCGAAGGCGCACGCCTGCGCCTGCAAGACCCGCTGCCCGAGCAGGAAGACGAATACAGCCTGGCCAGCGTCGGCCTCGGCACCCGCGCCAGTTTGAGCAAGTGGCTGTCCGGCAGCCTGGATTGGGGCTACCCGCTGCTCGATGGACCGAACACCCAGAAACAGGACTCGCGACTGCACTTCAGTGTGCAGGCGACTTTCTGACCCTTTTTCCCGGAGAACCCTTCACATGCAACGCCTATTCCTGAGCCTGTTGATCTGCCTGGGCTTCGCGCTCCCGGCCACCGCCCATGCCTGGTGGCAGGACGACTGGCACTACCGCAAGCAGATTTCGGTGGACACCACCCCCCAAGGCGCCGCGATCAATCAGGCGCTGGGCCGTACCGCCTTGCTGGTGCGCCTGCACACCGGCAACTTCACCTTTGACGGGGTCAAGGAAGACGGGGCCGACCTGCGCTTTGTCAGCGCCGACGACAAGACTGTGTTCAATCACCAGATCGAGAGTTTCGACCCGCTGATGGGCATGGCGTTGATCTGGGTCGATGTGCCCAAGGTCGAAGGCGGCCAGCGCCAGGACCTGTGGATGTACTACGGCAACGACAAGGCCCCGGCGACCGGCAACGGCCAACTGACGTTCGATCCGAGCTACACCGCGCTCTACCATTTCGATGGCGCCAACGGCACGCCGGCCCGTGACACCACGGCCTATGGCAACACTGCGCTGAACGCCACCGGGGCGAGTGTCGACGGTGTGATCGGGCGGGCCTTGCAGTTCAGCGGCCAGCCGTTGTTGTTGCCGGCCAGCCCGTCGCTGCAACACACCGCCAGCGGCGCCTTTACCTTCAGCGCCTGGCTGCGTCTGGACCAGGCCGGTGGCGAGCAAGTGGTGCTGGCCCGGCGCGAAGGCAGCGCCAGCCTGCTGCTGGGCTTGAACCAGGGCACGCCGTTTGTCGAAATCGACGGCCAGCGCGCAGTCTCGAGCCAGCCGCTGAACCCCGGCCAATGGCAACACCTGGCATTCACCGCCGCTGGCAATAGCGTGACCCTGTATGTCAACGGCCACGAAACCGCGACCCTGGCGTTGGCGATGCCGGCATTCAACTCGCAACTGGCCATCGGCGCCGACCTGCCGGACGCCACCAGCGGCCTGCTGCCCTTTGCCGGGGCTCTGGACGAGTTGCGCCTGTCCAAGGTCGCCCGCCCGGCGGGGGTGTTGTTGGCCGATGCCAGTGCCCAGGGGTCGGAGTCGAAACTGCTGGCCTATGGCGTGGACGAGGAACAGTCGGGCTTTGGGTTCGGCAGCCTGGGCTTTTTGCTCAAGGCCGTGCCCATTGATGCCTGGGTGATCATCCTGGTGCTGGTGGCGATGATGGTCCAGTCGTGGGTCATCATGATCCGCAAGAACCGCATGGTCAGCCGGGTCAGCAGTGCCAACGAGATCTTCCGCGAGCAATTCGCGCAGATCGGCACCCGCCTGGAGATGTACTACGACGACCAGGTCCTGGCCGAGCGCCTCAGCCACTCGTCGTTATGGCGCCTGTACCGCGTCGCGGTCCAGGAGATCCGCACCCGCCGCGCCCAGGGCGCCGACACCAGCTCGGTCTCGGCGGCCACCATCGAAGCCATCCGCTGCTCCATGGACGGCGTGCGCACCCGGGAAAACCAGCAGCTCAGTGCCAAACTCTCGACCCTGTCCAACGCCATTGCCGGCGGCCCGTACATCGGCCTGCTCGGCACCGTGCTGGGGATCATGGTGGTGTTCCTCGGCACGGCCATGGCCGGCGACGTCAACATCAATGCGATCGCCCCGGGCATGGCCGCCGCCTTGCTGGCCACCGCCATGGGCCTGTTCGTCGCGATCCCCGCGCTGTTTGGCTACAACCGCCTGATTACCCGCAACAAGGAAGTCAGTGCCGATATGCGGGTGTTCGTCGATGAGTTCATCACCCGCCTGGCCGAGATGCACGGCGAGAGCCAGTCCAGCGAGGCCGCGCATCGGCGCGTCCAGCCCGCCCACGTACCGGCCTGAGGAGAACCCGTATGGCTTCTGTGAATGCCTCCCACGACGATGACGACGATGCCGCCGTCGACAGCATCAATATCACGCCCCTGGTGGACGTGCTGATGGTGGTGCTGGTGATGTTTATCCTCACCGCCACGGCCCAGGTCTCGGGGATCCAGATCCACTTGCCCAAGGCCAGTGCCTCGGTGTCGTTGTCCGAGGCCAAGACCAAGGCGATCTCGGTGAATGATGGCGGCCAGGTGTTCCTCGACGCCTACCCGGTGACCCTGGGGGAACTGGAAGAGCGCCTGCGCATCGAGAAGGCCCTGAACCCGGAATTCCCGGTGATCGTGCGCGGCGACGCCACGGTGCAGTACCAGAAGGTCATCGAGGTGCTCGATCTGCTGCGCCGCCTGGAGCTGTCCCAGGTCGGCCTGGTCACTGGCAAACCATCATGACCGCACAGATGCCGATCCCGCCCACGCCGGTGAAACAGTCGCCGCTGCGCCCGCTGAAGTGGGGCGCCGGCCTGCTGGTGGGCGCCGTGGCCGCGTGGTTTTTGTGGCAGTGGGCCAATGACATGAGCGGCGTGCGCCGCGAAGCGCCCAAGGTGCCGATGATTATCCCGTTGCCGCCCCCACCGCCGCCGCCCCCGGAGCCGCCCAAGGAGCCCGAGCCCCAGGTCGAGGAAAAGATCCCGGAGCCGGAGCCCACGCCCGCGCCGGAGGAGGTCAAGCCCGAGGAGCAGGCACCGCCGAGTCCCGCCGACGACCTGGCCAACCCGATGCAGATCGACGGCGATGCCCAGGCCGGTAACGACGGTTTCAACGTCGGCGCCGGCAAGGGCGGCGGCATGGCGGGGTCCGGTGGGGGCGGCCTGGGCACGGGCACGTTCAAGCAGTACCTGGCCGGGGTGTTCCAGCGCCTGCTGCGCGAAGACCCGGAGTTGCGCAAGAAGGCCTATGCGGTGCAGGCCGACCTGTGGCTGAGCGGCGACGGCGAGGTGACGCGGGTGGAGCTGGCCCAGTCCAGCGGCGATGCCGACACCGACGCCCAGGTGCTGGCGGCACTGCGGGCCACGCCCCGTTTGAAAGAACGCACACCGGCCTCCCTGACGTTGCCGGTGCGCCTGTCCCTCAAGGGCCGACGCCCGGAGTGAGCCAACCTTTTTGCAGTTTTCTACAGGAGTTGTGTGCAGATGATTTCCCACGTGAATCGATTGACCCTGGCGGTCGGCATGGTCATCGCGACCCTGGTCGGCCAGGCAACGGCCGCCCCGGCCGCGCCTTCGGAAAACGCCACGATCAACCTGATCCGCCTGCTGGTGCAGCAAGGCGTGCTCAAGCAGGAACAGGCCGACGGGCTGATCGCCCAGGCCGAGAAAGAGGCGGTGCAGGCACGCCAGAGCACAGTGGCCGCCACCGGGCCTGCGGCGGCCCCTGGGGATGTGCGGGTGCAGTACGTGCCGGCCGCCGTGCGTGACCAGATCCGCGACCAGGTCAAGGCCGAAGTCATGGCCACCGCCAAGCAGGAAAACTGGGCCCAGCCCAACACCTTCCCGGACTGGGTCTCGCGTATCAGCTTCGACGGCGATATCCGCCTGCGTGACGAGTCGCGGTTTTTCTCCGGCAATAACAGCAATGAAATCGTCGACTACGCCAAGCTCAACGAGAATGGCCCCTACGATGTCAATAAAGACACCAACACCCGCCTGCCGCCCTTGCTCAACACCCGGGAAGACCGCGGGAACCTGTTCCGCCTGCGCGCACGCCTGGGCATGAAGGCGATCATTGCGCCGCAGTGGACCGCCGGCATCCGCATCGGCACCGGCTCGGACAATAACCCGGTGTCCACCACCCAGACCCTGGGCGGCGGCTTTGGCAAGAAAGATATCTGGCTCGACCAGGGCTACCTGACCTGGAAGGCCACCCAGGACCTGACCCTGACCGGCGGGCGGATCGCCAACCCGTTCTATTCCACCGACATGATGTATTCCAGCGACCTGAACTTCGACGGCGTGGCGGCGATCTTCAACCACAGCCTGAGCAACGAATGGGGCCTGTTCGGCACGCTGGGCGCGTTCCCGGTGGAGTACACCTCCGACACTGCCAGCAGCAACGGCTTCGACAAGGAAGACAGCGACACCAAATGGCTGTTCGGCGGGCAGATCGGCGCCAACTGGAAGATCAACCGCAGCAACAGCCTCAAGGGTGCATTGGCCTACTACCGCTTCGACGATATCGAAGGCCAGCGCTCCAGCCCTTGCTCGCCGTGGGCCGGCGCGCCGGGTTGCGACACCGACGGCTCGCGCGTGGCCTTTATGCAAAAGGGCAACAGCGTGTTCCTGCTGCGCAATATCAGCGCCAACCCGGCGACCCCGGGCCTGACCCCGCAACCGCAATACGTGGGCCTGGCCTCCAAGTTCGATGTGCTGGACCTGAACCTGGTGTGGGACAGCGAACTGCCGCAGGACTTCAAGTTGCGCAGCCAGGCCAACTTCATTCACAACCTGGCCTACGACAAGGACGAGATGCTCAAGCGCAGCGAAGGCGAGATCGTCAACAACCTCAACAGCAAGGGCCAGTTTGAAAGTGGCGGCAATGCGCTGATGGTGCAGTTCACCCTCGGCAGCGCCCTGGAGATGAACAAGGCCGGCGACTGGAACCTGTTGGCCGGCTACAAGTACATCCAGCCGGATGCCTTGCCGGACGGCTTCAACGACTCGTCGTTCCACCTCGGGGGCACCAACGCCAAGGGCTACTTCATTGGCGGCAACTACGGCATCGACAAGAACATCTACGCCAGCGCCCGTTGGCTGAGCGCCTCAGAGGTATATGGCGCGCCGTTTGAAGTCGATGTGATGCAACTGGAACTGAATACGCGCTTCTGACGCGTCGGGAGAAACCCATGAACATGCGAATTTGCGGACTGGTCCTGGCCCTGGTCGCCACCGGCGCTTCGGCCGAAGGCCTGGAAGAGCGCCTGCGCACTCAACTGCGCAGCACCACCGCGCAATTGCAGGCGCTGCAAAGCGAGCAGGCCCAGGCCGCCGCCGCAAGGCTTGCCGCCGAAAACCAGGCCAAGCAGGCCCAGGTGCAGATCAAGCAATTGAGCCTGGAACTGGACAAGGCCCGGGGTGTGGCCGAGCAACTGGCCGGCCAGCAGCAGAGCCTCTACAGCCAGGCCCAGGCGCAAGTGGCGGCGAGTGCCGAGCAGACCGGCAAGTTCAAGAAGGCCTATGAGGACCTGCTGGTGCTGGCCCGTGGCAAAGAAACCGAACGCGCCCGCTTGCAAGCGCAATTGAGCGAACGTGACACACAAGTGCAGCAATGTTCAGCCAAGAATCAACAGATGTATGGCGTGGCCCAGGAGTTGCTCGCGGCCTACGAAAAGATCGACGTGGCCGAGGTCATGAGCATTCGCCAACCGTTCGCCAGCGGCGCGCGGGTCAAGTTCGAGGAACTGGCCCAGGGCTTTGGCGACGGGCTGTACAACAGCCGTTTTGATGCGCCCCAGGCGGCGCTTACTCACTGATCAACCAAGGACCAGACGCACATGAGCGAATTGATGAACAGCGTGACCCCCCAGAGCCTCACCGAGTTGCTGCAAGAGGCCGGCTACCGGGTCAACCAGAGCGAGCAGAACGGCATCGTGCAACTGCTCAGCGCCAGCCAGGGCATCGGCTTTGCCGTGCGCTTCGGCAACCCGGCGGCGGAGCAGGGCGCCTATGTGGATTTCACCTACAGCTGCGCGCTGCGGGTCCAGGGCGAGCTGCCCGAAGGCCTGGCCCAGGTATGGAACGCCTCGCGGCGCTTTGCCCGGTTGTCGGTGCAGGGTGAGTTCCTGCTGATGGAAATGGATGTGGTGGTGGCGGGCGTCGGTGCCCTGCATCTGCGCAGCCAGCTGGAATTGTGGGACCGGCTGCTGCAGGAATTTATCGTCTACCTGCGTGAATACAGCCATACCGCTGCGCAATTGCAGGCCCAGGACGCACCGGGCGTCGACACCCGCGAAGAGGCGCCGGCACTGTGAAAAAACCAACCCTGGTGGTGGGGGCACTGGTCTTGTTGGGGGTGGCGGTGGGCCTCGGCCTGAGCCTGCGCTCGGGCAGCGACCCGGTGGCGGCCCAGCAGCCGGCCCGGCAGCCCGCCCCGGTGATCGCCCCGGATGGCCCGGCGGTGGCGCGCCTGGGCAATCAACAGGTGGACTTAGCGGAGCTGCAGGCGCTGCTGGCGACCTTGCCGGCCGAGTCCCGCGAGCAATTGCGCGCCAATCGTGGCGCCCTGGAAACCTGGATCCGCTCGCGCCTGGCGCAAAAGGCCGTGCTTGAACAAGCCGATGCCCAGGGCTGGCGACAACGCCCGGAGGTGGAGCAGCAGACCCGCGCCGCCACCGAGCAGATCGTGTTTCGCGACTACCTGCTGTCGGTCAGCCAAGTGCCGGCCGACTACCCCAGCGCCGCCGAGTTGCAGCAGGCCTATGACAGCGGCAAGGCGCAGTGGATGACGCCGCCGTTGTACCGGGTCAGCCAGATCTTCCTGGCGGTGGATGGCCCGCAAGGCACCGAGGCCGTGCGGCGCCAGGCCCAGGACCTGAGCCGCCGGGCCCAGGCCGCGCCGGCGGAATTTGCCGGGTTGGCCAGCCAGTACTCCCAGGACGCAGGCAGTGCCGGGCGCGGCGGGGATACCGGCCTGCAACCCTTGCAGCAACTGGTGCCCGAGGTGCGCACGGTGGTCGCGCGCCTTAAACCGGGCGCCGTCTCGGACGCGGTGCAAAGCGCGGCGGGGTTCCATGTGCTTAAGTTGACCGAGCACCAACCGGCGCGCACCGCCAGCCTCGACGAACTGCGCCCACGCCTGACCGAGGCCCTGCGGGCCCAGCGCCAGGAGCAGATTGCCAAGGCCTACCTGGAAGGCATGCTCAACACCGCCACCTTGAGCATCGACGGTGCGCAGCTGAACCAGGTACTGCAATAGCAACGACTGACTGCATGGATGCACAGACCCAATAAGACAGGGAGTTCCCCATGGACTATCTAGAGCCCGCATCACCCCACGGCATGATGCCCTACCGCGCGCCCGGCGAACCCCGGGAAGCCTGGCTGGCCCTGGCCGCCGGCATCGACCCGGAGGTGGCGCGCTACTTTCTGATCAGCGCCCGCTGCGGCTGCTTTATGCAGGCGGCGCGCAGCCTGAATATCAAGGCCACCCTGCTGCGCAAACGCCTGGCGCTGCTGGAAGAACAGATGCGCCGTTCACTGTTCAGCTACCAGGGCAACGTCCTGGCGCTGAGCCGTGACGGCCAGCAGCTACAGGCGCGCTTGGTGACCCTGGCCAATGAACGGCGTGTGCCGGTGCAGGAGCAGCCGTTGATTCGCCTGGCGGTGGCCGAGACCATCTTGCATGACATCCTCGGGCGCGACCTGATCGCCCTGCTGCGTCGCAATGCCAGTGTGCGCCTGGAGATTGTCAGCATCGACAGCCCGCAGGCGCTGCAGGCGGTAGAGGCCGATGTGGTGCTGTGGCTGGCGGGCGTCGACTCGCCGCAGCCGGGGCTGGGTTTTGCCACCCACCCACCGCAGGCGCTGGCCTGCCTGGATTACGTGCCGCATATCGCCAAGCGCTACTCACGCCTGGCCGCACGGCCAGACAGTGTGGATGACTTGGCGGACTACATGCTGGTGCAATGGCAGCCCGACGGCTTGGTCGAGGCGCTGGCGCCGTGGAACCGCCTGGTGGAGCAGCGCGTGGCCGGGGTAGTGCAGGTGCAGGCGTATCCGTTGATGCTGGAGATGATCCGTTGCAGCGCGTGCATCGGGTTATTGCCGCGCTACATGAGTTGCTTTGACCGGGGCTTGCTGGCGTTACCGGGGTTGTTTGCCCAGGACATGCAGCGCCAGGTATGGATGGCGGTCAATGCCGCGGCAGCGCATCCGCAGGCGGTGCAGATGATGGTGACGATGGTGGTCAACACCTTCGAGGAACGGCGGGAGTGGTTTGGCTGAGTTTGAGGTAGTGCGCATCTGCTTCCCTGTAAGGCAGCGAAGATCAAATGTGGGAGCGGGCTTGCCCGCGATTACGGTGGATCAGTACCAGATTGACTGCCTGACACGACGCTATCGCGGGCAAGCCCGCTCCCACATAAGGATCAGGTTGGCTGTCAGGCCGCCACAGCCTGTAGCTGCAACGCACCCTCGACATCCTTGACCAGCCCACTGGCCAGCAACAGCGGCAGCAAACGCTTGTGCAACTGCGGCTCGACAAACGCCTTCACCGTCTCCAGCGCCAAGTCGCCACTGCCAGGCAATTCGGCCTTGGTATAGGACAACCAGGCCTTTTTCAGCATCTGCAACACATCACTGCCCGCCGTCAACGCAAAGCGCCGGTGGGCCACCTGGCCCTGGAAGTTGAAGCTGTGCTGATACTCGTAACCTTTCTCGTCACCCGCGCTGGCAACGCAGCGTACGCAGGTGCAAGGGCCTTCGCCAAAGGCCGCCTGCAGGTAGCTATTGAAGTCCACTACGGGCTTGAGCGACAGGCGCTTGTCCACCTCGAACAGGTCGCCGGTTATTTTTGCGTCGTTACTCAAGGTGCATTTCCTCGCAGGTCTACAGCTGGTTTTTCAAAGCGCGACATCATACCAGCTTGCAGGGAACACCTTATTCTTCAGGTCACAAATCCCTGCTACCGGGGTCTGTGGCGGTTTGGCCCAGGCGGCCCTTGATCCAGTCGTACAGGTTATTGCCCTCGCTCGACAGCTCGCTGTTGGCCCGGCGGCACAAGTAGTACTGGCGCCCGTCGTCCACCGGCACGTCAAACAATTGCACCAACTCACCCCTGGCTACCAGTGGCGCCACCAACGGCGCCCGCAGCAGCGAGCAGCCAAGGCCAGTGAGGGTGGCGACCAGGGTCAACTGGCCGTCCTCCAGCAGCAGGCCATTGTGCGAGTTGGCGTGGTTGGCCTCGGCGGCCTCGAACCATTGGCCCCAGGTACCGCGTTCTTCGTCGTGCAGCAGTGGCAGTTCGCTGAGGGCCTGGGGGCGGTCGAGAGGGCCGTGGCGCTGGAGGAACTCGCGGCTGCAAAACGGTGTGACCGCGCCGCTGATCAGTGGCTCGCTGTGATAGCCCGGCCAGTGCCCGGTGCCAAAGCGGATCGACAGGTCGGCAGCATCGCTGGGGTAGCTGCGGTGGTTGGCGTAGGTGATGTTGATATCCAGCGCCGGGTTGGCGCTCAAGAACTGCGGCAGGTTCGGAATGAACAGGTGGGTCGCGAACATCGGGATCAGGCTGATGGTGACCTGGCGCGTCGCGCTTTTTTCTCGCACATGTTCGGTGGCGCTGCGCAGTACCGCGAATGCCGAGCGAATCGCCCGGTAGTACTCGCGGCCTTCTTCGGTCAACCCCAGGTTACGGCCCTGGCGTAGGGTCAGGGGTTGTTGCAGGAAGCTTTCGAGCAAGTGCAACTGATGGCTGACCGCCGAGGGCGAAACCCCCAGTTCGCGGGCGGCGGCATTCACCCCGCCATGGCGGGCGAAGGCCTCGAAGGTGCGCACGGCACGCAAGGGTGGGTCATTGGCTAACTGTTCTAAATTATTCATGTGTTGAATTAAATACTAACATTGATCGCAATGAAAGTGCCGTATTTGCCATTAATTTGGCGTATATAGCGCTTTATTGGCAGGGTATAAGAATATTCCTATCGGATATTTGATAAATTTAGAATAAATAACTAGTGTTCCGCGATCTGGTTTCCGGCCGACGCCCTTGAGCGCTGGCCTTTTGTGTATGGAGTTGATGGTTCCCATGGATGCGTTTATCCAGCAACTGCTTAACGGCTTGCTGTCGGGCAGTCTCTACGCGCTAGTGGCCTTGGGTTACACCATGGTCTACGGCATTTTGCGGATCATCAACTTTGCCCATGGCGACGTGTTGATGATTGGCGCGTTGGTGGGCCTGTCGGTGATCCGGGTGTTGCAGGCGGCCTGGCCGGATATGCCGCCGGTGCTGTTGCTGCTGGTGGCGGCGATGATCGCCATGGCCTTCTGTGCGGTGCTGGCGGTGGTGATCGAGCGCATTGCCTACCGGCGCTTGCGTAACGCCCCGCGCCTGGCGCCGTTGATCAGTGGCATCGGCGTGTCGCTGTTGTTGCAGACCGTGGCGATGCTGGTCTGGACCCGTAACCCGCAGATGTTCCCGCAATTGCTGCCCCTGGAACCCATCGAAGTACTGGCCGGCGACGCCACCCATGCCGCCGTGACCAATGCCACCGCGTTGACCACCATTGGCGTGGCGTTAAGCCTGATGGTCGGGCTGTTGCTGTTGGTCGAGCGCACGCGTTTTGGCCGGGCCATGCGCGCCGTGGCCGAGAACCCGCAAGTGGCGAGCCTGATGGGCATCAACCCCAACCGCATCATTGTCCTGACCTTCGCCATCGGCGGCGCCCTGGCCGCGCTGGCGGGCATCATGATGGCCAGCAACTATGGCAGCGCGCATTTCTATATGGGCTTCTTGCCCGGCATCAAGGCGTTTACCGCGGCGGTGCTGGGCGGCATCGGCAACCTCAAGGGCGCCATGCTCGGCGGCCTGTTGCTGGGGCTGATCGAGGCCCTCGGCACCGGCTACCTGGGGGCCGCCACCAACGGCGTGTTCGGCAGCAACTACCAGGACGTGTTCGCCTTTATCGTGTTGATCGCGGTGCTGGTGTTCCGGCCCCAGGGGTTGTTGGGCGAACGACTGGCGACCCGCGCATGAGCCTGGCTACCGCTGTGAGTCCTTCGAGCAAGCGCGCCAGCCTGGGGTTGCTGCTGTTCGCCCTGGCCCTGGTCTTGGCCCCGTGGATTGTCGGGCATGCCGGCGGCAATACCTGGGTGCGCACCCTGGACTTTGCCCTGCTGTACATCATGTTGGCCCTGGGCCTGAATATCGTCGTCGGTTATGCCGGTTTGCTGGACATGGGCTTTATCGCCTTCTACGCGGTGGGCGCCTACCTGGCGGCATTGCTGTCATCGCCCCATCTGCTGCAACAGTTCCCGGCCTTGCTGGCGCTGATGCCGGAGGGCATGCACACCTCGATCTGGCTGATCTTGCCGCTGGCGGCGCTGCTGGCGGCCGGGTTCGGCGTGATCCTTGGCGCGCCGACCCTGCGCCTGCGCGGCGACTACCTGGCCATCGTCACTCTGGGCTTTGGTGAAATCATCCGCATCCTGCTGCGCAACCTGGACCGCCCGGTGAACCTCACCAACGGCCCCAAGGGCATCGCTCAGGTCGATCCGGTGACGCTGCTGGGGGTCAACCTGGGGCGCACCCAGGAACTGTTCGGCCTGCGCTTGCCCTCGGTCTACCTCTATTACTACCTGTTTGCCGCGCTGGTGGTGCTGATCCTGTTTGCCTGCATCCGCCTTCAGCGTTCGCGCATCGGCCGCGCCTGGATGGCGATCCGCGAGGACGAAGAGGCGGCCCAGGCCATGGGCCTCAATACCCTGCGCCTGAAACTGCTGGCATTTGCCATTGGCGCGGCGTTCGGCGGTATCAGCGGGGCGCTGTTTGCCTCGTTCCAGGGCTTTGTTTCACCGGAATCCTTCACCCTCAATGAGTCCATCGCCGTGTTGGCCATGGTGGTGCTCGGCGGCATGGGGCATATCCCCGGGGTGATTCTGGGCTGCGTGTTGCTCGCGGCCCTGCCCGAAGCGTTGCGCGCCAGCATGGGCCCCTTGCAGCAGGCGCTGTTTGGCCAGGTGCTGGTGGACCCGGAGATTATCCGCCAGCTGTTCTACGGCCTGGCGTTGATTCTGGCGATGCTGTATCGACCCGCCGGCCTCTGGCCGAGCCGCACAGGAGGTGCACCTTGAATCATCCGTTATTGCAGATCGAGAAGGTCAATAAACAGTTTGGCGGCGTGGCCGCGCTCGATGACGTGAGCTTGAGTATCGAGGCCGGGGAAATCTACGGCCTGATCGGGCCCAATGGCGCCGGCAAGACCACCTTCTTTAATGTGATGACGGGGCTGTACACCCCGGATTCCGGGCGCTTTCAACTCGACGGCGAAGAGTACCAGCCCACGGCGGTGCACCAGGTGGCCCGTGCCGGCATTGCGCGTACGTTCCAGAATATCCGCCTGTTCAACGCCATGAGCGCCCTGGAAAACGTCATGGTCGGGCGCCATGTGCGCACCCATAACGGCGTGTGGGCAGCCTTGAGCGGGCATTCGCGCGGGCGCGAGGAAGAAGCACAGACCCGCGCCCACGCCCACCGCCTGCTGGCCTATGTGGGCCTGGCCGGGTTTGCCCACTACCGCGCCGACAGCCTGTCCTACGGCCATCAGCGGCGCCTGGAGATTGCCCGCGCCCTGGCCACCGAACCGCGCCTGCTAGCCCTCGACGAGCCGGCTGCCGGGATGAATGCCAGCGAGAAAGTGCAACTGCGCAGCCTGCTGGAAAAAATCCGCGACGACGGCCACACCCTGCTGCTGATCGAGCATGACGTGAAGCTGGTGATGGGTGTGTGCGACCGCATCAGCGTGCTGGACTATGGCCGGGTGATCGCCGTGGGCGCGCCGGCCGAAGTGCGTCGCCACCCGCAAGTGATCCAGGCCTACCTGGGAGCCGGCGCCCATGTCTGAAGCGTTGTTGCAGATTAACGGCCTGAAGGTGCGCTACGGCGCCATTGAGGCGGTCAAGTCCCTGGACCTGCATATTGATGAAGGCGAGCGGGTGACGCTGATCGGCGCCAATGGCGCCGGCAAAAGCTCCAGCCTCAAGGCCCTGACCGGGTTGCTGCCGGCCGCTGCGGGGCAGATCCGCTTTGCCGGGCGCTCGATCCTCAGCCTGGCACCCCATGAGCGCCTGACCCTGGGCATTGCCATGGTGCCCGAAGGGCGCGGCATTTTTGCGCGCATGAGCGTGCTGGAAAACCTCCAGGCCGGGGCCTTCCTGCGCCGCGACCCGCAGCAGGTGAACCTGGAAATCCGCCAGTTGTTCGAGCACTTCCCGCGCCTGGAAGAGCGCTTGCAGCAATCGGCCGGCTTGCTCTCCGGCGGCGAGCAGCAGATGCTCGCCCTGGCCCGTGCGCTGCTGTCCAAGCCGCGGTTGTTGGTGCTCGACGAGCCCTCCATGGGCCTGGCGCCGATCATGGTCGAAAAACTGTTCCAGGTGATTGATGATGTGTGCCGCCAGGGCATGACCCTGCTGCTGGTGGAGCAGAATGCGCGCCTGGCGCTGCAAGTGACCGACCGCGCCTATGTGATGGACACCGGGCGCATCAGCCTCAGCGGCGCCAGCGCGCAATTGCTCGACCACCCCGAGGTGCGCAGTGCCTACCTCGGTGAATAACCCATGACAAACGCCACCGGACGCCCGGCGTGTTTCGCCCACCCCACAGGCCATGAGGGCCTGATGAGAAACAGGAAAAACTGATGAACAAGACTGCCCCCTTCAAACGCGTACTGTTGTTGAGCCTGGCCCTCTGCGGTGTGGCCCAGGCCGACCAGACGGTCCTGATCGGCCTGGCCGGGCCCTTGACCGGCCCGTCGGCGCGGATCGGCAAAGACCTGGAAAACGGCGCGCAACTGGCCATTGACCAGGCCAACGCCAAGCACCCGAAAATCAACGGCGAGGCAGTGACCTACAAACTGGTTTCCGAAGACGACCAGTCCGACCCACGCACCGCCGTCACCGTGGCCCAGCGCCTGGTAGACGAAGGCGTAGTCGGTGTGGTCGGCCACTGGAACACCGGCACCAGCATCCCGGCGGCGCGGGTCTACCATGACGCCGGGATTGCCCAGGTCGCACCGGTGGCCACCGGTCACGCCTATACCCAGCAAGGTTTCGACACCAGCTTTCGGATCATGGGCCATGACGATGACGGCGGCCAGGTTGCCGGCGACTACGCGCTCAAGACCCTCAAGGCGCAGCGTATCGCCGTGATCGACGACCGCACCGCGTTCGGCCAGGGCCTGGCGGACCAGTTCGTCAAATCCATCGAGGCCGGTGGCGCCAAGGTGGTTGCCCGCGAATATGTGGATGACAAGACCATCGACTTCAGTGCGGTGCTGACCAATATCCGTGGGCAGAACCCGGACCTGATCTTCTTTGGCGGCGTCGACTCCCAGGCTGCACCGCTGGCCCGGCGCATCAAGCAGTTGGGGATCAAGGCGCCGTTGATGGGCGCGGGCGGCTTTGTCAGCCAGACCTTTTTGCAACTGGCGCAGAACGAAGGCGAGGGCGTGATCGCCCTGGAGCCGGGCCTGGCCGTGGCACAGATGCCGGGTGGCAAAGCCTTTGAAGAGGCCTACAAGGCACGCTTCAAGAGCAATATCGAGCTGCATGCGCCGTTTGCCTATGACGGCGTGGGTGTGCTGATCGCCGCCATCGAACAGGCCAACTCCACCGACCCGCAGAAGTACCTGCCGGTCCTGCGCGCCATCAGCTATCCAGGCGTGACCGGAACCCTCGCGTTCGATGCCCAGGGCAATCTGCAGAACCCGTCGTTCACCGTTTACCAGGTCAAGGCCAATCAATGGCAGCCGGTAAGCGTGGCGGGCGGTAAAAAGTAACGCGCTGGATCTAAGCGTAGGAGCGTCCCATGTGGGAGCTGTCTCGCTCCGCGAGGCTGCTCCTACATTTGGCAGCACCCACACTGGATCTTCGCAAGCATTTAGATGAGGCACACCATGAGCAAACTTGAAGGTGAACTGGGCATCCTGGCCCGCCGGCGTATCGAAGCCGAGATCATCAAGCCGATCTACGAAATCCTCGTGCGCGAGCAGGGCAAGGCCTTTGCCGCCGCGGTGATTGGTGAAGCGGTGGGCAACGCCGCGATCCAGGCCGGCAAGCACTTTGCCGCCCAGGAAGAGCAGGGCGCCGACCTCAAGAGCTTCGTTGAGCTGCAAGTGCTGTGGGAAAAGGACGACGCGCTGAAAGTCGAGATCATCGCCAGCGACGCCGAGCATTACGACTATGACGTCAAGCGCTGCCGCTATGCCGAGATGTACCACGAGATGGGCCTGGGCGAGATCGGCCACCTGTTGTCGTGCAACCGCGACGAGCTGTTTATCGTCGGCTACAACCCCAATATCGAATTGACGCGCACCCAGACCATCATGGGCGGCGCGCCAAGCTGTGACTTCCGCTACCACGCCAAGCCCCGGGAGCCACGCTCGTGAGCGCCCTGGCACGGGTCAACGGCGAGCGCCTGTGGGACTCGCTGATGGAAATGGCGCAGATCGGCGGCACGCCCAAGGGCGGCGTGTCACGCCTGGCCCTGACCGACGAAGACCGGCGTGGGCGCGACCTGTTCGTGGCCTGGTGCACGGCGGCCGGCTGCAGCATCCGCGTGGACGCCATGGGCAATATCTTCGCCCGCCGCGCCGGCCGCCACGACCACCTGGCCCCGGTGCTGACCGGCTCCCACGGTGACTCGCAACCGGCGGGCGGCAAGTTCGATGGCATCTATGGCGTGCTCGCCGGCCTGGAAGTGCTGCGCACCTTGAACGACCTGGGCATCGAGACCGACCGGCCGATCGAGGTGGTCAACTGGACCAACGAAGAAGGCTCGCGTTTTGCCCCGGCGATGATTGCCTCGGGGGTGTATGCCGGGGTGTTCGACCTGGAGTACGGCCTGTCCCGCGAAGACAAGGCCGGCGTGACCATCGGCCAGGCGCTGCAACAGATCGGCTATGCCGGCCCGCACCCGGTGGGCGGCCAGGCGGTGCATGCGGCGTATGAACTGCATATCGAACAGGGCCCGATCCTCGAAGCCCAGGACCTGACCATCGGCGTCGTCACCGGCGCCCAGGGCCAGCGCTGGTATGAAGTCGAGTTGAGCGGGCGCAGCGCCCATGCCGGCACCACGCCCATGGATCACCGCCTGGATGCACTGCTGGGCTTTGCCCGGGTGGTGGAGGCGGTCAACCAGATCGGCCTGGCCCAAGGCGCCGAAGGGCGGGCGACGGTGGGCATGGCCAATATCTTCCCCAACTCGCGCAATGTGGTGCCGGGGCGGGTGTTTTTCAGCGTCGAGTTCCGCCATCCCGACGAGGCGGTGCTGGCCGTGCAGGATCAGCAACTGCACGCAGCGGTGGCGCGGATCGCCGAGGGCATTGGTTTGCAGGCCAGCGTCAAGCAGATCTTCCAGTACGCGCCGATTGCCTTCGACAAAGAGTGCGTGGCCGTGGTGCAGGCTGCGGCCGAGGCTTTGGGTTATAGCCATCGGCGCATGATTTCCGGGGCCGGGCATGATGCCTGCTACCTGAACCAGGTCGCGCCGACGGCGATGATCTTTGTGCCGTGTGTGGAGGGCTTGAGCCATAACGAGGCGGAAGCGATTCACCCGCACTGGTCCACGGCCGGGGCCGATGTGCTGTTGCAGGCGATTCTGGCTTCGTCGCGCGAGTAAGCTGAAGACCTGATCCCTTGTGGGAGCTGTCGAGCTTCAGCGAGGCTGCGATAGCGGTGGATCAGCCAACATCAATGCTGGCCATGACCTCGTCATCGCAGCCTCGCCGGGGCTCGACAGCTCCCACATTATTTTGGGCCAGCAGGCATACCGTGTTCGCTGGAGGGCGCCAGCGTTAAGGCGCACAGATCCGGCAAACACCGATAAACCCTGTGGGAGCTGTCGAGCTTCAGCGAGGCTGCGATAGCGGTGGTTCAGCCAACATCAATGCCAACAATACTGCCGCCATCGCAGCCTCGCCGGGGCTCGACAGCTCCCACATTATTTTGGGCCAGCAGGCATACCGTGTTCGCTGGAGGGCGCCAGCGTTAAGGCGCGCAGATCCGGCAAACACCGAGAAACCCTGTGGGAGCTGTCGAGCTTTAGCGAGGCTGCGATAGCGGTGGTTCAGTCAACATCAATGCCAGCAATGCCGCCGCCATCGCAGCCTCGCAGGGCGAGACAGCTCCCACATTCAATCTGTGCGATCTTGCCCTTGGCCCAGAACAAGCAACCGGCTCATCACCTGCAACAACCGATCATCCGCGCCAGCGGCACCAACCACCTGCAACCCCACCGGCAGGCCTCGTACGTGCCCCACCGGCAGGCTGAGCGCGGGTAGGCCGGTGAGGTTCCAGGCACTGGTGTGGCTGAGCACGGTGGCGCGTACATCAATGTCCTGTTCGCCAACCCGGACTGTGCGCGCATTGATCGGTGTGGCGGTAATCGGCACGCTGGGGGAGACCAGCAAGTCATAGTGCTCGAATAGACGCGCCATTGCCGCTTGGTACTGCGCCTGGCTGGCCTGCGCGCGAATGTATTGCCAGCCTTTGACTTCGCCCGATAACTCAAGGCGTTCGCGTACCTCCTGGTCAAACAGGTGTGGCGCATCCTGCATGCGTTCGGCATGCACCTCAAAGGCCTCGGCACGTTGCAGGGTCAGCAGGGTGTCTTTCATGCCCGGCGCCATTTTTTGCAGTGCGTCGGTGTGCTCAAGCGTGTCGCCAAACAGCTGCTGCGCCGCCTGATACACCTGCTGGTTCACGTCGGCATCGACCGGGCCGAAGCTGCCACCGGTGAGCCAGCCCACCCGCAGCGGCTGCGCAGTGGCCGCTGGCGCACATGGGCGGTCGGCCAGCACCTCGAACAGCAGGCGCGCATCTTCGATGTGATTGGCGATGGGGCCGACATGGTCGAGGCTCGAGGCCAGCGGGAACACGCCGTCCACCGGCACGCAGGCAAACGAAGGCTTGAAGCCGACCGTGCCACACAAGGCCGAAGGGATCCGTATCGAGCCGCCGGTATCGGTCCCCAGCGCCAGCGGCACCATGCCGCTGGCCACTGCCGCCGCACTGCCGGCGCTGGAGCCGCCGGTGATGCAACGGGCATCCCACGGGTTGCGTGCCGCGCCCTGCAACGAGCGGTCGCCGGTCGGGCCGTAGGCGAACTCGTGGGTCAAGGTCTTGCCGATAATCACCGCCCCGGCCGCGCGCACGCGGTGCACGCACAGGGCATCGCGCTCCGGCTGGTAACCGTCGAAATGCGCGGAGCCATAGGTGGTGAGGTAGTCAAAGGTGTCGATGTTGTCTTTGACCGCGACCGGTATGCCGTGCAGCGGGCCCAGGTCCCGGCCCTGGGCCAACAGCGCGTCAGCCTTGCGCGCCTGGGCCAGGGCGATGGAGGCATCGACTTGCACGAAGGCATTCAGGATCGGGTTCAAGCGTTCGATGCTGTCCAGGGCGGCTTGTGTCAGCTCGACACTGGTCACGCTGCCAGTACGCAGGCGCTCGGCCAGCGTGACGATCGATAGGCCAAGAAAGTATCCAGCGTGGGTAGGCTTCACCAGGCTCATATCAGCAACTCCATCCAGTAACGGCGGGTGTAGAGGGTAGGGTTACCTGGCGACCACTTGGGCGCACCCGGCGTATTTTTTATTGTTTGCCCAAACGTTTGGGTTGGCGAAATGTAAGGCGCGGCAAATGTTTAGTCAAACGTTTGGGTCAGGATTTATCTGCGGCTGCGACACGCCTGTTCGGGTAGACTCTGCGCGCTAAATAACAGACCGTTGGAAGCCCCTCAAGCATGTCGAGCCCCTCTCGCCCAGCCACCTTGAAATCCATGGCAACTGCACTGGGCGTGCATGTGTCCACGGTATCCCGGGTACTCAATGGCGACCCGGCCGGGGTCGAGCGAGCGGCGTCGGCCGACGTGGTGGCGCGCATTCGTGCATTGGCCAAGGAGCTGGATTACCGGCCAAACACCCAGGCATCGAGCCTGAAACTGCGCAAAAGCCAGGAAATCTGTGTGCTGATGCCCAGGCTCACCGACCTGGTGATGGCGACCATTTATGACAGCATCGACAGTGCCGCCGAGCAGGCCGGCTACCTGACCTTCGTCTCCAATACCGACGACCAGCAACCCCGGCAGATGGCGCGTGCCGAGCACGCCTTGCGCCGCTCGGTGGCGGGGTTGATCGTCGGCGACTCCCATGTAGGCGAAAGCCAGCCGCTGCTCGACCTGTTGGCGCGCAAGCACATTCCCTACGTGTTGGTCAGCCGGCAGATTGCCGGGCATCTGGCGGTATGCAGTGACGATGAGTTGGGCGGCTGGTTGGCGGCCGAGCACTTGTACCAATTGGGCTGTCGCGATGTGGCGATCCTGGCGGGTGAGCGGCATGCCTCGACCGGCGCGGACCGCACCCGTGGGTTTACCCGCTATTACCGTGAGCAAGGCATCACGTTGCGCCCGGAGTGGACGCTCAATGGTCCTTTTGACAGCCAGACCGGGCACCGCCAGGGCGCGTATCTGCTGGGCCTGAGCCCGCGACCCCAGGCGTTTTTCGCGGTCAATGACTTCCTGGCCATCGGCCTGATGGGCGCTGCGCGTGACCAGGGCTTGATGCCGGGTAAAGACATTGCCGTGGTGGGTTTCAATGACATACCGCTGGCCAATGAACTGATGGTTCCCCTGACCAGCGTGCGCCTGCCGTTGGCGGAGATGGGCCGCCATGCGGTTGAACTGTTGCTCAAGCGCATCGCGGGCGAGGCTGTCGAGTCGATCAGGGTGGCGCCGCAGTTGCAGGTGCGCGCCAGTTCGTCTTTGTTGCGCTAGCGGTGTGTCAGTCGATAAATTCAGTGACTGAACCACCGCTATCGCGAGCAAGCCCGCTCCCACAGGGGGGATTGTGGACAGTCAAAAGCCGCAGCATGCAATCAGCGAAAGAACTCCCCCGGCGTCGCAGCAAACTGCTGGCGAAACGCCGCAATAAACGCCGACACCGACTCATAGCCACAGCCCAGTGCCACATCCGTCACCCGTTCCCCGCGTTCCAGGCCCGGCAGCGCGCCCAGCAGGCGTAGGCGCTGGCGCCAGGCGCGATAGGTCAAGCCGGTATCGCTCAAGAACAACCGGCTCAAGGTTTTTTCACTGACCCCCAGCTTCTGGCTCCACTGCCCCAAGGTCGTCGCCTGTTCCGGGTGTAGGCTCAAGCTGCGATAGACCTGCCGCAACCGGCTGTCGTGGGGCAGGGGCAGCATCAGGTCGACCTGCGGCGCGGCGGCCAATTGGTCCAGCAGCACCTGGGCCAGGCGCCCATCCGGGCCGTCTTCGGCATATTCCACCGGCAGTTCGCTAAAGCGGCGGATCAACTCGCGCAGCAAGTCGCTCACCGCCAGCACCTGGCAGCGTTCCACGGCCCAGGTCGTTACGCTGCAGTCCAGGTACAGGCTGCGCATCTCGGTGTGGGGCGAGCTGAACACCCGGTGCGCGACCCCCGCCGGGATCCACACCGCGCGCTGCGGTGGCGCGACAAAGCGCCCGGCGCTGGTGTGGATCTCCAGCACCCCGCAAATCGCATACGACAACTGCACCCACGGGTGGCTATGGCGGCGGGTCAGGGCGCGGTTGGGCAGGGATTCGGTGCGGCCATACACCGGGCGCGGCAGGCTGGCGAGCCCGGGGATGCTGCGGCGAACAGCCTTTTCATGTCCTTTTGGCGGCATTTACTGGCTTATTGGCGTTAGTCGGTAAGCGGCTGTTACGTTAGAGTCGCCACGACGCCCTGGCAACCCCTGGAAGAACAGCTGATGAAACGCCCACGGTTTTTACCCGACAACTTCACCCTGATCCTGATTGCCACGGTGGTGCTCGCCTCCTTGTTGCCGGTTGGCGGCCAGGCCGCCGTGGCGTTCGGCTGGGTGACCAACCTGGCCATCGCGCTGCTGTTTTTCCTGCATGGCGCCAAGCTGTCGCGCCAGGCCATCGTCGCCGGCGCCGGGCACTGGCGCTTGCACCTGCTGGTGTTCAGCCTGACCTTCGTGCTGTTCCCACTGCTGGGCCTGGCGCTCAAGCCGCTGTTGTCGCCGATGATCGGCAAAGACCTGTACATGGGCATGCTCTACTTGTGCGCGTTGCCGGCCACGGTGCAGTCGGCGATTGCCTTTACTTCCCTGGCGCGGGGCAATATCCCGGCGGCGATTTGCAGCGCGGCGGCCTCCAGCCTGTTCGGTATCTTCCTCACGCCGTTGCTGGTGGCCTTGTTGCTCAATGTGCATGGCGACGGCGGCTCGACTGTGGATGCCGTCCTCAAGATCAGCGTGCAATTGTTGCTGCCGTTTGTGGCCGGGCAGATCGCCCGGCGCTGGATTGGCGCGTGGGTGGGGCGCAATAAGAACTGGCTGAAATTCGTCGATCAGGGCTCGATCCTGCTGGTGGTCTACGGCGCCTTCAGCGAGGCGGTCAACGAAGGCATCTGGCACCAGATTCCGCTGTGGGAACTGGGCGGCCTGGTGGTGGCTTGCTGCATCTTGCTGGCGCTGGTGCTGGTGGCGTCCGCCTTCTTGGGCAAGGCCCTGGGCTTTAACCAGGAGGACCGCATCACCATCCTGTTCTGTGGCTCGAAAAAAAGCCTGGCCACCGGTGTGCCAATGGCCCAGGTATTGTTTGCCGGCAGCACCATGGGCGTGTTGATCCTGCCGTTGATGCTGTTCCATCAGATCCAGTTGATGGTCTGCGCGGTGCTGGCCCAGCGCTATGCCAATCGCCCGGAGTCGATTCCCGAGATCATGGCGCAAGTCGATCCCTGAACCATCGTGTTACTATTTTTCGGCGCCGCTCAAGGGCAGGCATCGGGCCGTCAGGATCGGCGCGCAACCGAGTAAAACGACCTGTCGATGAGCACTTCCACCGCAACCCCCGCCGCCAACTGGCAACCGGTCATCGCCCTGGCGCTGGCCGCCTTTGTGTTCAACACTACCGAGTTCGTGCCGGTCGGCCTGCTCAGTGCCATCGGCGCCAGTTTCGACATGCCGATCGCCCGGGTCGGCCTGATGCTCACCATTTATGCCTGGGTGGTGTCATTGACGTCGCTGCCGGTGATGTTGCTGACCCGTAACGTCGAACGGCGCAAGTTGCTGATTGTGCTGTTCGGTCTGTTTATCGCCAGCCATATCCTCTCCAGCGTGGCCAACAGTTTTGGTCTGTTGATGGTCAGCCGTATCGGCATCGCCTTGTCCCATGCGTTGTTCTGGTCGATCACCGCCTCCCTGGCGGTACGCCTGGCACCCCCGGGCAAGCAGGTGCAGGCCCTGGGCTTGCTGGCCACCGGCACCTCGCTGGCGATGGTGTTGGGCATTCCCCTGGGGCGCCTGTTGGGGGAGGCCATGGGCTGGCGCACCACCTTTTTGGTGATCGCCGGTTTTGCCGCGGCCCTGGTGTTGTGGCTGGCGCGTACCTTGCCGCTGTTGCCGAGCCAGAACTCCGGCTCGCTGCGTAGCCTACCCATACTGTTCAAGCGCCCGGCGCTGGTGGCGTTGTATGTGTTGACGGCCATGGTGGTCACCGCCCAGTTCACGGCCTACAGCTATATCGAACCCTTTGTCGAACGCGTTGCGGGCCTGGGTGGCAATGCGGTGACCCTGGTGCTGCTGGTGTTTGGCGGGGCGGGGATCATCGGTTCGTTGCTGTTCAGCCTGTTGCACCGTTTCAGCCCTTATCGTTTTTTGCTGGTGGCCGTATCGGTGCTGGCGCTGTGCCTGGGGCTGCTGTTGCCCTTGAGTGGCGACGTGTCGTACCTGGTGGTGCTGAGCGTGTTCTGGGGCATGGCGATCATGGCTTTTGGCTTGGCGTTGCAGTCCAAGGTCCTGGTCCTGGCGCCGGACGCGACGGATGTGGCGATGGCGATGTTCTCCGGGATCTACAACATCGGCATTGGCGGCGGGGCCTTGCTGGGCAGCTGGGTCGGCGGGCACTTTGGCTTTGCCTGGATCGGCGCGGCGGGGGGCTTGCTGGCGGTGGCGGCGTTGGGGGTGTATTGCCTGTCGATTTATCGGTTTGGGCAGGGCGGATCGAACGAACAGGGCAAGTAGCGCCAGCTTGCCAGCGATGGCGTCCGCCAGGACGCCACGGCCGATCAAGCACAGCTCTACAGGGCCGGTTGTACGCAGCCATCCAGCGCCTGGTCGACCAGCATCTGCACGCCTTCGAGCATCCGGCAAATACCCAGGGCCATGCTGCGGGGTGTGCCGTCGATTTCAAAGGCCAGGTGCGTGGCGAGCACGTTGATCGACGCCAGGTCTTGCGAGGCATTGATCAGCAGGGTTTCGGCGTCCAGGTCGGTGCGTACGGTAAATAATGCGGCTGAGGCCGGGTCGCTGGGGGCGGGGTTTTCAGGGTGTAGATAGTGGTTGATCGCACGATACGCCGCATCGCGCAGCAGGCTGGCATCGTAGCTGGGTGGGGGGTTGGGGCTGTGTTTGATCATGGTGAAGCTCCTTTGATTAATGGAGCCGCCACCTTCCGCGGTCAAACGAATTAGGGTGGCAGCTGTACGCGGGTTGACCGACCGGTAATCAAAGAAACCCGGCATACCCGAGGGTATCCCGCGCACAGCCGCCGCGACACGATACATCAGGCACAAAAAAAACGCCTGAAATAGGTTTTGGCGTAGCAGTACTTTAATTAGTCGGACGGTCAAATCCGGCCGCTGATTTGGCAGCGGCAACGGGAAGGTTAGTCAGCACCTTTCCGAGGGACAACTTGAAACAGATGTAGGAAGCATCTGGTGCGCCAGCGCTAAGCTGCGCAGATCCGGCAAACACCGAGAAACCCTGTGGGAGCTGTCGAGCCCCGGCGAGGCTGCTATAGCGGTGGTTCAGCCAACATCAATGCCAGCAGTGCCGCCGCCATCGCAGCCTCGCCGGGCGAGACAGCTCCCACCTTGATCTTCATTGTTTGGGGGATTGCATTTCAGATGCCGCACGGGCATGCAACCGGGCATGGAGATCTAATGTAGGAGTTGTAGGCACTGGCAACATTGATATCCGCCCTCGCAACGATCCGGGCAATGTTTTTGATCGCTCCCACAGGACGTGGGAGCGATCCGTCAATCAAGACGCTATCAGGCGATAGCATCCCAGGCGCGGTCGCCTTTTTCGTCCTTGATACGGGTCGGCAGGCCCATCACGTCCAGCGCCTTGAGGAACGGCTCGGCGGGCAGTTCTTCAACGTTGGCCATGCGTTGCACGTCCCACTCGCCACGGGCCACCAGCAGCGCAGCGGCGACCGGCGGTACGCCGGCAGTGTAGGAGATGCCCTGGCTGTCGGTCTCGGCATAGGCTGCTTCGTGGCAGGCCACGTTGTAGATGAACAGCTCGCGTGGCTGGCCATCCTTGGTGCCCTTGACCAGGTCGCCGATGCAGGTCTTGCCGGTGTAGCCCGGTGCCAGCGAGGACGGGTCAGGCAGCACGGCCTTGACCAGTTTCAAAGGCACCACTTGCAGGCCTTCGGCAGTGGTGACCGGTTTTTCGGAGAGCAGGCCGAGGTTGTTCAGCACGGTGAACACATTGATGTAGTGTTCGCCGAAGCTCATCCAGAACCGCACGTTGGGCACGTCGAGGTTTTTCGACAACGAGTGCACTTCATCGTGGCCGGTCAGGTACAGGTTCTGCAAACCCACTACCGGTAGGTCGTCGGTACGTTTGACCTCGAACATGGTGTTACGGGTCCACTGGCTGTCCTGCCAGCTCCACACCTGTCCGGTGAATTCGCGGAAGTTGATTTCCGGGTCGAAATTGGTGGCGAAATATTTGCCGTGGCTGCCGGCATTGACGTCGAGAATGTCAATCGAATCAATGCGGTCAAAATGCTGTTGTTGCGCCAGCGCCGCATAGGCGTTGACCACACCGGGGTCAAACCCCACACCGAGGATCGCAGTGATGTTCTTCTGCTTGCATTCCTCCAGGTGGTTCCACTCGTAGTTGCCGTACCACGGCGGGGTCTCGCAGACCTTGCCCGGCTCTTCGTGGATGGCGGTGTCGAGGTAAGCTACGCCGGTATCGATGCAGGCACGCAGTACCGACATGTTGAGGAAGGCAGAGCCGACGTTGATGACGATCTGCGATTCGGTCTCGCGGATCAGTGCCTTGGTCGCTTCCACGTCCAGGGCGTTCAGGGCAAAGGCCTGGATCTGGGCGGGTACCTTGAGGCTACCCTTGGCCTTGACGCTGTCGATGATGGCCTGGCATTTGGAGATGTTGCGCGACGCGATAGCAATACGACCAAGCTCGTCGTTGTGCTGCGCGCACTTGTGGGCCACCACCTTGGCGACACCTCCTGCACCAATGATAAGAACGTTCTTTTTCAATTGCTTTATCTCTCCTTTATCTGTCCGCTTTACGAAAGGCTGGACAGGTAGTCGTCGTAACCAAATTCACGAACCACCTCGACTGTACCGTCGAGTTGTTTCACTACGATGGACGGCATTTTCAGGCCGTTGAACCAGTTTTTCTTGACCATGGTGTAGCCTGCCGTGTCGATGAACGACAGTCGATCGCCGATGGCCAGCGGCTGATCAAATTGATACTCACCGAAGATATCCCCGGCCAGGCAGGATTTGCCGCACACCATGTAGGTGTGTTCGCCGGTGCTCGGCGCCAGCTTGGCGTTGAGGCGATAGATCAGCAGGTCCAGCAGGTGGGCTTCGATGGAGCTGTCGACCACGGCGAGATTTTTGCCGTTGTACAGGGTGTCGAGCACAGTCACTTCCAGGGAAGCGCTGTTGGTGATCGCCGCTTCGCCGGGTTCCAGGTACACCTGCACGTCGTACTTCTGCGAGAAGGCCTTGAGGCGCTGGCAGAAGGCGTCGATGGCATAGCCTTCACCTGTAAAGTGGATGCCGCCGCCGAGGCTGACCCAGTTGACCTTGTACAGCAGTGCGCCAAAGCGTTCTTCGATGGTGTTCAGCATCTGGTCGAACAGGCTGAAGTCACCGTTCTCACAGTTGTTGTGGAACATGAAACCGGAGATCTGCCCGATCACTTCTTCAATCTTCACCGGGTCCCACTCGCCCAGGCGGCTGAACGGGCGCGCCGGATCGGCCAGCAGGTAGTCGGAGCTGCTCACTTGCGGGTTGACGCGCAGGCCGCGGGTCTTGCCCTCGCTGCGCTGCGCAAAGCGCTGCAACTGGCTGATGGAGTTGAAGATGATCTTGTCGCAGTTGTCGAGCATCTCTTCGAGCTCATCGTCGGCCCAGGCCACGCTGTAGGCGTGGGCTTCGCCTTCAAACTTCTGGCGACCGAGCTTGAGCTCATACAGCGACGAGGACGTGGTGCCGTCCATGTACTCCTGCATCAGGTCGAACACCGACCAGGTGGCAAAGCACTTGAGTGCCAGCAGCGCCTTGGCGCCGGACTGCTCGCGCACGTAGGCGATCTTCTGCATGTTGGTCAGAAGCTTCTGTTTATCGATGAGGTAATACGGGGTTTTGATCATTTTTCAGAGCCTGTGGCGGAGCCTGCCAAAAAAGGACAGGCATTGTGCCCGCACTTGCTCAGGATCGAAAGGTTCGTCAGCGGAATTTGCAGGCTTTGGCTTGCTCGGTATTCAGGTCGTGCTCTGGCCACCCGTAAATTCTTGTCATGGCCCCAGTGGAACCTATAGCGCCGAAGTACGACGTAATGGGCAATACATCACTGCTGGACTTCACCGGTTTTCTTGAAAAGCCTGGGGCGTTTCGATCATGAGTTAAATTCGCGATCATCTGCAATAAAATGAGTTTGTCTCACTATACTGCGCTGCCGACAATAGCTCCCATCCCCACACATTGGAGTTTTTTGTCATGGCTGTCGCTCATTCCCTTGGATTTCCGCGCATTGGACGCGATCGTGAACTGAAAAAAGCGCAGGAAGCGTTTTGGAAGGGGGAGTTGGACGAAGCCGGCCTGCGCGCCGTCGGCCGTGAGCTGCGCAAAACCCACTGGGCCTTGCAGAAACAGGCCGGTATCGAGCTGCTGCCGGCCGGGGATTTTGCCTGGTACGACCAGGTGCTGACCCACTCGCTGATGTTTGGCGTGATCCCCGAGCGTTTCCGCCCGGCCGATGGGCATGCCACCCTCGATACCCTGTTTGCCATGGCCCGTGGCGTCAGCGACAGCTGCTGCGGCGGCGCCCACGCCCAGGAAATGACCAAGTGGTTCGACACCAACTACCACTACCTGGTGCCAGAATTGAGCGCGGACCAGCAGTTCCACCTGGGCTGGGACCAACTGTTTGAAGAAGTCCAGGAAGCCCGCGACCTGGGGCACACCGTCAAGCCGGTGGTGATCGGGCCGCTGACGTATCTGTGGCTGGGCAAGGCCAAGGGCGGCGACTTCGACAAGCTCGACCTGCTCGACCGCCTGCTGCCGCTGTACGGCCAGATCTTCCAGCGCCTGGCGGAGCTGGGGGTGGAGTGGGTGCAGATCGATGAGCCGATCCTGGTGCTTGACCTGCCCCAGGCCTGGAAAAATGCCTTTGAGCGCGCCTACAACCTGATCCAGCGTGACCCGCTGAAAAAACTGGTCGCCACCTACTTTGGCGGCCTGGAAGAGAACCTGGGCCTGGCGGCCAACTTGCCGGTCGATGGCCTGCACATTGACCTGGTGCGTGCGCCGCAACAATACCCGACCATTCTCGACCGCCTGCCGGCCTATAAAGTGTTGTCGTTGGGGGTGGTCAACGGGCGCAACGTCTGGCGCTGCGACCTGGAAAATGCCCTGGCCACCTTGCAGCACGCCCAAGAGCGCCTGGGTGATCGCTTGTGGATCGCGCCGTCCTGCTCGCTGCTGCACAGCCCGGTTGACCTGGGGCGTGAAGACAAGCTCGACGCCGAATTGAAAAGCTGGCTGGCCTTCGCCGTACAAAAATGTGAAGAAGTGGCCGTGCTGACCCAGGCCATCAACCAGCCAGAAGCCGCGAACGTGGTGGATGCCCTGGCCCAAAGCCGTGCCGTGCAGGCGGCCCGTGCAGCCTCGCCACGCATCCACAAGCCGGCGGTCCAAGCTCGTGTTGCGGCCATCACCGCCAAGCACAGTCAGCGCCAGTCGCGGTTTGCCCAGCGCATCGCCAAGCAGCGCGCCGGCCTCGACCTGCCGCTGTTCCCGACCACCACCATTGGCTCGTTCCCGCAGACCGCATCGATCCGCCTGGCGCGCCAGTCGTTCAAGGCCGGCAAGTTGAGCGAAGCCGAATATGTCGAGGCGATGCACAGCGAGATCAGGCACGCCGTTGAAGTGCAGGAAAACCTCGGCCTGGACGTGCTGGTGCACGGTGAAGCCGAACGTAACGACATGGTCGAGTACTTTGCCGAGCAACTCGATGGCTACGTGTTCACCCGCTTTGGCTGGGTGCAGAGCTACGGCTCGCGCTGCGTGAAACCAGCAGTGATCTTCGGCGACTTGAGCCGCCCGAACGCCATGACCGTGGAGTGGATCCGCTACGCCCAAGGCCTGACCGACAAGGTGATGAAGGGCATGCTGACAGGCCCGGTGACCATGCTGATGTGGTCATTCCCCCGCGAGGACGTGAGCCGCGAAGTGCAGGCCCGGCAACTGGCCCTGGCGATCCGCGATGAAGTGCTGGACCTGGAAGCGGCGGGCATCAAGATCGTGCAGATCGATGAAGCGGCATTCCGTGAAGGCCTGCCCCTGCGCCGGGACCAGTGGCAACACTACCTGGACTGGGCCACCGAAGTCTTCCGCCTGTGCGCCTCGGGTGTGCGCGATGAAACCCAGATCCATACCCATATGTGCTACAGCGAATTCAACGATGTGATCGAGTCCATTGCGGCGATGGATGCCGATGTGATCACCATCGAGACTTCGCGTTCGGATATGGAGTTGCTGGACGCGTTTGAAGCGTTCGACTACCCCAATGACATCGGCCCGGGAGTCTACGACATCCACTCGCCACGGGTACCGGACGCCTCGGAAATGGCCAACCTGCTGCGCAAGGCCGCCCGGCGTATCCCGGCCGAACGGCTGTGGGTCAACCCCGACTGCGGCCTGAAGACCCGCGCCTGGCCGGAGACGGAAGCGGCGTTGATCCATATGGTGGCGGCAGCGCGGCAATTGCGGGCTGAATTGGCGTAACGGCTGCTGACACAAATCCCATTGTGGAAGCGGGCTTATGTGGCGCGGCGCAGATCTTGTGCCCAGCCAAAATCCCCTGTGGGAGCGGGCTTGCCCGCGATAGCGCCAGCCCAGCCAACATTTCTGGCGGCAGATACACCGCCATCGCCAGCAAGCCAGCTCCCACCTTTGTTTTGTATTGGCTGGCGCCCATGGATTTCCCAGTCGGAATCAGATCATTCAGATGCTAGGGTAGGCCATAGACCTTGACGACCCAGGAGTCACTTATGAGCGCCCCGATTGATTTCAAAGCTGTCGTGCAATTCTGGACGGCGGCGGGCCCATCCCGTTGGTTCAAGAAAGATGCACAGTTCGATGCCGAGTTCGGCGCACGTTTCCAGGAGGCCCACTTCCAGGCGGCCAGGGGCGAGTTGGAGCACTGGCTGAACGAGCCCGAAGGCGCGTTGGCACTGCTGATCCTGCTCGATCAATACCCACGCAATAGCTTCCGCGGCACTGCCCATATGTTTGCCACCGACCCACTGGCCAGGGCTTACGCCGGGCGTATGGTCGATGCGGGAATGGACCGCCTGGTCGACCCGGCATTGCGCGCATTCTGCTACTTGCCTTTCGAGCATTCCGAGCAGCCCGAGGACCAGCAGCGTTCCCTGGCACTGAACAAACAGCTGGATGCCGATACCTACCACTGGGCCAAGGAGCATGCCGAGATCATCCAGCGGTTCGGCCGGTTTCCCCATCGCAATGCGGCGTTGGGCCGGGTGACGACCGAGGAGGAGCAGGCGTTCCTCAGCGGTGGTGGGTTTTCCGGGTAGGGTGTAGGAACTGGCCGTATTCCGCCGAGGAATGCCCCCATAAAAAAGCGGCATTGTCTTTATCTCCGCACATTTCGTAGCGTGGCTGCTCACCCAAGGAGATGCCGTTGTGACGAACCTGCCGATGCGCTTGCATGTCGATGCCCAGTTCACCAGCCCGTATGCGATGTCGGTGTTTGTGACCCTGCGGGAAAAAGGCCTGCCGTTTGAGGTGCGCACCCTCGACCTGGACGCGCTGGAGCAGCAGGCGCCGGTGTTTGCCGGGCTGTCCGTGACGCAGCGCGTGCCGACCCTGGAGCAGGGTGGGTTTGCGTTGTCCGAGTCGTCGGCGATTACCGAGTACCTGGAGGATGTATTCCCACAGGTGCCGGTGTATCCAAGGGAGCCGCGCCAACGGGCGCGGGCGCGGCAGATCCAGGCGTGGCTGCGCAGTGACTTGCTGCCGATCCGCCAGGAACGCTCCACGCTGGTGGTGTTTTGCGCGGCCAAATATGGTCCGTTGTCACACCAGGCCCAGGTGGCGGCCGATAAACTGATTGCGGCGGCGCAGCAGTGGTTGGCCGAGGGGGATGACTATCTGTTTGGCCAATGGTCGATTGCTGACCTGGACCTGGCCGTGATGCTCAACCGGCTGATCCTCAACGGCGATCCGCTGCCCGCACGGCTGGTGGCGTATGCCCGGCGGCAGTGGCAGCGGCCATCGGTACAGGCCTGGGTCAACCAGGCACGTCCTTCGTTGTAGCGCCCAGCGGCCACGCCTGTGCGACCCGGCGGTCGAGGTCTTCCCAGTCTTCCATGCCGAGCACCCGGGTGGTGTTCAGGCCGCGCAGGTAACCGCGGAGTTGCTGGGCGGCGGCGCAGGCCTGGTCGGTGTCGTTAGCGGGGGCCTGCAGGATGTTTTCGTACTCGACCAAATAGTCGGCAACACGCTCGCGAAACTCCGGCAGGACGGCGTTGCGGATGCGATCAAAGGTCTTCTGATGGGGTTTCATGGAGAGGTCCTTCTTATAGATTTTATTGTGTGCCTGTGTCGCAAGCGTCAGTTGGGCGTGGCTTCACGGCTGAAGGCTTCAACCGCTGCTACCAGCCCCCTGGCCGCCAGGGCCACCAGTTCACCGCCTTTCTCCGGGGTTGCCAGGGCCGGGTCGGAGCCCATGCGCCCGTCCGGGTGGCGGGCGCGGAAGTCCTGGGCCTCGCGGATCGGGCCGGAGGGGGCAATTTTTGGCGAGTAGTCCGCCGTCTTGATCGAGTCGGGGTAAGCCCACTGGGTAATCGCGATCTCCGAAGGGGTGGCATGGGTGCCATGCCCTGTGGGGAATTGCGCCCGGGCCAGTTCGCCCACGCCTTCCAGGTCCCACCAATTGCATAGTTTCAAGGCGAAGCCGGCGGGGCGGCGGGCGAAGCTGGCTTCGGCGTACAGCTCGGAAAAGGCCGCTTCAATGGTGGCGATATTGCCGCCATGGCCATTGAGAAAGAGGATTTTCTCAAAGCCATGGGCCGCCAGGGAACGGGTCCAGTCACCAATGGCGGCGATAAATGTCGACGGGCGCAGGGAGAGGGTGCCGGGGAACCCGAGGTGGTGCTGGGCCATGCCGATGTTGAAGGTGGGGCCGACCAGGATGTCGGCGCCTTTTTGCGCGTGATGGGCAATGATTTCCGGGCACATCCAATCGGTGCCCAACAGGCCGGTAGGGCCATGTTGTTCGTTGGAACCGATGGGAATCACCACGGTGCGGCTACGGTCGAGAAATTGGCCAATCTCGATCCACGTTGACTGGTGCAAAAGCATTTGAAGTTCTCTCTCTGGTCAGGCTCGGCCCTCCAGATACTACCTCAACCGGCGCTGGCGATCTGGCGCGGCTTGCAATTGAGGTAGGCCGAGGACTTCAGCCAGCGCTGGTCGGGGTACCAGGAGAACATGAACTGCCCATCCTTGAGCTTGTCCACCACCTGGCGTGCCACTTGCGGGCGCACGGCGGGGCAGCCCTGGCTGCGGCCAATGCGGCCTTCACGCTTGCTCCACAGGGGGCTGACGTAGTCGGCGGCATGGATCACGATGGCGCGGTCGCGGGCCTGGTCATTGAAGCCCGGCTCCAGGCCGTCCATGCGCAGCGAGTAGCCATGGGTGCCCTGGTAGCTTTCCTGGGTGCGGAACAGGCCGAGGCTGGATTGATGGCTGCCCTCGCTGTTGGAGAACTGGGTGGCGAAGTTTTCCCCGGATTTTTGCCCGTGGGCCACTAGGTCGCGCAGTACCAGCTTTTTCTGGCGCAGGTCGAAAATCCACAGGCGACGGGCGGTTGAAGGTTGCGAGTAGTCGATCACGGCCAGGCGTTCGGCGCGTTCCTGGCCGTTATTGACGGCACACTGCATGGCACCGAGGGCGCTTTTAAGGACTGCGGGATTGAGTTCTGGAGCCGAGCGCGCCAGGCTGCTATACAAGGCATGAGGTTTGGCATTCTCTGCGAAGGCACCCGTACAGAACGCGGCAAGGGTGGCGGCGATCAGGCCGAGTCGGCAGTCAATATTCAGCATGTATATAGCATCTCCGCCGTAGATTGGAGCTAAGCCCTTGTTCAAAAAACACGCATGTTACTTGAGCCTTTGCTTGCTCGTAGCACCATTGGTCGCCATGGCCGATGAAGTGCCGGTCGAACCGTCAAACCCAGTACAGCTGGCACTTGGGCAGTTGTCGAGCGTTTGCCCCGGTTTGGCGACCCAGCTGGATACACCGGCCGAACTGCGGCTGCAGGCTTTTTACCAGCAACAGGGCAATATCGCCCTGTGGTCGGAGGACGCACGGCGCACGGCGTTGCAGGGCCAGTTGCAGTTGCTGGCCGACGATGGCCTGGACCCGGCGCACTATCGGCTGCCCGACGTGGCGGCCAGCCGCAATGTCCTGTGCACTGACTTCGAAACCAGCCAGCACTACCTGCAAGCCTTGCATGACGTGCACTATGGCCGCTTGCAGCAGGCCCATTACGAACCGTTGTGGCATGCTCAGCCGCCCAGCGAGGACCCGGCCGTCGCCGTGCTGGCCCTGGCCACCGCCGGGCTTGCCGACATGCCGGCAGCCTTCGAGCGGGCCCGGCCCAGTGCCGAGCTGTACCGCAGCCTGCGCGCCGCCTACGCCACGCAACGCCGACAACCCTTGCCCCAGTGGGGCGTGATTGCCGACGGCCCATTGCTGCGCCCCGGCCGCGAAGACCCGCGGGTGCCAGCGTTGGCGCGGCGCCTGGTCAGTGGCGGCTACCTGGCGAGCGTGCCCAAGGGCCATCAATACGGCGATGACCTGGTGGCGGCCGTGAAGCGCTTCCAGGCCAGCCATTCGTTGCAAGCCGACGGGGTGATCGGCGCGGGCACGGTGGCCGAGCTCAACGTCAGCCCGGCGGTGCGCCGCGAGCAACTGCGGGTCAACCTCGAACGTTTTCGCTGGCTGGCCCAGGACCTGGAGCCCGATGGCATCCTGGTCAACGTCGCAGCCGCGCAGTTGAGCGTCTACCAGGGCGGCATCCCCGTGTGGCAGACCCGCTTGCAGGTGGGCCGCGCCGAACGGCAGACGCCGCTGCTCAAGTCGCGCATCACGCGGTTGACCCTCAACCCCACCTGGACCATCCCGCCGACCATCATGCGCGAGGACAAGCTGCCAGCCATCCGCCTGAACCCGGAGTACTTGCGCCAACAGAACCTCAAAGTGCTCGACAGCGAGGGGCGCGCGCTGTCGCCCGAGCAGGTGGACTGGTCGCACCCCGGCAATATCCTCCTGCGCCAGGACGCCGGCCCGCGCAACCCGCTGGGCAGGATTGTCCTGCGCTTCCCCAACCCGTTTTCTGTGTACCTGCACGACACGCCCAGCCAGCCGCTGTTCAGCAAGGGGCCGCGGGCGTTCAGCTCGGGTTGTGTGCGGGTAGAACAGCCGATGTTATTACGCGATCTGTTGGTGAGCCCGGAGGAAAAGGCGCGGACCGAGGCGCTGCTGGCGACCGGGCTGACCCATGAGTTCCGCCTGGCCACGCCGGTGCCGGTGTTGCTGGGGTATTGGACGGTGCAGGTGGATAGCCAGGGGGCCTTGCTGTACGCGCCGGATATTTATGGCCGCGATGGCGTGTTGTTGAAGGCCCTGGGCGCGGTCCTGTAGGCGTCGGCTGGCCATCGATCCCTCCAGGATGAGACGCCGTTGGCATCCCTGAACGAATAGCCATCAGCTATTTCTTAAATATTCAAGAAACCAACCCGACTTGCCGACGTGATGGGTACATACCCAGGAGCGTTCAATATGAGCAGTCAACATGTGGCAGTTGGTATCAGCCTGTTTCTTGCGCTCGCCAGTGGTGGCGGCCAGGCGGCGACGCCCCTGGCCCAGGGTGTTATCCAGTTTCGCGGCAGTATCGTCGAGGCAACCTGCGAGGCAGGGGACCGAACGGGGTCCACATTGGCCCTGAGCGGCTGCCCGATGCCGGCATCCCCGGGCAACATCAGCGCCTATAGCGTTGAACCGGTGCGTACGCTCAGTGCGCCGGACCACTCGCCCGTCAAGGTCAAGCTGGTGACCGAGACGGTCGGCAACGGCGGTTACTACAATCGCCAATACCGCTTGAGCGATGGGGCGGGCAAGCCGTTGCGCTCAGGGGCTTACCTGGTGACGCTGACTTACCCATAAGTCAGGTTAGCCGAGCTGCTCACACAGGAAGTGTGTGCTGGCAAGCCTGGATGTCGGATGGAATGCCAGCAAACCAGTGGCAACCCTTAGATAGGCGACATCCTCGCTGGACATAAAGGCCATGCCGCCCAGAATTTCAAAGGCGCGAGTGCTGATGCGGTTCACGGCTTCCTGGATAGAGAACCGGGTTGCTTGCGCTCGCGCCAAGTCACTGCGCAAGAACCGGTTGTCGTCAATCGAAGCCGCCAGGCCACGCAACGCCATGGTGGCGCCCTGCTGATCAATGAGCAGCAGGGCTCGATCATCTGGCGAGCCTTTATTGCCTGCCAATGCACGTGCTGCCAAGGCCGATGCCATCCCCAGATAGGAAGCGCTGGCCAGCAGTTGAAACCAGATGGCGAACAAATGGTTGCCGGTTCCTTGTTGCGCATCATCGAGTTGATCATCGATGGCGGTGCTGAAACACATCATGGCTTCAGGAACCAGCAAGTTATTGAACGTAACTTCGTGGCTGTCTGCTGCTTGCAGATACGGCACGGACCAGAATTTTTTCCGCTCGATACTCGGGTCTTCGGCAAACCCCACACCGATGCCGATTTGGGTCTGGCCTTGAGGGTCCAGGTAGTTGACGCCAAAAGTAATGACGTCGAAGTGATGGGTCATTGTGCAAGGTTTCTTGCTGCCGTTGACAAGGTAGCCGTCGAGGGTTTTTTCCACGGCCATTGTCGATTCTGAAATATGCGTATTTGTACGCCCTTCGGCAAACCCAGAGGCCACTAGTAAGTTATCGCGCGCAATCAAGCCCAGCAGACCCTGAATATCCGGAAAGAAATGCCTGGCAGCCATCATCCCGGCGACAGTGTGGTGATGCATGGTCATCATAATTGCCAGGGAGGGGCAATGTGCGCCGACCCATGTGTGCAATTGCGCCATGCTCAGCGCGCTGGCGCCAGCTCCACCGAGTTCTTTGGCAATGGTGAGTGCGGGCTGGCCGACTCTTCGCAACATATCGGCTAACCGTTGCGACTCTCCACGCTCAAAATCAAGAAGCGAGGTTGTTTCAAGGCACAGGGCCATTTCCGGTATTAGCTCAAAGGCAGTGGTTCTTTCTTCTTGTAAAAACATATTGATTTGGCTCTTTAAGGTTTAGGGTAGTTGTGCTGTCTTGTCTGTTTTTAAATAATGACGCGCGTAACGGCTATCCAACTTGGACAGCGGCAACAACATAAAGAAGTCCGCAGTATTAAACTCAGGGTCCCACGCGGGTTCGCCGCACACCCAGGCGCCACTACGCAAATAGCCTTTTAACAGTGGCGGCATCTGTGGCACATGCCCGGCATTGCGCTCATGCAAGGGGAATGGATTGTGTGGGGTGACGCGATATTCGCTGGGGGCAAAGTTTTGCGCAGTGAAAGCGTGACATAACGCCGAGGCATTGTGGCCACCGTCCGCCAAGCTCACACTGGCGCACCCCACCAGGTAATCACAGCGTTCACGTTGCATATAGGTGGCCAGGCCTGACCATAACAACATGATGACGCTGCCGCTGCGGTAATCCGGGTGCACGCAGGCATGGCTCGCATTCGATAATGCGCTGCTGTAAAAGATTTATCCGACTCAGGTCAAATTCCTGTTCGCAATAGTAATATCCAATACGTTGGGCGACAGTCGGACTCATCAGCCTATAGGTGCCAACTATTTGTGAGGTTTTAGTATCGCGTACAATCAAATGGTCGCAATAATCGTCAAATTCGTCGGTATTTAATTCGTCGGTATTGCTCAGTTTGGATAGGCGGAAAGTATCGATGAATACGCTGTAGCGCAGGCGCTGTATTTCCCGTATTTCTTGCCGCGTACTGGCGAGAGTCACAATTAATTTTGTGTGTTTTGGATTTGCGCCTGAATGACTGTCACTGGAAGATTTTGGTAGTTGCATGCGACTTCCATTTAGGTTTTTAGTTAATCCTGTCTAAGAGTGTCTTGGATAATAACGTGCCATTTTGAATGGACGGCATAAGGAAAGTCTGAAGCACTCAGGAGAACATGCGCTAATAAATAACGAAGATTAGGAGGGGTTGAAGCAAACATGAACGAATGCGGTTTCATTGCGCATGGTGTGCTCCATTATTGCGTTTTTTCGCGCGGTCAACACTTGTGCAAATGAGGCGCCTGGAAGCACACAGTAAACGTGGTACCGCTACCCACCTGGGAGCTGACCGCCACATCCCCACCATGGGCCTTGGCGATTTCCCGCACGATAAACAACCCCAGCCCGACGCTGCGTACGTCGCAGTCCTGGTCGGTGCCTCGGGTCATGGGCTCAAACAGCACGCCCATCAGCGAGTCCGCAATCACCGGCCCATGGTTGTGGATCGAGAGGCTCGGCCCATTGTGGTTCAACTGTGAGGTAATGGTGATCGGCTGTTGCAGGTCGCCATAGGTCACGCTATTGGCCACCAGGTTGCCGATGATTTGCTGCAGGCGGTCACCGTCCAGGCAGGTCGCGCCAGCGCCTATGGGGTGATGCACCAGGGTGGCGCGGGGAAAGGCCACCCGCAGCTCATCCACCGCGCGTTGGGTGACCTCATGCAGGTCCAGCGGGATGGGGCTTACGCCGATGCCAACGCCGACCCGCGCCTGGGTGAAGTCCAGCAGGTCGGCGATCATCCGCTGCGCGCGTTCCGATGACTGGCCGATATGGCCAATCAATTGGGTTTCTTTGGCGGTGCGCTCGCCACGGGCGAGAAAGTCGGAGGCCATCTTGATCGCGGTCAGTGGGTTTTTCAGGTCATGGCTGACGATGGCGACCATCTGCTCGGCAAACTGCGCCCGGCGCTGTGCCTTGATATAGGCCTGGTTGAGCTCGGCCTGGGCTTGCTGGAGGGCGGTCTGGGCCGCGGTCTTTTCCAGCAGCAGGGCTTCGGCCAGCTTGCGTGCGTTGAGCAGCTCGCGCTCGTACTTGTCGCGGTCGGTGGTGCCGAACAGGGCCAGTTCATGCCGTACGCCGCTGGGGTGGTCGCGTTTGACGGCGTTGAGCAGGATTGTCACGGCATGGCCGTCACGATGGCGCAGGTCGAGCTTGACCTCGGCGATACTGCCTTGCATCTGCATCAGCGGTGCAAGGTGGGTTTGATGGAAAATCCGCCCGCCCATGGTCAGCAGGTCCTGGAAACGCCGCCCGTGCAACTCGTGCGCCGCCATGCCCAGCCAGTCGCAGAAACAGCGGTTGACCCGCAGGAGGGTGCCATCTTCGGCGGTGACGGCCAGCGCACAGGCGGCACCGTCGAACAGCGCCTGGGAGTCGGGCAGTTCGTCAAGCGGCATGGGCAACGGTCCATGGCTGCAGGAAGCTTTCCATCGCGGCCGCGCAGGCCGGTGCCGCGCTCATATGGGGGCAATGGCCCACATTGTCGATCAGGCCGTAGGTGCTGTGGGGCAAGACGCGGTGCAGGTACTCGCCCACGCACACCGGTGCGATCAGGTCATCGGTCGATTGCAGGATCAGCGTGGGGGTGGGCAGGCCCGCGATATCGGCGCGGTTATCCGAGAGGAACGTCACCCGCGCAAAGTGCTTGGCGATCTCGGGCTCGGTGCGGCAGAAGCTGTTGGTCAGCTCTTCACTGAGCGCCGGTTGCCCCGGCGCGCCCATGATCATCGGGGCCATGGTGCTGGACCAACCCAGGTAGTTGCTGTCGAGGGTGTCGAGCAGCGACTGGATATCGTCGGGCTTGAACCCGCCCACGTAGTTGTCGGTGTCGATATAGCAGGGGGAGGGACCGATCATCACATGGGCGGCGATGCGCCCGGGCGCTGCGCGGTCGGCCAGGGTACCGATCATGGCACTGACCGAGTGTCCCACCAGAATCACCGGGCCACTGGCGTACTCATCGATGATCTGGTTCAGATCCGCAGCGTAACCGCCCAGGGTGGCATATTTGTCCCTGTCGTAGGCCGCAGGGTCTGACAGGCCGGCCCCGACCAGGTCATACAGCACCACGCGAAAACGCTCGACGAAATGGGGTAGCAGGTCATTCCACATGGCCTGGTTGCAGCCAAAACCGTGGGAAAACACCAGGGTCGAGGCGCCATTGCCCATCACGTTGACGTTGTTGCGATGGCGAAGGTCCATGGGCGCACTCGTAATGGCGTGTTGCTATGAGGGTTTGCCGTCAGTTTAGAGAGTCAACCGCAGGGGGTCACTCGATATAGCGTTGATAGGGTAAAGTCGGCGCCTTCAGGATGAAACGTCAGGTAACAAAGTATGCGGCAGTTTTTACGGCAATCGGCCTTGGGCCTGCTGGTCATGGTGTTCACCGCGCTGGCCCTGGCCGAAACGGCGCCGCCAGAGCTGGCGAACGTGGCGCTGAACCAGCGGGTGATCGACCTGACCCACACCCTGGACACAGCGACCCAGGAGCGCCTGAGCGCCCAACTGGCCGACCTCGAACAGCGCAAGGGCGCGCAGATTGCCGTGATGCTGCTGCCGAGCACGGGGGACACTGACATCGAAGCGTTCGCCACCCAACTGTTGCGCGCCTGGAAACTGGGGCGCAAGGGCATCGACGACGGTATTTTGCTGCTGGTGGCCAAGAACGACCGCACAGTGAAGATCGAAGTCGGTTACGGCCTGGAAGGGGTGGTCACGGACCTGTTGAGCCACCGGATTATCACGGAGCAGATGACCCCGGCGTTTCGCCAGGGCGATTACGCCGCCGGTGTGCAACATGCTGTGGATGCCCTGAGCGTGCTGGTCGAGGGGGGGGATTTGCCGGCCGTGGACGATACCCGGGAAACGGTGGATGAGTCGGCGGCGTTGCTGGCGTTGATCTTCGGCGCGGTTGGTGGCGTGCTGCTGGCCTCGGGCAAGCTGCATTGGCGACGCGGCCTGATCGCCGCCCTGGGGCTGAGTGTGCTGCTGACGGCGCTGGCCGCGATCAATGGCAAGGCCTGGCCCTTTTATTTGCTGGCGCTGCCGTTTTGCATGTCCATCAGCGCGGCCATCTTCGGCGCCTTGTGGCAGGCCAGGGTGGTGTTTTATTGCGTCTTGGGGCTGATGGCCTACAGCGTCGGCCTGGGGCTGGTGGATCACTACCTGACGCAAGTGTCCTTTATGAACTGGCTGGCCTGGCCGCTGGCCGTGCTGGTGGTGCTGGGCCTGTACCTGATCCTGTTCGCGGTGATGAAAGCCGCCTGGAGCAAAAGCCGCGTGGGCTTTTGCGTGCAGACGGCGATGGTACTGGGGGCGTATGGCGCGGTGGGGTACATGCTGGAGATGGGGCTTGATGGCTGGCTGTTCGCCTTGCCCATCAGCTCGTTCGCGGCGCTGTTCATCTATGGTCAGGGGACGGGCGGATCGAGCTCAGGCTCCAGTTCCAGCGACCGCTCCAGTTCCAGCTCAAGCTCAAGCTCAGGTGGCGGTTTTTCCGGCGGCGGCGGCTCCAGTGGCGGCGGTGGGGCTTCGGGGAGTTGGTGAGGCTATGCTGAACAGATGTCGTTGCCCATGAGTCGCCCACCATGATCCAGTGCAAGCGTGCCTACACCCCTGCCAGGCCGGACGACGGTACGCGTATCCTGGTGGACCGCCTATGGCCGCGCAACTGTCGCAAGGACTCCCTGGTGCTGGATGAGTGGCTGCCGGACGTGGCGCCCAGTACCGGGCTGCGCAAGGCATTCAAGTCCGGCGGGCTGAACTTCGCGCAGTTTTCCAAGGCCTATCGCCAGGAACTCGCAGCCCGGCCGGGCGCCTGGTGGAAACTGGTGGATATCGCCCAGGCCGGTACGCTGACGCTGGTCTACTCGGCCCACGACCAAGTGGCCAACAACGCCGTGGTCCTTGCCCAATGGCTGGAAGACGAGCTGGATCGGCGCGGGGAGGGGAGTTCGCCCGTGTGCTATCAGTCGGACTTTCCCGGGCAGTAAGGCCCCTGGAGCCGCATCACCATCTCATGCCAGGCCATGCCGCCATGGTCAGATGTTGAAGGTTGCACATACCCATACCCCATCCGCTGATACAACGGCACATGCTGCTCCTTGCACATCAGGTGGAGGGCCTGCTTGCCCATCCCGCGCATGCGCTGCACAAAGGCCGTCATCAAGTGCGTGGCGTAGCCCTGGCCCTGGTGCGCCGGGTCCACCACCACCGACATGATCACCACATTCGGCGCATCCGCCACATGCCCCACCAACTCCTTGAAGGCCTCATCCGACATCACCACCTCATGGGCGCAACCGCAGTTGATAAAACCCACCACTTGGCCGTCCGCTTCCAGGATCAGGAAGCCCTCCGGGTACAGGGCGATCCGCGTGGCGATCTTCTCCAGGGTCGCGGCTTCATCGCCCTCGTAGGCGCTGGTTTCGATCGCATAGCAGCGGGCGGCGTCTGCCGGGGTGGCAACTCTGACTTGGGTGTTCATGCAGTACCTATAGAGGGGGGCTGTATTTGACGGCCGCCGCTGCCCGCGATGGCACGTTCAGGCTTTTCAACAACCCTGACACATGGATGCGCACGGTAAACGGCGAAATATCCAGGGCCTTGGCGATTTCCTTGTTGGTCTTGCCTTGGGCGATCAGCCGCAAGACCTCTTGCTGACGCGTGGTCAGGGTGTTGGTGTCCAGGGGCAGTAGCCCCGAGGGGGCGAACTTGACCAGTACTTCGCCCTGGCGGATGGCGAGCAGGGCCTGGCCGATTTCGTCGGGGGCGATGTTTTTGCCGATAAACCCATCGGCGCCCAGGGCCATCACCTGTTCGATCAACACGGGGTCATCGACCATCGACACCACGATCAGCGTGGTGCGCCGCAGTTGCTGGCGCAGTTCGCCCAACTGGCTGATGCAGGTCAGGCCGGGGAAGCGCAGGTCGAGGATCAGGGTGTCGACTTCGCTGCCGCTCTTGAGCATCTGCAGCACTGTATCCAGGTCGCCGGCCTGCTCCACGCGGGCTTCGGGCAGCAGGCGTTGCACGGTGCGCAGCATACCTTCGCGAAACATGGGGTGGTCGTCGGCGATGATGATCCGGCATGTCATGGTGTGTTGCTCCCTTGGGCCAGGTTGTCCTGTGGCGTGCTACTTTAACACTCCGCTCGCCGCCTGCCTGCCGGTGCGGCGGATCTGACGAAGACCGTACAAGGATGTTGCCCATGAAGTTCGTGAAAGACGCCGAACTGGACCAAGCCAACCTGCGCATTGTGGTCGCCGCTATCGCCATTGTTTACATCAGCCTGCTGGGCTTTTTGCCAGGGCAGTCGCTAGACACCTACCTGCCGGTGATCCTGTATATCGTACTGTTCCTGTTGGCCTCCATCGTGCTGCGCCAGGTGATTGCCCGCTGGCCCGGGCATTACCCGGCGCGCCGGGTGTTGGGCATGATCCACGACTACACCGGCACTTCGTTCGGCCTGGTGGTGGGTGGTGAGGCGGCGTTGCCGCTGTATGCGGTGATGGTCTGGGTCAACCTGGGCAATGGCATGCGCTATGGCTCGCGCTACCTGGCGATTGCCACGGGCCTGGCGTTGCTGGCGCTGTTGATTGTGTATCGGCTGACCCCGCTGTGGCAGGCGCAGCCGTTTATGGTGCTGATGCTGATGATCACCAGCACGGTGATCCCGATCTACGCCCACCTGTTGCTGGAGCGCACGCGCAAGGCGTCCGAAGAGGCCATCGCCGCCAACCTGGAAAAGTCGCGCTTCCTCGCCCAGGCCAGCCATGATCTGCGCCAGCCCATCCACTCCATCGGCCTGTTTACCGCCTGCCTGCGTGAAGCGCGCTTGGGCGATGAAGAACGACGCCTGGTGGACAATATCGACCGTTCGTTGCTCAACGTCTCGCAGTTGTTCCGCTCGATCCTCGATCTTTACACCCTGGACAACGGCCAGTTGCTGCCCAAATACCAGGTTGTGCACCTGGGGGAGTTGCTGGCGGATTTGCTGCGCCAGAACACCGAAGCCGCCCGCTGGGCCGGGGTGGAACTGCGCCTGCGCCCCAGTGCCCACTGGGTGCGGGTGGATCCGGCACTGCTCACGACCATGGTGCAGAACGTGCTCTCCAATTGCTTCAAGTACGGCGGTCAGCGCCCAGTGCTGATCGGCGTACGCCAGCGGGGCGGCGAGGTGAGGGTGGAGATTCACGACCAGGGACGGGGGATTGCCGAGGAGCATCTGCCCCGGGTGTTCGAGGAGTTCTATCGCGTGCGCCAGTTGCGCGACAAGGACGTTGAAGGCGTCGGCCTGGGCTTGTCCATCGTCAAGCGCCTGGGACTGTTGATGGGCATGGACGTGGCTCTGCGCTCACGGGTGGGCCATGGCACCTCCGTCAGCCTGCGCGGCTTGCCCCTGGCGCCCGCGCCCCATCAACCCCTGGTGCGCGATGATGCACGCCAGGCCGGGTTGTTGACCGGCTTGAAAGTGTGCCTGGTGGAAGATGACCACAACGTGCTGCTGGCCACCCAGGCCTTGCTGGAGCGTTGGGGGTGCGAGGTGCAGGCGCAATTGAGCGGGCATGACCTGGTCAGCGATTGCGACATCATCGTCGCCGACTATGACCTGGGCAACCATGCCACCGGTATCGAGTGCATTGACCAACTGCGCGCCCAGCGCGGCGTGGCGGTGCCGGCGTTGATTCTGACCGGGCATGATGTGGAGAAGATCCAGGCGGCGCTGCACGACCGGCAGATCGCCATTTTGTCCAAGCCAGTGCGCCCCGCTGAACTACGGGGCACCCTGCGCGACCTCAGCCAGGGGGCTGTTACTGGTTGAACGGCGTCAACCCGTTACCCCGGGCACCCTTGGGTTGGCAGTAGGCGGCGGGCTTCATCATGCCGAAGCTGGCCACGGCAAACATCCCGCCGCTGGCACCGCTGGGCACGGAGCAGTTGTAGTCACCGGAAGCGGTACTGGCGATGTAATAGGTGGTCATGGAATCGCTGCGCACATTGGACACACGCTTGACCGGCTCGCCGAGGTTGGTTTCTGAAAGGGTCTTGAGGTGGTCTTCGGTGGGCTTGATATTGCTGCAACCGGCAACGCCGATCATCAGGGCGCCCAGCAGAGCGAGGCGGGTGACAGGGGAGTGCAGTTTCATGGCGCGTCTTCCTTGGGGTTGTTTGGGTGTTTTCAACGCACAACGATCCCTTGCACGGCGGGTTCGACGTGCTGGCGGGGAGCATTGGGGTGCCGGGGAATATAGCGCCGGGGGCCTGTCGGGTCGATTAGCACAAGTGTGCTAATGGCATATTGAGGTCACGGTAAACAGGTTTATTCAGGGAGATTCACATGCTGCAAATCAGACGCGCCACCCTCGACGACGGCCCCATCGCCTTCGATATCCGCCTGCAGGCGATCCGCAGCCAATGCATCGGCGCCTACACCGCCGAGCAGATGTTGACCTGGACCCGCGGCGCGGCCGAGGACGGCTATACCGCGCTGATGGCCAAGCCGTTCTACCTGGGGTGCGTCGATGGCGAGCCGGTCGCCACTGGTATGCTCGACCCGGGCCCTCGGGAAGTGGGGGCACTGTTTGTGCTGCCTGGTTTTATCGGGCGCGGGTTTGGTGGGCAGATGCTTGAGCACCTGGAGCAAGTGGCGCTGGAGCTGGGGATTGAGGCGGTGGTGCTGGACGCCACGTTGAATGCCGCGCAGTTCTATCGCAGCCGGGGTTATGAAGGCTGTGAACAGTCCATCTATCATTCACCGACGGGGCTGGAGCTAGCGTGTGTGCCGATGGTCAAGCGCCTGACTGTTTGAACGTCCGGCCAGACCCTGTTTGTGGTGTGGCCAAAACTCTATGCCCGGCCAAGCCCCCCTGTGGGAGCGGGCTTGCTCGCGATAGCGGTGGTTCAGGCAACATATTCGGTGACTGATCCACCGCCATCGCCGGCAAGCCAGCTCCCACATTTGATGTGTGGTGTGGCCAAAACCTCGCGTCCGGCCAAGATCCCTTGTGGGAGCGGGCTTGCCCGCGATAGCGGTGGCTCAGCCTGCACATTCGGTGACTGACCCACCGCCATCGCAGCGATGCGGCGATCCGACAAGCCCGCTCCCACCCTCAGGATCAGTGGTTCATATGAGGGCCGTCAGCACTGTTCAGGCTGCGGGCCGGGGCCTGGACTTCGATGGTCTGCTTGTCACCCTTGGCATCTTCCACGGTCAGGGTCAGTGGCACCTGGTCGCCTTCCTTGATCTGCCCCGTCAGGCCCATCAGCATCACGTGATAACCCTCGGGGTCGAGCTTCACCGCCTGGCCGGCCGGCAGGGCCACGGCGTCCACGGGGCCCATGCGCATGACGTCGTCCTTCATGCTCATTTCATGAATCTGCACATCCTTGGCCACCGGCGACTTGACGCTCAGCAGCTTGCTATCGCTGTCGGCGGTAAGGGTCATGAACGCTCCGCTTGAATGCTGCCCCGGCACGGTGGCGCGGGCCCAGGCGTCGCTGACCTGGGTCTGGGCGCTGGCGTGGGCGGCCAGGCCCAGCAGGGACAGGCCGAGGGCGATGCGCTTGAGGGTGTGGACAGCAGTCATTAGCAGACCTCCATGACGGTGAGCAGGTCTTCTGCGCACTCTTTGGCGTTAAGGGATGCCGACAGGCCCAGGCGCAGGTTGCTGCGGGTGTCGAACACAAAGCTGGTGGCGGTGTGGGACAGGGTGTAGGTGTCGCCGGCGGGGATTTTTTCATAAAAGATCCCGAATTCCTTGGCGGCCACGGCGATTTCTTCCGGGGTGCCATAGAGCGCCTCGAAGCTGGGGTCGAAGGCCTTGACGTAGGCGTCGAGCACTTGGGGCGTGTCGCGTTCCGGGTCCAGGGTGATAAAGATCACCTGCATGATTTCGCCGTCGCGGCCCATCAGTTTCTTGGCTTGGGCCATGCGCGCCAGAGTGGTGGGGCACACGGCCGGGCACTGGGTGAACCCGAAGAACACCACCGGCATCAGGCCGCGGAACGAACTCAGGGTCACGGTTTCGCCAGCGGTGTTCTTGAGCTTGAACGTGCGGCCCATGATCTTGTTGCTCAGGTCCTTGCCGTACTTGAAGTTCAGCTTGGGGCCGGTGTCGCAGCCGCTCAACAGACCCAGGCCCAGCAGGCCCATCCCGGTAAGGACCTTGCGACGGGTAAATAACGTACTCATGAAGTGGGCGTCCCGTGAAGCGCCTGACGGCTGCGCATAACAGGTCAGTCAGGCTTTGAAAAGCGGTGAACAGGCAGGGTGGGTAGTCTACCGGCCTTGATCACGCTTGATAATCTGCGACGTTCTGCCACAGGGGCGATGGCCACCTTACCAGCCAGGGCGCTGATTGCGTCTGTGGCACACTGTCGCAGACACCATGAAAGGCCCGTGGCACAAGGCTTGGGGCAAATGTTTCAACGATTATCAGGGCCCTTGACCCGTATCAAGGCAGCGTCCCCCCGCCCTGGGGCACAGTCATGCTACACGGACCGGCCCACTGTGAGGCGCTGATGCTCTATCTCCTGTTCCTGCTGGCCCATCTGTTCGCCGCGCTGGTGTTTATCGGCACGGTGTTCTTTGAAGTGTTGATCCTTGCCAGTGTGCACAAGCAACTGCCGGCCCGCGTCATGCTGTTGGTGGAGCAGGGCATTGGCCGTCGCGCCAGGGCCTTGATGCCATGGGTGCTGCTGGTACTGTTTGGCGCCGGTATCGGCATGGTCTGGTTGCGTTACCTGCCAGTGCTGGCCGCGCCGTCGAGCTCGGCATTCGGTGCCTTGCTGACCCTCAAACTGATCCTCGCCGCCAGTGTGCTGATGCATTTTTTGCTGACGGTGTGGTTGATGCGCCGCGGGCAGGTCAGCGCGGCCTATCTGCGCTTTGTCCATCTGAGCCTGTTCTGCCATATGGTCGCCATTGTGTTGCTGGCCAAGAGCATGTTCTACATCACCTGGTAAACGCCGGCGCTTGATGCATATCAAGGTGCGCTGTCCGGTCGCACCGCACAATGGGCCACCGTAGCCAGACCCGGAGGCCGTCATGCTCACTGTCATTCATCCCGCCCGCGAGTGGCGCCTGCGCCGTGACCAAAGCGTGCTGGACCAGGGCCAGGTCGACATCGGCAAATTCCATCCGGGTATCGGCTCCCTCGACCTGCTGCGCGCCTTGCGCAGCAGCCGTCAGCGCCAGCGCCCCCTGGCGCTGAACCTGCAATGGCCGGCAGGCCTGGTGACGGATGATTACCTGCGCGCCCTGGAGCAGGAAATCCACCTGGTCGGTTGCCACGTGGGCGGCCGGCAACCGGTGGACCAATTCCATCTGGGCGGCACCACTCCGGCGATTGCCGACCTGCAACGGCTGATGGCGCACTTGCGCAGTCGCCTGCACTTTCTGGAGCACGACCAGGGCGACTACAGCCTCGACCTCGACCCGTTGCACACCGACTGGGCGACCATGGGCCTGCTGCGGGACCTGGGGTTCAACCACATCAATATCGGCGTGCCGGACGCCAGTGCCGAAGCCGCGCCGTCGGTGGCCGGCTACCAGGACCCGGCGCCGATCCAGTCGCTGATCGACGCGGCGCGCACCTTCGGCTTTCGCTCGGTGAATGTCGACCTCGGTTATGGCCACGCCTGGCAGACCTGCGACAGCTTTGCAGCCAAGCTGGCCAGCCTGATCGCCCTGGAGCCGGACCGCCTGCAAGTGTTCGATTATGCCCAGGCCCCCCGGCGCTACCAGCAGCAGCCACCGCGTGCGCTGTTGTCGAATGCCGACAAATATGGCATGCGCCGCATCGCCTGGCAGCGCCTGGAGGCCGCCGGTTATCACTACATCGGCCTGGGCCAGTTCGTGCGTCCCGATGACGACCTGGCACTGGCCCAGGAACGCGGGCGCCTGAGCCGCAATTGCCAGGGCTTTACCCGGCACGGCTACTGCGACCATATCGGCTTTGGCCTGGGCGCCATCAGCCAGCTCGACACCCTGTACGCGCAAAACACCGAGGACCTGGCGCGCTATCGCCAGCAGTTGGACAGCGACCTGCTGCCCACCGCCCGCGGCTGGCGCTGCGAGGCCGGCGACCAGATCCGCCAGCACGTCATGGAGCGCCTGGCCTGTGACCTGGAGTTGGATATCCAGGCCCTGGAGCGCCGCTATGGGGTGATTTTCCCCCGCTATTTTTCGGCGATCTGGCCGCTGCTGGAGCATCTGCACCAGGACGGCCTGATTGATCTGTCCGAGCGCTTCCTCTGTGTACTGCCAGCGGGCCGGCAGCGGGTCGAAGCTCTATGCGCACTGTTTGACCGGGCAGGCAGCGCGGTTCCCCCTTGCTCCAACGATGAGACCATCGATCATGAAAGCGTTTGAGTTCAACCGCGCCCTGGTGCAGAAATACGACCGCCCGGGGCCGCGCTACACCTCGTACCCGACCGCGCCGCAGTTTCACTCAGCCTTTGCCCTGGACGATTACCAGCAGGCGGTGGCGGCCAGCAACCAGGCGTTGGCACCCAAGGCGTTGTCGGTGTATATCCACGTGCCGTTTTGCCAGAGCCTTTGCTACTACTGCGGTTGCCACAAGATCATCACGCGCAAGACCCACCGTGCCGTGGAATACCTGGGCTACCTCAAGCGCGAAATCCAGATGCAGGCGGCGCTGTTCGACCGCGCGCGGCCCCTGACCCAGTTGCACCTGGGCGGCGGTACGCCGACCTACCTCGACGATGGGCAACTGGCCGAATTGATGGACTGCCTGGCCCAAGGCTTCAGCCTGGATACCAGTGACAATCATGAGTTTTCCATTGAAGTGGACCCGCGCACCATCAGCGTCGAACGGATCCACAACCTACGCGGGCTAGGCTTCAATCGCCTGAGTTTTGGCGTGCAGGACTTTGATGCCGCTGTGCAGGCGGCGGTCAATCGCGTGCAGAGCGAAGAGCAGATCGTGCAATTGGTCCGGGCGGCGCGTGAGGCGCGGTTCAAGTCGATCAGTGTGGATTTGATCTACGGCCTGCCATTGCAGACCGTGGCCAGTTTCGACGTGACCCTGGCCAAGCTGATTGCCCTGCGCCCGGATCGCGTGGCGGCCTACAGCTATGCGCATTTGCCCACGCAAATCCGCGCCCAGCGCATGATCCGCCCCGAAGACATGCCCCCGCCGGAGCGCAAGCTGGAACTGCTGGAATTGACTATTCGCCGGCTGACCGAGGCCGGTTATGTGTATATCGGCATGGACCACTTCGCCTTGCCCGACGACGAACTGGCCCTGGCCCGGGCCAATGGCACCTTGCAGCGCAACTTCCAGGGCTACTCGACCCATGCCGATTGCGACCTGATCGGCCTGGGCGTGTCGGCCATCGGCAAGGTGGGCGACAGCTACAGCCAGAGCGTCAAGGAGTTGTCCCAGTACTACGCGCGGATCGACGCCGGGTTGTTGCCGGTGCAGCGCGGCTACCGCCTGAACGCCGATGACGTGCTGCGCCGCGACGTGATCAACGGCTTGATGTGCCATGGGCGCATCGACTTTGCCGGGGTCGAGGCCGGGCATGCGATCCGCTTTAGCGAGTACTTTGCCCAAGCCCTGTCGCGCCTGGATGAGCAAGTGGCGGATGGCTTGCTGCATATCCAGGACGATGGGGTGCAACTGTTGCCCCAGGGGCAACTGATGGTGCGCAGTGTGGCGATGGCGTTTGATGCGTACTTGGGCGGGGAGCAGAAGGGGCAGTTTTCGCGTACGGTCTGAGCCGTTGGCGTGCTGCAGGAGCCGGCAAGCCGGCTCCTGCAAGGCTACGTTCCGGCAACCGAGTTGGTGCGCTCCACTTCTTCCACCAGTTTATCGATCCCTTCCAGTCGCACCCGGTTATCGTGATCCCACGGATGAAACCCCGGCTTGAAATAATGCAGCCACGGCCGCGCCATGCGCGGGAACACACCCTTGGGTCCGTAGAGAAACTTCAGCATCCGCCAGAACCCCTTCAGATGCCCGCCCGCACGGCGGTCGGCGATCAGTAGGCGCAGGTGGAAATCAAACACCACCAACCAGAAAATCACCGTCGTGGACAACATGGCCCCGGTGCGCAGCAGATATCGCCCGGGCCCGGGCTTGATCACGCGGTTCCACACATCGAAGGCCACGGCCTTGTGTTCCGTTTCCTCCAGGGCATGCCAGTACCACATTTGCTGGTAGCCCTTGAGCGAATCGCCAAAGCGGGTGGGGTCGCTGAGCAGGATTTCCGCGAGCATCGCCGTGTAGTGTTCCAGGGCGATGGTCACCGCCAGGTTGAAGGCCGGCGGCAGGTGCTTCTTTTGCAGGTCGAGGAACATTTTCAAGCGCCGGTCGAGCAGATGGGCCGGCAGCCCGGCGGCTTGCAGCAGGTCGTTATAGGCCACGTGCTCACGGCTGTGCATGGCTTCCTGGCCGATAAAGCCCTGGATCTCCTTTTTCAACGCCGGGTCGTCGATGCGCTGGCGATAGTGGCGCACGCTGTCCATGAAGAACAGCTCGCCCTGGGGAAACAGCAGCGACAGGGCATTGAAAAAATGCGTGATAAACGGGCCTTGCTCGTGCCAGTCCTTGATGCGTTCGGCGGGCAGGGTGAAATGCAGGTCGCGGCGAATGGGCAGCATCATGGCGACTCCTGTTCAGAGAGGGGGTTGGGCAGCGGGGCCTTGCGCTGTTTGGGGGCCATGCGCCGGCTGGCAAACACCACCAGTGCCTGGTAGGCCGCCGGCAGGCAGCGCGCCAGCCAGTCCAGGGCGTAGGCATCGCGGCCGATCAGCACGCGGCGTTTGTTTTTGCGCACGCCTTGCAGGATCACCTTGGCGGCCTGGTCGGCGTCGGTGATAAACAGCTTCTCGAAGTCGGCGCGGGCCTGTTGTTCGCTGTGGATCAGGAACCCGGTCATGTTCGCGTCGATCCGGCTGCTGCGGCAGATGTCGGTACGGATCCCGCCGGGGTGCACGCAGGTGGCCGAGACCCCGCTGCGCTGCAAATCCAGCTCCTGGCGCAGGGCTTCGGTAAAGCCGCGCACCGCGAACTTGGTGGCGTTGTAGCCGCTCATGCCGGGCTGGGCGAACAGGCCGAACACACTGGAGGTGTTGACCACATGCCCGTCGCCGCTGGCCTTGAGGTAGGGCAAGAAGGCCTTGGTGCCGTAGACCACGCCCCAGAAGTTGATGCCGACGATCCACTCCAGGTCGGCATAGTCCACGCCTTCCACGGTACTCGACAGGGCCACCCCGGCATTGTTGAAAATCAGATTGACCTGGCCATGCTCGGCCGCGCAACTGGCCGCCCAATCCTCCATGGCCTGGCGGTCGGCAACATCCAGCTCCCGGGAGGTCACGCGGATCGGCGCCAGGGTGCTGCGCTGGATCAGCTCCACGGTTTGTTGCAGCCCGGCCTGGTTCTTGTCTGCCAGGGCCAGGTGGCAACCCTCGCGGGCCAGGGCCAAGGCCAAGGCGCGGCCCATGCCGGACGCGGCACCGGTGATGGCCGCCACACGGCCATTGAATGACTTCATGACAGGCTTCCTTCTGCGGTGGCATGGGGTGGTGTGACGGTGCGCAGTGTGGCGCCGGCTACCTGTGGGATGGCTTGATAATCACGCAGGGCGAACTGACGGGTGATTTGTTTGAAGCGCCAGGTCGAACCGGGCCACAACGTGGTGTTTTTGCCGGTACGCGGGTCGAGGTACCAACTGCGGCAGCCGCCGGTGTTCCAGATGGTGCGCTGCAGTTTTGCCTGGATTTGCTGGTTGTAGGCGCGTTCTACTGCTGGCTTGACCTCTACCGTGGCGATTTGCTGGCGGCGCATCTGTTGCAGCGCGTCGAGGATGTAGGTGACTTGCGCCTCGATCATCAGAATCATCGAGTTGTGGCCCAGGCCGGTATTGGGCCCGACGATCAGGAACAGGTTCGGGTAGCCCGGCACGGTGGTGCCCTTGTAGGCATGGGCGCCGTCGTGCCAGGCGTCCATCAAGTCGATGCCGCCGCGCCCGATGATGCAGTCGCGGGGCAGGGGATCGGCGGCCTGGAACCCGGTGCCGAAGATCAGGCAGTCGGCCGGGTGCTTGATGCCATCGGCGGTGATCACCCCATCGGCCTCGACCCGCAGCACAGGCTCGGTGACCACCTCGACATTACTGCGCGACAGCGCCGGGTAGTAGTCATTGGAGATCAGCACGCGCTTGCAGCCGATGGTGTAGTCCGGCCGCAACACCTTGCGCAGGGAAGGGCGCGCCACCTGTTTGTGCAGGTGGCGCAGGGCGATTTTTTGCACCACTTTCATCAGGCGCGGGTGCAGCGCAAACCCCACCACCCGACCTTCCAGGGCCCAATAGAGGGCCCCGCGCACCAGGCGCTGGGTGAACGGCAGATGTTTGAAGGCCCAGCGTTCAACCGGTGAAATGGGGCGGTCGGGCTTGGGCATGATCCACGGCGGGGTGCGCTGGAACAGGTCCAGGTGCGCCACCTGCGGGGCGATCTGCGGCACGAACTGGATGGCACTGGCGCCAGTGCCAATCACCGCCACGCGTTTGCCCTTGAGTGAATAGTCATGGTCCCACTGCTGGGAGTGAAAGCGCTTGCCCTTGAAACTGTCCAGCCCCGCAATATCCGGCAGTGCCGGGCGGGACAGGCCGCCCATCCCCGACACCAAGACCCGCGCACTGACCTGGCGCCCATTGCTGAACTGCAATTGCCAGCGTTGCAGTTGCTCATCGAACACCGCCCGTGTAAGCCCCATGCCAAAACACAGGTACGGCGCCAGTTCAAAGCGCTGCGCACAGTGTTCCAGGTAGGCGCGGATTTCCGCCTGGGGGGCGAACTGCCGGGTCCAGTCGGGGTTGGGCGCAAAGGAAAACGAATAGACGTGGGATTGCACATCGCAGGCGCAGCCCGGGTAGTGGTTGTCGCGCCAGGTGCCGCCCAGGGCGTCGGCCTGTTCGGCAATGAAAAAGTCGTCGAGCCCGGCCTGCTTGAGTTTGATCGCCATGCACAGGCCGGCAAAGCCTGAGCCGATGATCGCGATATCCACGCAATCTGCCGGGCCGCCCGGCTGGGTAGAGGCATTCATAGGGTGTCCCTCGTGGGCTGTAGGCGCCTGACGGGTATTGACATCGGATGTGCTCCTTTTTTTGTTTTTGGCTTTTAGATAGAACACCATTGCAAAGAAAAATTGTATTTATTATTTTAAAAAAGATTTTAAATAATCTACCTGAAAATGTCGTCTACGCTAGAACCTTGTCCTTTATGTGCGATTTGTCCGACGGACGAACGTTTTACGCACGCAGTTGAAGTCCAGGGTGTGGACGATAGCTGAGGTCTTGACCAATACCGGTCGGATCGCCAGCAGCAGGGAAGCAGAGGACCGAGCTATGGCTGTCGAATGGGTTGTCGCTGCGGCTGTGTTTATTGCTGTCAGTGCGCTGTTGTGGGGCTTGAGTGCCTGGATGACGCGCCGTATCGAAGCGGTTGTTCCAAGCAACGGGCGCTTTCTGGAGGTCGATGGCGAGCGCTTTCATTATGTAGACGAGGGCAAGGGCCCGCCGCTGGTGATGATCCACGGCCTGATGGGCAGCAGTCGCAACCTGACCTATGCCTTGTCCGCGCAATTGCGCGAGCACTTTCGGGTGATCACCCTGGACCGCCCCGGCTCAGGCTATTCCACCCGTCACACAGGCACCGGCGCCGACCTGCCAAGCCAGGCCCGGCAAGTGGCGACCTTTATCCAGACCCTGGACCTGGGCCAGCCCCTGGTGCTGGGGCATTCCCTGGGCGGAGCGATCTCCCTGGCGCTGGCCCTGGACCATCCCCATGCGGTCTCCGGGCTGGTGTTGGTGGCACCCCTGACCCATCCCCAGCGCATGCTTCCCCTGGTGTTTCTATCGTTGGCGGTGCGCCCGGCCTGGCTGCGGCGCTGGGTGTCGCGCACGCTGACGGTGCCCATCGGCCTGCTCACCAGCGGCGCGGTGGTCAAGGGCGTGTTCGCTCCTGACCCGGCGCCGGCCGACTTCGCCAGCCGTGGCGGCGGCCTGCTGGGGATGCGCCCCGACAACTTCTATGCCGCCTCCACCGAAATCGGCCTGGTCAACGATTACCTGCCGGAGATGGTCAAGCGCTATCCACAACTACGCCTGCCCATCGGCCTGATCTATGGCTCGCGGGACAAGGTCCTGGACTTTCGCAAGCATGGCCAGGCCCTGGCGGACAAGGTGCCGGGGCTGAAGCTGCAACTGGTCGAAGGCCGTGGCCATATGTTGCCCATCACCGCCACCGAGCGCGTGGCCGCCTTGGTCGAGCAGGTGGCCAAGCGCAGCAAGCCGGTGGCAAGCGCCACCGTCCTGCATCCGCCATTTGCGTTGGCGAGTAAATAATCGTGGGCCCCACGGCGTGGTCGAGAGTCGGTAACGCTTGCCCTAGACACCTGACCGAACGGATGAAAAAGAGACTGTCCGGTCACGTAAAAAAGGCCTCGAAAAAGTAGTTGACGACCTATTGGTTCCGCGCTATTTATTTAAAAAAATATTTCAATATTTATTTTGAAATGATTTTTGAAATGCCTAAGAGCGAATAAAATAATGAAAAAAACGCCTTTTATCGCATGGTTTATTTCAAGTGGCCTTCAGTGCCGCCTGAACCTGTTTCCTGTCTCTTTTGCTTCGCTCTCCCTCCCTGCCGCGCAGTGCAGCCGGAGGTTGTCATGAGTCAGACCCTGGCCGCCCCGCACGTCTGGACCGACGGCAAGCGCCACCTGTGGTGGCTCGGCATCATGCCTTTGGCAACCCCGCTGCTGTCTGGCGCCCTGGCCATCACCACCGGTGTACAACAACTGTGGTGGGTCGGTGTACTGGTGATTTTCGGGCTGATCCCGTTGATCGACGGCCTGCTCGGCGAAGACGTCAGCAACCCGCCGGAATCCGCTGTCAGCGGTCTTGAATCGCAGCAGTACTACCGCTGGATCGTTTACACCGGGGTGTCGTTGGTTATTTCATCCCTGGTGATGACCGGCTGGCTGGCGGTCAGCGGCATCGACTGGATGATCAACGGGGGGCTGCTGCAACTCACGGCGTCCATGGACCCATCGAGCTGGATGGCGCAAACCGCCAGCTTCCTGACCGCCCGGGTGCAACTGCATGGCGAGGTGAGTGGGTTCACCTACCTGGGCATGGCCATGTCCACCGGCGCCGCCACTGGCATCGCGATCAATACTGCCCATGAGTTGGGGCACAAGCCGCGCCTGCTGGAGATCGTGCTGGCCAAGATCACCCTGGCGCCGACCTTCTACGGGCACTTCTACACCGAACACAACCGTGGCCATCACGTGCGCGTCGCCACCCCGGAAGATCCGGCCAGCTCGCGGTTGGGGGAGAGTTTCTGGGCCTTCCTGCCGCGCTCGGTGTGGTTCAGTGCGCGCTCGGCCTGGAACCTGGAACGCGAACGCCTGCGCAAGCTCGGCCTGCCGGCGTGGCACTGGAAGAACGGCGTACTCAGCGCCTGGATGTACAGCGTGGTGTTGTGGGGCGCGATGATCGCCTGGCTGGGTGCGGCGGTGATTCCCTTCCTGTTGATCCAGGGCATTTACGGCTTCTCGTTGCTGGAGGTGGTGAACTATGTCGAGCATTACGGGCTTAAACGCCAGAAGTTGCCCAATGGCCGTTATGAACGTTGCTCGCCGCGCCACTCCTGGAACAGTAACCGTATTGTCACCAATATCTTTCTGTTCCAGTTGCAGCGCCACTCCGATCATCACGCTAACCCGACCCGTAGTTATCAGTCGTTGCGCCACTTTGATGAATCGCCGCAACTGCCGTATGGCTACGCGAGCATGATTGTCTGGGCCTATGTTCCTTACTTGTGGCGCCGACGCATGGATCATCGGGTACTGCGGCATTATTCGGGGGATGTCACCCTGGCCAATATCCAGCCATCCAAACGCTTGAAGATACTGGAGAAGTACGGCAAGACCAGCACCTTCTAATGTGAATCAACTGCTGTAAGGCGCACTCGGGGTCTGTGTATCGCGCAGGTTTTCATCGCCCACGGTTTGCCGGTTTCGAGTGCTTTAAGTTGCAAGAAAGTTGTTTGACCCTAACAAAAATAAAATCAAGGGAAGGGCGTACACCATGCACACACCTGCCAAGTTCACAACGCATATCGTGCTCGCTGTACTGGGTCTTATTGCCTATCACCAGGCCCAGGCCGCACGTATCGAACCCGCCGGCAGCGCCTTCACTGCCCAGGGCCCCATCAGTTTTTCCAAGGGCGCGCTGATCAGCGCCGACTGCACCATCAAGGTGGCGGGCAAGGTCGCGGCGGATGGTTCGCACGTCAATGTCGACAAGGTCGAGTTCGACGGCGGCCTCAAGTGCAGCCGCGTCGAAGCCACTAACTTGCCGTGGATCCTGGTGGCCAAGGATGCCAAGAGCGGCTCCATGTCGAAGATCAGCGTCGATGTGCACGCCTTTGGCCTGGGCGGCAAGTGCGGCCCGTCTACCGCCGAGGGCACCTGGGATAACGCCACCGGCAAGTTGGAAGCGGCCAATGTGCCAATCGGTGAAGACTGCAAGATCAAAACGGTATCGATCAAGATGCCGCCGACGTTCAAAGTTGTCGAGTAAGTACCCGAATTTGTAGTGGTAATTGCATTGAAATTTGGCTGGAAAGGGAAGTTCTGCTGTTTCTCCGTGACCTCTCGATCATGGCCATTACCCCGGCGAAATGACTCGCCATACATGTGAGGAAAAATAATGAAAAGTTTGAAAACCCTCGTTTGTGTAAGTTCGTTTGCTTTGTGCTTTGGCGCGGCTTCGATGGCCAGTGCGGCGTCTTTTAGTCCAATTGGAGCGACGTTCGTCACCGATGCCGCTGGTACTATCATTGTTAAATCGCCGTCCTCGTTCCAGCAGCCGGTGACCTGTAAGGCGGTATTTGAAGGCAAGGTGCGTCCTGATGGTAAGGCCGACATCACCAAAGTAACCATCTCTCCAGGATCAAGTGCACTGTGCAACCTGCCTAATATCACTGGTTTGCCTTGGTTGCTGGAAGCCACCAGCACAACCGCCGGGAAAGCTCACAACGTGGGGTACACGATCACCTCGTTCCCTCCAACCAACTGCGGCCCTTCATCTATTGATGTAGTGCTGGCATCAACCCCAACACCATTTCCAAGCATTACTCTCGCTGCGAACAACCAACCGCTTAGCGGCAGTTGCACGGTGGTGACGCTGAACGTGAGCGCTACCGGCGTCACGATCATTCCTTGAGGTTGGGACTTCCTAAATAGGGTTGATCACCCGTGAAAAACAGGTGCCTCGTCAGAGGCATCTGTTGAGGTAAAGCCGTTCGGTCCAACTGGCTGTGACAAATAAAAACAATAAGGAGTGACGCATGAATAATAAGAAGCAGCAGGCCCAGGCGTTGTTAGGCCTGGCATTGTTGGGCGGGCTGATAGCTTCAGCAGGCTCCGTTCAGGCGGGAGGCTTCATGACGCCAACCGCCAACACTGCTGGCTGGGGACGTGCATTTGGTGGTGGGTCGATGTTTAAGAACGATCCATCAGCCGCCTACAACAACCCGGCTGCGATGGCCTTTATTGACAAGACTATTTCGCAGTTCACCATCAACTACGCAAACATCGATATCAAATACAAGGGGGCGGCGTATGACTACGCGGGTAATCCGTCTTCCACCACGGTCTTTGATCCCAATACCGGTGAAGTAACATCGACACCTCGCACAGGTGACGGTGGCCAAGGCGGCTTTGAGGCATGGGTACCCACCGGCTTTATGGTGATCCCGATCAACGACCGTTTTGCCTTTGGCCTGAGCCAGGTGGTGCCCATGGGCGCCCGCACAACCTGGGATGAAGACTGGAAAGGCCGCGATTTTGCAGTGGATACCCGCATCGAAACCGTTGGCTTGACCGGTTCCCTGTCGTTCAAGGTCAATGATGAGTTTTCCATCGGCGGCGGTGCCATTCTCCAGCACACCAAAGGTTTTGTAAGCCAGAACGTCGACCTGTATGCAGCCGCCGCGCAGTCGCCGGACTTCGGGATGATTCCGTTCCCGGCTGGCCAGGGCTTCGCCTTGATGCGCGTCAAGGTCGACAACAATTCCCTGGGCTGGTTTGCAGGTATGACCTGGAAACCCACGGCGCAAGACACCCTGGGCTTGAATTACCACGCCAAGATCAAGAACAAGCTGGAAGGCAAGTACAACATGTACGCCGATCCGGGCTCGGAAGGGCTGATGACTACCCCTGTACTCGACGGTAAAACCCTGGTCGAACTGGCGTACCCTGGGCTCAAGCTGTATCCGGGCGGCGCCAATGCGTCCACGCAACTGGACATTCCTGCCAATGCGTCCCTGGACTGGGTACACGACTTCTCTGACCGCCTGACCCTGGGCGCCAGCGTGACCTGGACCCAATGGTCGTCCTTTGAGGCGCTGACCTTGAAGTCCAATGGCAGCACCATTGTGTCGATCCCGTACAAGTACAAGAACACCTGGATGTATTCGTTCGGCGGCGACTACAAACTCACGGATGATTTCACCGTGCGCGCCGGTGTGGCCTTCGACCAGACCCCAACCCGCAACTCCACCCGTGACCCGCGTATCCCGGATGGGGACCGCACCTTCGCTTCCCTGGGCTTTGGCTACAACATCCGCGCCATTCCTGGCCTGAGCATCGACGGCGCGTATTCCCGCCAGTTTGTGGAAACTGTCAAGCTCAAGACCAAGAACGTTGATCGTCTGGGCGCGGCGTCGCTGGATGGCAAGTCCGAGGCCAAGGGCGAAGTGGTCAGCCTGTCGGCCACCTACGCTTTCTGACCTGTTGTTGTCTCTGCGTAGTCCCAGGGTAAACGTGTAGTCAGCGCATCTTTCTACTGCGTTTACCGGGTGCTGCACCGGTGGGTCGCCCACGCGACCCCTTGTGATTTCCTTCCCTTATTGGCATTTCGGCTGACGCGTTCGGCCGAGAATTATTTCGCAAACCAATTAAATAAAAATTTCAAAACAAAATTTGAATTTGTCTTTTCAAGTTTGTAGTGTGGTGATCAGTCGCAGGCCATACCGACCTGCTGATAGGCGTGCCGCGCCCTGAACAAGTAGAGGTATCTTGATGGTTATCTGGTTATTGGCGGGACTTGCCGCGGCGACTGCCCTGGCGTATCGACAAGCCGCAGCCACCCTGTGGCTGGGCGCTGGCCTGGTGTGGTGGGCGGCGGGTTATCTGTTCAATGTAGTCGCAGGGTTTGGCCTGGGCGTTGCCGCGCTGCTGGTGGTGGTGCCGGCGCTGCTGCTGAGCATCAAGCCCCTGCGCCGTACGTTGTTGACCAGCAAGGTCCTGGGTCTGTTTCGTACGATCATGCCGGCCATGTCCGACACTGAGCGCGCGGCTATCGAGTCTGGCACCGTGTGGTGGGACGCCGAGCTGTTCAGCGGCAAGCCCAATTGGCCGCGCCTGTTGCAAGCCGCGCCGGCGCGCTTGAGCGCCGAAGAGCAGGCGTTCCTCGACAACGAAGTGGAAACCCTCTGCGACATGGCCAATGACTGGGAAACCACCCAGGTCTGGCAGGACCTGTCGCCCGAAGGCTGGCAGTACACCAAGGATGCCGGCTTCCTCGGCATGATCATTCCCAAGCAATACGGCGGCAAAGGCTTCTCCCACTATGCCCACTCGCAAGTGGTGATGAAGCTGTCGACCCGTTGCTCGGCGGCGGCGATTTCGGTGATGGTCCCCAACTCCCTGGGCCCGGCCGAGCTGTTGCTGCATTACGGCACCGACGCCCAGCGCAATTACTACCTACCGCGCCTGGCCCGTGGCGAAGACATTCCGTGTTTTGCCCTGACCAGCCCCTATGCCGGTTCCGACGCCGGGGCGATTCCCGACCTGGGCATCGTCTGCAAGGGTATGCATGAAGGCCAGCAAGTGCTGGGTTTCAACGTGACCTGGGACAAGCGCTATATCACCCTCGGCCCCATCGCCACGGTGCTGGGCCTGGCCTTTCGCGCCGAAGACCCGGACGGCCTGCTGGGCCAGCCCGGTTCGCTGGGCATCACCTGCGCGTTGATCCCCACCTCCCATCCCGGGGTGAACAGTGGTCGCCGTCACTGGCCCCTCAATGCGGTGTTCCAGAACGGCCCGACCACCGGCAAGGACGTGTTTATCCCCCTGGAATGGGTGATCGGCGGCCGCGAACAAGTGGGCAACGGCTGGCGCATGCTGATGGAATGCCTGGCGGCCGGGCGGGCGATTTCCTTGCCGTCGGCCAACGTCGGCCTGGGCAAGGTGGCGGTACGCGGCACCACGGCCTATGCGGCGATGCGCAAGCAGTTCGGCCTGCCGATCGGCAAGTTTGAAGGGGTGCAGGCGCCGTTGGCGCGCATGGCCGGGCACCTGTATGCCTGCGATGCAGTGCGCAAGGTCTCGGTGGCGTCGTTGGATGCCGGCGAGAAGCCCTCGGTGATCTCGGCAATTGCCAAATACCACGTCACCGAGCGTGCGCGGATCATCGTCAACGACGGCATGGATATCGTCGCCGGCAAGGGCATCTGCATGGGCCCCAACAACTTCCTGGCCCGCGCCTATCAGCAAAGCCCCATCGCGATCACGGTGGAAGGCGCGAACATCATGACCCGCTGCCTGATCATCTATGGCCAGGGCCTGATCCGTTGCCATCCCTACGTGTTTCGTGAAATGGAAGCGGCGCGCAACCCGGATAAGCGCCAGGCGTTGCTGGCGTTCGACAGTGCTCTGTTCGGTCACCTGAGCTTTGTGCTGGCCAATACCGTACGTGCGGCGGTGCATTCCCTGACAGGCGGGCGGCTGCTTGGCGTGCCGGCCAAGACCGACCCTTCGCTTGCGTCCTACTACCGCCAGGCCAATCGGCTGTCGGTGGTGCTGGCGTTGATTTCCGATATTTCCATGGGCGTGCTGGGCGGGGCGCTCAAGCGCAAGGAAAGCATCACCGGGCGCCTGGGCGATATTCTTTCCCAGCTCTACATCCTGTCCTGCGTGCTCAAGCGCTTTGAGGACGATGGCCGGCCCCAGGCCGATCTGCCCTTGGTTCACTGGTCGGCCCAGGATGCGCTGTTGCGGGCCCATGAAGCCCTGGCCGAAGTGCTCGACAACTACCCCTCCAAGTCGGCGGCGGCAGTGATGCGTGGCTTGAGCTTCCCGTTGGGCATTCCCCAGCGCAAACCCTCCGACCGCCTGCTGGCCGAGGTGGCCGAATTGGTGCAGACCCCGGGCGAAAGCCGCGACCGTTTGCTGGCCAATTCCTATATCCCGCGCCCGGAAGTCGACAAGCTGGCCTATGGCGAGTTGGCGTTCCGCCTGCTGCCCCAGGTGGAGTTGATCGAAGGGCGGCTCAAGGCGGCCGTCAAGCAAGGCACCCTCGAACCGATGCCGATCAGCGCCACGGCCTTTACCACCTGGCGCATCAAGGCCCGGGCCCTGGATTTGATCAGCGCCGACGAAGACGCCTTGCTGGCGCGCTACGTGGAGTACGCCGACCACGGTATCCAGGTGGACGACTTCCCGCAGGACTTCGGGTTGCTGGAGGCCTTGCAAAAACGCCAGCAGGCGTTGGAGCAAGCAGCCAAACCCAGCAGCAAAAAACGTGAAAACGCCCCGGTGAACTAAAGACCAACACGCACCCTGTAGGAGCTGGCTTGCCTGCGATGGCGGTGTGTCTGTGCCAAAGATGCAATCTGACACACCGCCATCGCAGGCAAGCCAGCTCCCACAGGAGATTGGGTTTGCAGGTCAGGAAAACGGATCGATTTATGAGCGACAGCTACCTCTCTTTTGTTAATTCTGCCTGGGGCCGTCGCCTGGCCCAGACCATTGGCTTGCCGCAACCCTTACCCCTGCAACGCCACCGCAGCGGCCAGCCAGGCCTGGCCAACCCGGTGATCATCGCCGGGGCAGGGCGCCTGGCGGACGAGGTGCGGCGCCTCTTCAAGGCCACCGACACCGTGCCGGCCCAGGCCGCCACGCTCAAGGCGCCGTCCACGGTCAAGGTCCAGGGTGCGGTGTTCGATGCCAGTGCCGTGCTCGACCTCAAGCAACTGGACGAACTCTACGCATTCTTCCATGCCAACGTCCGGCGCCTGGGGCAACACGCACGGGTGGTGGTGCTGGGCACCGCGCCCGAACACTGCCAGGACTTGCCCCAGGCCATCGCCCAGCGCGCCCTGGAGGGGCTGGTGCGATCCCTGGCCAAGGAGCTGCGGCGGGCGATCACGGTGCAGTTGATCTATGTGGCGCCGGGTGCCGAGCAGGCGTTGGATAGCAGCCTGCGCTTCTTCCTGTCGCGGCGTTCGGCCTATGTCTCGGGGCAGGTGGTGCGCCTGGAACAACCGGTCGATACCGCCCCCGCCATCAACTGGGACAAGCCCTTCAGCGGCCGTCGCGCCCTGGTCACCGGCGCCTCCCGCGGCATCGGCCTGGCTATCGCCCAGGTCCTGGCCCGTGACGGCGCGCAGGTGGTGTGCGTGGATGTGCCGCAAGCGTTGCCAGCCCTGGAGCAGGCGGCCAGCAGCGTCGGCGGCCAGGCCTGGGCGCTGGACATCACCGCCGCCGATGCGGTGCAGCAGTTGCAGGCTTATGTGGCCGAGCGCGGTGCGTTTGATGTGGTGGTGCATAACGCCGGGATCACCCGCGACAAGACCATCGCCAAGATGACCGAAACCGCCTGGCGCAGTGTGCTGGCGGTCAACCTTGAAGCGCCGTTGCAGTTGAGTGAAGCCTTGTTGCAAGGGCAGGGGCTCAAGGCCGGTGGGCGGATTGTCTGTGTGTCGTCGATCTCCGGGATCGCCGGCAACCTGGGGCAAAGCAATTACGCCACCTCCAAGGCCGGGGTGATTGGCCTGGTGCAGGGCCTGGCGCCAGTGGCGGCGTCGCAGCAGGTCACGGTCAACGGCGTGGCGCCGGGGTTTATCGAGACCCAGATGACCGCGAAAATCCCGCTGCTGATTCGCGAGGCGGGGCGGCGCATGAATTCCCTGTCCCAGGGCGGGCAGCCGATTGATGTGGCCGAAACCATCGCCTGGCTGGCGCACCCGGCCTCGGGCGGGGTCAATGGCCAGGTGGTGCGCGTGTGCGGCCAAAGCCTGTTGGGAGCCTGAGCATGGACGACGTGACGCAGATTATCGACCCGCCACCGTCGCGCCAGCGCCTGCTGCTGGCCGGCCTGTTGGCGCTGCGCAAACCCAAGCTGCAAGGCGCTCCCACGTTGCCCCGGGAACGCCTGGTGCGCTCGGCGGTGGCGTTGAGCGCCAAGGAAATTGCCGCCTATGGCCGGGCCTGTGGCTTTCGGCGCGAGCAAGGGGTGCCGCTGTCCTATCCCCATGTGCTGGCGTTCCCTTTGCATTTGATGCTGCTGACGCGCCCGAGCTTCCCGTACCCGGCCAGCGGCATGGTGCATCTGGCCAATCGCATCCGCCAGCACCGGCGCCTGCAGGAAGGCCAGGCCCTGCGCCTGGAAGTGTTTGCCGAGCGCTGGGTGGCCCATGCCAAGGGCCAGGCCTTGAGCATCGCCACCCATGCCTACAGCGCTGGCGAGTTGGTGTGGCACAGCGACAGCCTGTACCTGCGCCGGGATGTGGCCAATCCGGTGGGCGAGCCTTGGGGCGACACCCTGGCATTGCCCGAAGAAGGCGTGCGGCGCACTCAGCGCTGGGTGTTGCCGGCCGATCTGGGGCGGCGTTTTGCCAAGGTGTCGGGGGATTTCAACCCGATCCACACCTCGCTGATCGGCGCGCGGCTGTTCGGCTTTCGCCGGGCCATCGCCCATGGCATGTGGACCCTGGGCCGCGCCCTGGCCGCCCAGCAACCCCCAGGCGGGCTGGATGTGGCCGAGGCCCATTGCGAGTTCAAGCTGCCGATCTTCCTGCCCGGCCAGGTCGCCCTGTGGAATGCCCCGGCAGACGGCCCGCGCCGTGCGTTCGAGGTGCGCAACCTGGACGGTGACAAACCCCATATGCGTGGCCTGTTTATCTGGAATGAGAACCACCGATGAGTGACTACAGTTTCAACCCGGCCCCCACCCGCCGCGTGGCGATTGTCGGCGGCAACCGCATCCCGTTTGCCCGTTCCAACACGGTGTATGCCCACGACAGCAACCAGGATTTGCTGGTGGCGGCGCTGCAAGGCCTGGTGGACCGCTACCACCTCCATGGCCTGCGCCTGGGCGAGTTCGCCGCCGGTGCGGTGATCAAGCACTCGCGGGACTTCAACCTGGCCCGCGAATCGCTGCTGTCCACCACCCTGTCCCCCGAGACCCCGGCCTACGACCTGCAACAAGCCTGCGGCACTGGCCTGGAGGCGGCGTTGCTGGTGGCCAATAAAATCGCCCTCGGCCAGATTGAAGTGGGGGTTGCCGGGGGCGCCGATACCACCTCCGACGCGCCCATCGGCCTCAATGAGTCCCTGCGCCGCACGCTGCTGGCGGCTAACCGGGCCAAGGGCACGGGCAACAAATTGCGCAGTCTGTTGCAGGTGCGCCCGTCGATGTTTTTCAAGCCGCTGCTGCCGCGCAATGGCGAGCCGCGCACCGGCTTGTCCATGGGCGAACATTGCGAAGAAATGGCCAAGCGCTGGCAGATCAAGCGCCTGGCCCAGGACGAGTTGACCCTCAGCAGCCACCAGCGCCTCGATACGGCCTATAACAACGGCTTTTTCGACGACCTGATCAGCCCCTATCGCGGCCTGTCCCGCGACAACAACCTGCGCGCCGACGCCAGCCTGGAGCAGCTCGCCAGCCTGGCCCCGGCCTATGACCGGCAGCACGGCACCCTCACGGCCGGCAACTCCACGCCCCTGACCGACGGCGCCTCGGTGGTGCTGCTGGCCAGCGAGGCATGGGCCGCCGCCCGTGGCCTGCCGGTGCTGGCCTACCTGCGTACCGGCGAGACCGCGGCGGTGAACTTCGTCGATGGCAGCGAGGGCCTGCTGATGGCCCCGGCCTATGCCGTGCCCCGCATGCTGGCGCGTGAAGGCCTGGGTTTTGCCGACTTTGATTTGTTCGAGATCCACGAAGCCTTTGCCGCCCAGGTGCTGTGCACCCTCAAGGCCTGGGAAGACGCCGACTACTGCCGGGAGCGCCTGGGGCTGGACGCGCCGCTGGGGCCTATCGACCGCGCCAAAATGAACGTCAATGGCGGCTCGCTCGGCTGCGGTCATCCCTTTGCCGCCACCGGTGGCCGCCAGTTGGCGGCGCTGGCCAAGGCCATCCACCTGCGCGGTGGCGGGCGCGGTTTGATTTCCATCTGCGCCGCCGGCGGCCTGGGCATTACCGCCATCGTTGAAAAGTAGCCGTACAACAACAATAAGGAGACTGCGATGAATGCTGTAAGCCTGGACCAAACCGAACGTATCTGGCTGGACGCCTACCTGCCTGGCGTGCCCAGCGACATCGATGCCGGCATCGAGGAATACCCGTCGTTGCGCGAGGTCTTCCTCGAGCACTTGCACAAGTACCGCGACCGTGTGGCCTACGTCAGCATCGGCACCGAAATGACCTACGCTACCTGGCAGGCCCAGGGCCTCGCCTTTGCCGCCTGGCTGCAGGCCCAGGGCGTGCGCAAGGGCGATCGCGTGGCGTTGATGATGCCTAACTGCTTGCAGTACCCGATCTGCCTGCTGGGCACCCTCCTTGTCGGGGCGGTGGTGGTCAACGTCAACCCGTTGTACACCGCCCATGAACTCAAGCACCTGCTCAAGGACAGCGGCGCCGAGACCGTGGTGATCTTCGAGAACTTCGCGCACACCCTGGAAAAAGTCGTGGCCGGCAGCACGGTCAAGCGCGTGGTCATTGCGGCCATTGGCGACCTGCTGGGCACCTTCAAGGGCGCGGCGATGAACTTTATTCTGCGCCGCGTGCAAAAACAGGTGCCGGCCTTCAACCTGCCGGGTGCGCTGCGCTTCAACCAGACGCTCAAGCAGGGCCGGGGCCTGACCCACACCCCGGTGCCGCTGGCGCGTGAAGAGTTGGCGTTCCTGCAATACACCGGCGGCACCACCGGCGATGCCAAGGGCGTGATGCTCAGCCACCGCAATATCATCGCCAACCTGTTGCAGGCCAAGGCCTGGGTGGGCGATCAACTGGACCAGAACCAGCAGGAAACCAACGTTACCTTGCTGCCGCTGTACCACATCTTTTCCCTGACCGTGAATTGCCTGATGTTCATGTGCCTGGGCGGGCGCAATATCCTGATCGCCAACCCACGGGATGTGAAACGGGTGCAGATGATCCTGCGCAAGGAGCGCTTCAACGGGATTGCCGGGGTCAATACCCTGTTCAACGGCTTGCTGGAGAACGCCGAGTTCCGCGCCCGGGACTTTTCCGACCTGCGCCTGGTGATCGCCGGCGGCATGGCCACCCACACGGCGGTGGCCAAGCGCTGGAAAGACGTCACCGGTTTGCCGATCATCGAAGGTTACGGCCTCACGGAATGCTCGCCGGTGGTGAGCATCAGCCCCATCGATATCTCACGCATGCGCGACATGGAATTTACCGGCAGCATCGGCGTGCCCTTGCCGTCGACCTGGGTGCGCTTTATCCGCGAGGACGGTGAACTCGCCGACATCGGTGAGCCGGGTGAGTTGCAGGTGCGCGGCCCGCAAGTGATGCAGGGCTACTGGAAACGCCCCAAGGAAACCGCTGAGGTGCTGGACGCCGAGGGCTGGCTGTCGACCGGGGATATCGGGGTGATGAATGAACAGGGCTTTATCCGCCTGGTGGATCGCAAGAAGGACATGATCCTGGTGTCGGGCTTCAACGTGTACCCCAATGAAATCGAAGACGTGGTGGCCTTGCACCCGGGCGTCGCTGAAGTGGCGGCGATTGGCGTGGAAGATGGGGTGACCGGGGAGAAGGTGAAAATAGTGGTGGTACGCCGCGACCCGACCCTGACCCAGGAACAACTGCTAGCCCATTGCCGGGAGTACCTGACCGGGTACAAGGTGCCCAAGTTTGTCGAGTTCCGCGTCGAAGAGTTGCCCAAGACCACGGTGGGCAAGGTCCTGCGCCGGGCGTTGCGCTGAGGTGCACGCGATCTAATGTGGGAGTGGGCTTGTGTGGGAGCGGGCTTGCCCGCGATGGCGGTGTATCAGTACCAGATTTGTTGGCTGACCCACCGCTATCGCGAGCAAGCCCGCTCCCACACAAGCCCGCTCCCACATTTTAGACCTCATTGAGGTTGACCCAGCGCTCTTCCCGTGCAGCGATACGAATCGCCGCTGCCAACCGCTCCACCTCCCACGCCGCCTCAAAATCAGTCCCCGCCGCACCTTGCCCGGCCAGGGCCATGATCAACTCCTGCACCTCCAGGGTTTTCAACTCGTTGTACCCCAGCTGATGCCCCGCCGCCGGGCTGAAGGCGGCATAGCCGGGCAGGGCGGGGCCCGCCAGTAAACGCTGGAAACCCGGGTCACCGGTGCGAAACAGGCGCAACTCATTCAAGCGCTCCTGATCGAAGGCCAGGGTGCCGCGTGTGCCGCTGATCTCGAAACTCAGGTGATTCTTATAGCCGTGCTTGAGCCAACTGCTGCTGAGGGTGCCGCGTGCGCCATTGGTAAAACGCAGCAGGGCCTGCACCTGATCGTCCACCGCAATCGAGCGCATCTCGGCGCTGCCAGGGCTGGCCGGGCGTTGGCCATGCACGGTCTGGCTGTCGGCGCACACCTTGCTCACATCGCCCAGCAAGTAACGCGCCATGGCCAGCAGATGACTGCCCAGGTCCGCCAGGGCGCCGCCGGCATGCTCTACCTCACAACGCCAGGACCAGGGCGACGCCGGGTCGGCCATAAAGTCTTCACTGAACTCGCCCTGGAAACTGATGATCTGCCCCAGCTCGCCGGCCTCGATCATCTGCCGCGCCAGGATGATCATCGGGTTGTGCTGGTAGTTGTAGCCGACCCGCGTCACCACCCCGGCCTCGCGAGCGGCGCGGCGCATGGCGTCGGCTTGTTGCAGGCTGGTCGCCAGGGGTTTTTCGCAATACACCGCCTTGCCCGCCGCCAGGGCGGCCATGGCCATGGGGTAGTGCAGGTGGTTGGGGGTGGTGATGGCCACCAGGTCCACGTGTGGGTCATCAATCAACTGTTGCCAGTCGCCATGGGCCTTGGCAAAGCCCCAGGCGCTGGCGCAGCGTTGCGCGCGCTCGGTGTCGGCATCGGCCAGGGCCGCCAGCGTCAGTTGGCAGGGCAGGTCAAACACCGCACGGGCGTTATTGAACGCCAGTGCGTGGGCACGGCCCATAAAGCCTGTACCGATCAGGCCGATTCCAAGTGCGCGCATGGCGGTGGTCCTTTTTGAATTATTTTTTCAGGAAGGCAATTAATAGAATAAAAATTCCTAATTATCAATCCATGGAATAAAAATACCGCCAAGCAGGTGTGGGCAACTCATCATTCCAGCGAATGCAGCTATATTCAGCGCGAAGGCAAAAGGCCTCTAGTTAACAAAAGATAACGTAGCGCCGATTGTCAGACGATTCCAAAGCCCGATAGGATGGCCCCTGCTTCCTCAAGGGGCTCTAGATTGCAGGTTTGCGCACTGCGAACACCCTGCAAGGTGTTACGACCTAACAATAATAAATGGGAGAAAGGTCTATGAGTGAGCCTGTCATGGGTGTGGGTTTTTGCCGCCCGCTCGCATCGCGCAAGGTCGCGGTGCTGGCTACAGCGCTCTCGCTGCTGGGGGTTGTCGCGTTGTCGACGGCTGCCCAGGCTGCAACCGACGCCGCAGAACCTGCGGCATTTGCCATTGAATCGCCCAGGGCCGAAAAAGGCCTGATGATCGACGTCGTGCAGGCCGGCAAGCGCCTGGTGGCGGTCGGTGATCGTGGGCATATCCTCTATTCCGATGATCAGGGCGCGAGTTGGGTGCAGGCCAAGGTGCCGACCCGGCAGTTGCTTACGGCGGTGTTTTTTATCGACGGCCAGCATGGCTGGGCGGTGGGGCATGACGCCAAGATCCTCGCCAGCAGCGATGCCGGGGCTACCTGGACTGAGCAGTTCAAAGACTTGAGCCGTGAGGCGCCGCTGCTGGATGTGCTGTTCAACGACCCCAACCACGGCTTTGCGGTGGGCGCCTACGGTGCGCTGATCGAGACCACTGACGCGGGCAAGACCTGGGAGGATGTCAGCGACCGCCTCGACAACGAAGACCAATACCATCTCAACGCCATCGCCCAGGTCAAGGACGCCGGCCTGTTTATCGTTGGCGAGCAGGGCAGCATGTTCCGCTCCAGCGACCAGGGGCAGACCTGGGAAAAACTCGAAGGCCCCTACGAGGGCTCGCTGTTTGGCGTGATCGGCACCGCCCAGCCCAAGACCCTGTTGGCCTACGGCTTGCGCGGCAACCTGTTCCGTTCCACCGATTTTGGCGACACCTGGCAACCGGTGGAGCTCAAGGCCGCCCGGGGCGCCCTGGAGTTTGGCCTGTCGGGCGCGACCCTGCTCGACGACGGCAGCCTGGTGGTGGTCGGCAACGGCGGCAGCGTGGTGGTCAGCCACGACGATGGCCAGACCTTCAGCGTATTCAACCGCCCGGACCGCATTTCACTTTCGGCGGTGACGGCGGCGGGCAATGGCGACTTGATTCTGGTGGGGCAGGGTGGCGTGCGCGTCGCCGAGCCAACCGGCGCCGAACGCAAAAAACAATAAGAAGGCGGGGATAGAATGAGCAGTCATCACAACGATAAAGCGACCTTTCTTGAGCGCCTGATTTTCAATAACCGCCCGGCAGTGATCGTCATCTGCCTGCTGGTGAGCATTTTCCTGTTCTGGCAGGCCACCTTGATCCGGCCCTCCACCAGCTTTGAAAAAATGATCCCCCTGCAGCACCCCTTCATCGAAAAAATGATGGAGCACCGCAACGACCTGGCGAACCTGGGCAACACCGTGCGTATCTCGGTGGAGGCCAAGGATGGCGATATCTTCAGCAAGGAATACATGGAGACCCTACGCCAGATCAACGACGAGGTGTTCTACATCTCCGGTGTTGACCGCTCTGGCCTCAAGTCCCTGTGGAGCCCCAGCGTACGCTGGACCGAAGTGACCGAAGAAGGCTTTGCCGGCGGCGAAGTGATCCCGCAGAGCTACAACGGCTCGCCGGAAAGCCTCGACCAGTTGCGCAACAACGTGCTCAAGTCCGGCCAGGTCGGGCGCCTGGTGGCCAACGACTTCAAGTCGAGCATCGTCGATATCCCGCTGCTGGAGTCCTACCCCGACCCGCAGGACCAGGGCAAATTGCTGGCCCTGGACTACCAGAAGTTTTCCCATGAACTGGAAGACAAGATCCGCAGCAAGTTCCAGGAGCAGAACCCCAACGTCCAGATCCATATCGTCGGTTTCGCCAAGAAAGTCGGCGACCTGATCGACGGCCTGATCATGGTGGTGCTGTTCTTTGGTATCGCCTTCGTGATCACCCTGGTGCTGCTGTTGTGGTTCACCAACTGCCTGCGCAGCACCGTCGCGGTCTTGATCACCACCCTGGTGGCGGTGGTCTGGCAACTGGGCTTGATGCACTTTTTCGGATTTGGCCTGGATCCGTATTCGATGCTGGTGCCGTTCCTGATCTTCGCCATCGGCATCTCCCATGGGGTGCAGAAGATCAACGGTATCGCCCTGCAATCCAGTGAGGCCGACAACGCCCTGACGGCCGCGCGCCGTACGTTCCGGCAACTGTTCCTGCCGGGGATGATCGCGATTCTCGCCGACGCCGTGGGCTTTATCACCCTGCTGATCATCGACATCGGCGTGATCCGGGAACTGGCCATCGGCGCCTCCATCGGCGTGGCGGTGATCGTGTTCACCAACCTGATCCTGCTGCCGGTCGCGATCTCCTATGTGGGCATCAGCAAACGCGCGATTGCCAAGAGCAAGAAGGACGCCAACCGCGACCATCCGTTCTGGCGCCTGTTGTCGAACTTCGCCAGCGCCAAAGTCGCACCCATCTCCATTGCCCTGGCCCTGGTCGCCTTCGGTGGCGGCCTGTGGTACAGCCAGAACCTGAAGATCGGCGACCTCGACCAGGGTGCCCCGGAACTGCGCCCGGACTCGCGCTACAACAAAGACAACAATTTCATCATCAGCAACTATTCCACCAGCTCCGATGTGTTGGTGGTGATGGTCAAGACCCGCGCCGAAGGCTGCTCGCGCTACGAAGCCATGGCGCCCATCGACCAGTTGATGTGGAAGATGCAGAACACCGAGGGCGTGCAGTCGGCGATCTCCCTGGTGACCGTGTCCAAGCAGATGATCAAGGGCATGAACGAGGGCAACCTGAAATGGGAAACCCTGTCGCGTAACCCGGATGTGCTGAACAACTCCATCGCCCGCGCCGATGGCCTGTACAACAACAACTGCTCCCTGGCGCCGGTGCTGGTGTTCCTCAACGACCACAAGGCCGAGACCCTCGACCGCGCGGTACGGGCGGTGCAGGACTTCGCCAAGGAAAACAACAAGGACGGCCTGGAATTCATCCTCGCCGCCGGTAACGCCGGGATCGAAGCAGCCACCAACGAGGTGATCAAGGAAGCCGAGCTGACCATCCTGATCCTGGTCTACCTGTGCGTGGCGACCATGTGCATGATCACCTTCCGTTCCTGGGCGGCGACCTTGTGCATCGTGCTGCCGCTGGTGCTGACCTCGGTGCTGGGCAACGCGCTGATGGCGTTCATGGGCATCGGCGTCAAGGTCGCGACCTTGCCGGTGGTGGCACTGGGGGTGGGGATTGGCGTGGACTACGGTATCTACATCTACAGCCGCCTGGAAAGCTTCCTGCGTGCGGGGTTGCCGTTGCAGGAAGCCTATTACCAAACGCTCAAGTCCACCGGTAAGGCCGTGCTGTTTACCGGCCTGTGCCTGGCGATCGGCGTCTGCACCTGGATCTTCTCGGCCATCAAGTTCCAGGCCGACATGGGCCTGATGCTGACCTTCATGCTCCTGTGGAACATGTTCGGTGCACTGTGGCTGCTGCCGGCCCTGGCGCGGTTCCTGATCAAGCCGGAGAAACTGGCGGGGCAGAAGGGCAATTCGCTGTTTGCCCACTGAGCCTTAATCCGCGAGCGTGTGTGCCCTGTCAGGTGGCCAATGGCAGGAACCACCGCTCGGCCAACGCCTTGCCAATCAACCCACGGTGTACATCCACCACGGCCTGGGGGCTTTGTGCCCTGGCCAGTTGCGAGTAGTAGCTGACCCGGCGTTGCTCGCGTGTCTTGAGGTGGGCGGCGGTGTACTGTTCCTTGGGCGTATCGGCTGCCGGGTAGTGGAAATGGGCGTACCACAACGGGTAACCGTGCGGGTCGTTGACGGCATACTCCTGCACGAAGTCCCGGCGCTCGCCGCTTAACTGGATACGCTCGCCCAGCAACGCCATATTGGCGTGTTTCTGCTCGATCAGGTATTCCAGGTTGCCGTGGGTTGGCGGCAGTTCCAGGCACAGTTGAATGCGTAGCGCCAGGCCGCGTTCACTCAGGCGGGCCGCGGCCTGGCGCATGTCATTTTCCAGGGTCTGGTCAGCCAGTGTGCGGGCCTCGACGGGCTGGGCCTGGATCGCCTGGTGCAGCTCGGTGGCCAGCTTGTCATAGCGCGTCGACTCATACTGCAGCACCTCCTGGACCTCTTCCGGGTGCCGGGAAATCTTCTTGTATTGCTCGCCACGCTTGAGGTGCTCTTCAAGCATGGCCAGCAGCTTGCGGGCCTCACCCTTGACCAGGTTCAGCGCGCGCGATGCCGCCGGAGAGCGCGGCGGCGGCGCTTCCTTGTATTCGATCCACTGCTCGCCCCGTTGTGAATACAGGCCCAGCAACTCGTTATTGACCTGGGAGCGCACCTCGACGGTTTCCACGTTGCCCACCGGTTTGACTTCACCGATAAACGTGCCTTTTTTCGGAGTGCGAATGACCTTTTTCAGCGGTTTGCCGGCCGCTGCCGGGTTGCGTCGGCTCGCGCGCCTGGGCGGCTGGGCGACGGGTTTGATTTCGCTGGCCAGTTGCTGGGCTGCATCCTGGTATAGCCCCTCCACCAGCTTGATCAACTTGGCGAGATACTCGCCTTCCAACTCATCGGCATTGACGATACCGAGCCCCTGCAACGAGTCCAGGCCTCGGCCATAGTGCTCTACCAGGCTTTCCAGCACGCTGATGCGCTCCTCAGTCTTGAGCTCCAGGTCGTTCAGGTCACTGTGGGTACGCAAGTGCTCTTGCAGCGGTTCAAGGATATCGATCAACACGGCAACCAAGGGGTGAGCCGGGTGTTTATGGGTCATCAGCTCATAGTTGCGCATCAGCAGGTCCTTGATGGCCAAGGCACTGATTTCCTGCGGGCGCTCCCAGGTCAGGCGGCGGTAATACTCGCTGCCGGCGTTGCCCATGGCGAACAACTGGTCAAGGTAGCGATCACGCAGCTCGATCCAGTGAATTGAGCGCTCATTGATGGCAATCATGGCGTAGATGAACTGCTGGTAAGCCGCAAAGTCGCTGAGAACGGCTTCCGCCAGGGCCCCCCCCTTGGCCGTGAAGCGACGGTTGTTACGGTACAGCGCTGCCCGGTCTTTTTCGGAGATCACCACATGTTTGCGTGTGTTGTTGACCATATTTTCCAAGAGGCTCGCCACCGAGTGGGGCGGTAGGGCAATCCCCAGTTCGCTGCGCTCTTTGAGGCTGTCCAGCTGTTGCTGATATTCCTGTGTCTGCTCCAGCAGGGCACTGTCGAATTGTTGGCGGCTGTCGGCCAGTTGTGCCTCGCTGAACCGTGAGTCCTCGGCACTCTTGGTCATCACCGCGAAGAAAACTTCGATCCGGTTCTGACGGGCCACTTGTCCTTGGACGAACTGTTCAAAACTGAGTTTGAGCTCGCGGATGCGTTGCGCCTGACGTTGGCGCTCGGCAGCAATCCGCTTGAGCGGCATGCCGCCCCGCAGGCGCAGGCGCATATCTATCGACCACACGCCGTTGGCATCGCTGTGCAGGTAAGGCCCCAGGTCGGTGGCATCGGTTGGGGCGACGACCCGGATGTCACCTTCCGGTTCCAGGACCAGTTGCAACCACTCGCCGTGGGCCAAGGCATGCCAGGTGCCATCGACCAGGTAAAGCCCGCGGCGCGGCCCATTGAGTACCTGCTGGGGCAGGGGCGTTGGACGGTTTGCCTTGAAACGGCCCAAGCGCGTGCGTTGGGTGGGGGTCAGCCGTTGGCGTGTGCGTGAGAAGCTGAAGTCCAATGCGGTTTTGTCCGGGGCCGGCAGCACGCCCGGCAGGGTGACGGCGCCTTCACGGATGCCGGGTGGTGGGGGGACGGGCCAGCGCTCGGCGACCCTCGGTGCCATGGGCGCGGGCAGTGCCTGCTCCCTGAGCCCGGCGGCCAGGGCCGGTGGCGATGCCGTCACCAGCGGGGCGGCCTCCAACAGCAGCAGGCTGAGATTGAGCAGCAGATCAACCGCTGCCAGCTCGCGCTGCTGCTGATCCTCGGCGGCCAGCGCCGGAATGTCCTGGCCCAGGCTGGCCATCAGGCCCAGCAGCCAGCCCGTGAGCATCGCCGGCCCGCGCAACAGTGGCAGCAGCAGATTGCCGAACAACAGGCTGCTACCCTCCAGCAGCACGCGCCAACGGCTCTCGCTGTTGGACACCGACTCGCGGTTCGCCTGCTCCACCAGGGCCCGGGCATGGTCGCTGAACAAGTATGGCATCAGGCGCCCGGTCACCAGGCATTGCTGCAGCTCGTCGTTGATGCCGTCGCTGGCCAGGCTCGCCGGTGCCGGCGTGTCCAGGGGCGCAAACTCGTCGCCCTGGCCGAAGCGCAGGTAGTGCGGTTCGCGGAACCCCCCATGGGCATAAATCGGCCGGGCCTTGTCATCCAGCCAGGCCAGCACACTGTCTTGCAAGTCGCCGGGCTGGGCGATGGCTTCGAGCAGCGCGGCGCGGCTGGCAAACTCGCACAGCGCCTCGGCATACAGCGGCCGATACAGCAGGTGGGGACCTGCGCCGGCATCCTGGGCCTCGATCAGGTACATGGCGCTGACACAGTCCGGCTGGGCGCCAGGCGCCCGCAGCAAGGCCAAGTGACGGATCACCACTTGACGCTCATCGACCCGTTGGTCACTGGCATCGTGGGCCATCAGGGCCGCGACCATGCGTGCCCCCTGGCGGCTCAGGCCCGATTGCTGTTTCAGGCACAGCTCCAGGGCCAGCAACGGTAATTGCACCGCCTGCTGATCGGCAAACAGCGCCTCACGCTGGCGCGCCTCGGCGTTGTCTGCCAACAGGCACGTCTCCAGCAAGCGCGGGTAGTGCTGGCCAATGTCCACCCGCTCAATCAGGCCACCGGCGCCCATCAGGTAGTCGGCGGTCAACCAGGCCGGCAGCGGCAGGCCATGGCGATTGGCGAGCACCACACTGCCGCTGGGGCGGCTGGACAGGTTGTCGATCGCCAGGTCCGTCAGGCTCATGCGTTCGTGGCGGATGATGCCGGCGGTGCCGGGGTAGCCAGCCGTGACGGCGAAGGTCAGTTGCAGGTCGTCGGGGTGCAGTGCGGCAACGGAGGGGGGCATTGGCGCCAGGGTGTCGAAGGCCACGGCATCGTGTTGCAGGGCTTGCAGCAGGCGCTTGACGGTAAAGCTGCGCAGGTCGTCAATCTCCGGCAGGGCTTTGTGCCCGGCGTGGCGCCGTTGGAGGCTGGCCAGGGCCAGCAGGTAACGCCGGTAGGCGGCCCGGTCGTCGGTACTGGCCTGCTGCAGCCAGGCCGGTAGATGCGGGCGCAAGAGGTCCAGGGCCTGGGGCGCCGCGAGGGGCGTCTCGAGAAAGAACCGCCCCGGGTCGGTGATGTCGCCATACAGCGCGAGCCAGGCGCTGAAGGGTTGGCCGGTGGGCAGGCGCAGGTTGCCGAGGTCTTCCAACTGGCGGTTGAGGAGCATCGCGGCCTGATGCTCGAAGATATCGCCGTCGGGTTCGTAGCGCTGGACCAGGATGTCATCGACCTGATACTGCTCAGCCAGGCGCTGGCCAAAGGCCTGGATCAGCGCATCGATGGAGGCGAACACCTCAAGCCCACCCCGAGGGCTGCACAGCAGCACGGGGGCCTTGCCGTTCACGGCACGGATCAGCACCAGTTCCGGGCCCAGCAGGCTGGCGCTGCGCTGGCCGCTCTTGAGGGTGACCTCCAGGCCATAGGCGAATACCGCACCCTGGCCATGGCGGGCGATCCGCGCCTCCCGCTCGGGGGTGGCGACCAGTTGTTCGACGGTCTGCCGGGCCTGTTCATCCAGGCCCGCCTGGCGCAGGGCACCGACGCGCAAGGTATCTGCCAGCATCTCGGCCAGCCAGTGCCAGTTACCGGTGTCCCAATAGGCGGCCAGCGCATTTTGCAGGGCGATGGGCAGGGTCTGGGGCAGTTCGTCGATCAGCGTCGCGATGACCTGCATGTCGAGTTTTTCCCGGGTCAGGCCGGGCAATTTCAACCGCTTGGGCGGCTCATCGGAGAGGTACCAGGGCGAGCCGTCGATGTCGTTCAAATCCAGCGCTACGCCACGGGCCAGGGCGTCGTACACCACAGGCATAAGGGGTTGCAGCAGCCAGCTGCGGCGTTGCGGCCGGGCCAGGCGGGTGCGGCTCAGGTCCAGTATCAGGGACGGGTAGCGGTCGCTGATGGCCTGGGCCAGTTGCTGGCGGATCACGGTTTCCAGGGCCGGGCGATCCGCGAAGCGTGCGCTGACGGCCTGGGCGATAGAAGAGGCATTAGGGGCTTGCATAAACATCCTTTTATGGGCGGGTGATGCCATTTATGTCCAGGTGCTAGGCGGGCAACAGACTCAGGAACAGGCGTTGATCCAGCGGCGCGGTGATCGGGTGGTACAGGTCGCGCACGATGCTGCGGCTGTCGGCCCCGGCCTCGGCGATCAAGTCCCTGAGGGTGACAAACCGCTGTTCGGGGCGCTTGAGGTGCGCGGCGGTGTAGGCGCCTGGCAGGCTGTCGGCCTGGGGGTAGTGAAAGTGGGCATACCACAGCACCGTGAGGCGGTTCTTCTCGCGCACGGCGAACTCCGACACGTAGTCCTTGGCCGCCGTGCGTTGCGGGCCGTGGACCAGGCCGATATCGATCGCGGCGTGGGCGCGCAGGAATTCGATATTCTCCTGGCGCGGGCGTTGGGCCTTGTAGCCCTCGATGCAGTGTTGTGTGCCTTGTGCGCGCAGCTCGCCGGCCCGCAGGCGCAGGCGTTCTACGGTCTGGAGCATGTCGGGCTTGTCTGCATGGTGCTGGGCCAGCCCGGCCGCCACCGTTTCCAGGCGTTCGGCCTGGTGCGCGAGCATGTCGTGCCAGTCCTGGGGGTTGAGTTCGTCGCGGCGCGAAGGGTCGCTGAGTTTCTTTTTCTGGAACTCGATGGAGCGCTCGATCGCCGGCACTTCCTCCAGCAGCCGTTGCGCCTGGCTGCGCAAGGTCGCCAGCGCCGGCACCTGGGCGGACTCGGCGGGTGGGGTGGGCTTGGCCTCGATAATCTCCACCCAGCCTTCCTGGGGGTGCTCCATGAAACGCCCACTGATCTGCTGGGTGATGGGGTTGCGGGTCACGATGGTGGGGAAGGGCTGGTCGCGTTGGGCCGGTTCCAGATCGCCCACCAGGGCCCCCTTGTCCCGTGACTTGAACACGCGTTTGGTCCTTGACGGTGCCCGTACCGGCTTGAAGGCGCCCGGTGGGGGCGGGAGGAACTCATCTTCACGCAACAGCGCAGCCAGATCAGCCTCGGCGCTGTCACGCACGGTGTACAACCGCTCGATCAACAGCGGCATATACCGTGGGTGGGCCAGGGGCGAGTCGAGCTCCAGCAAGCTCTGATAAATCTGCAGGCGCCGGTTGTAGTGCCGGATCAGGTTGGTCAGCACCTCCTTGCGCTCGGTGGCGGTGAACCCCTCGGTGGTCAGCAGGTCCAGGTGCGAGTCTTCCAGGGACGACAACGAGGATTGCAAGTGGTCATGGCGGGCCAGGAAATAGTGTTCCTGGGGAGTGGTGGCCGCAACCGTCTGGTCAATGCTCAACTCGGTCAGCACATCCAGGGATTCGAGGGTGGCATTGAGGCGGTTGTAGAACCGGCGCTTGGGGTGGCCATTGAGGTAATTCAGGCGCTGGGCCGGGCCGGTCTTCAAGCGCGCGGCCATCTCTTCCAGGGTGTTCTCGATGGCAATCATTGCCTGGGCGTGATGCTCGGAAACCGCAAAATTGGTCTCCAGCAGGTCTTTGACATAGTGCACCGCCGCCGCATCGTGCGCCGTGCCTTGCAGTTCGATCAGCGATTCGCCCTGCTCGGAAACAAAGGTTGCCAGGTACAGGGAAGCCAGTTGGCTGACGCGTATCTCATCGGTGGCCAGCATCGACTGGTATTGCTCTACGCACTGCCCCTCATAGTCGAAGCGGCTGTCCACGGCCTTCATCTGCCCATAGGCCTCGATCAGTTGGCGACGTTGCTGTAGCAACTGGGCGGCGACCTGGTCAAAGCGCTCCTGAAACGCCTGGAACCCGGCCCTGGCCCGGGAGCGTTGAGCCACGCTGTTGCGGTGTTCGGCCACCCGCGCCGGGTCGTCAGGGGCCCTGCGCAAGTGGTTGCGGGCCTCGCCCAGGGCATTGTGGGCGTGCTCGAACTTCAGTCGGGCGGCATCCAGCACCTGGTCGATGGGTTGCAGGCGTTTGATCAGGGCGCTGACCTCGTCACTGATGCGATTGATCTCATCCGAGGCCTGGGTGCGTTTCTGGTCGATTTGCGCGAGCTTGACCTTGAGCCGGTTTTTCGGCCCGCCACCCCGCAGTTTCAGGCCCAGGTCCAGGATCCATTGGCCTTGGGCATTACGCGTAAGCGCGAATCCTGGGTGTTGCGGTTTTTGTGGATGAATCAACGATACTTCGCCCAGTTCGGGCACCACCTGCACTCGAAACAGCAGGCCGGCCACCGAGGCATGCCACTGTTGCCCGATGCGGTACAACCCTTTGACCCCCCCGGTCTCCAGGGGCAACGGGGCCGGCACCGGCCAGGGCACATGCAGCTCGCGCAGGGCATCGAGCAGGTGGCGGCGGCTGCTGTCGCGCGCGTTGGAGTGGACAAAATCCACCAGGGTCTGGTCGCCGGCTGGTGGTTCGGCGGGCAGGCCCACCGGGCCCAGCTCGATCGGGATGGCCGGCGGGGCCGCGCCCGGCGGGCGGCGTAGCGCCGCGAGGGTCAGCGGCAAGGCCGGCTCGCTGCCGTGCGCCAGCCATTCAGGAGGGCGGGAGGCCACATGCAACAGGATCAGGCCGATATTGAGCAGCACATCGACCCAGGCCAACTCCCGGGCGGCGTCTCCCTCGCCTTGCAGGGCCGCTAGGTCGCGCTGGAGGCTCACCGCCAGTTGCACCATCCAGCCCGCCACCATCGCCGGCCCGCGCAGCAATGGCAACAGCAAGGCGTTGAACAGCAGCCAACCCCCTTCGAGCAACACCGCCCAGCGGCTTTCGGTATTGGACACCGCATCGCGGTCGGCCAGGTCCACCAGTGCCCGGGCATTGCTGCCGTACAGGTACTGAGCCAGGTTGCCGGTGGCCAGGGACTGGGCCAGGGACCCGGGGATTTGCCCGCCGTTGGTGTCCTGCGCCAACTGTGCCGGGGGCGGCGCGGGCCACTGCACGGTGTCGTCGCCCTGGCCGAAACGCAGGATATGCGGGCTGTGGAAACCGCCGTGGCTGTAGATCGGCCGGGCCTTGTCCGACATCCAGGCCAGCACGCTGTCTTGCAAGGCCCCGGGTGCGGCGATGGCGTCGAACAGGGCCGCGCGCTGGCTGAATTGCTGCAACGCGTCCTGGTACAGCGGGCGGTAGAGAATCGTTGGCCCGGTGTCGATATCCCGGGGCTCGATGATAAATATATTGCTGACGATATCCGGCAGCGCCCCGGGCTTGCGGGCGAAGGCCAGCGGGCGGATCACAATGTCCTGGGCCTCCACCACCCGCTGCGGCGCGCTGCTGCGCAGCACGGCCTTGACGTAGCGATAACCGAGGAAGGTGAACCCCTGTTGCCCGCGTATTGCCAGTTCCAGGGCCTGGCGTGGCAGTTGCACCGCCAGTTCCTCGCCGAACAGCACCTCGCGCCGGCGTACCTCGGGGCTGTCCCCCAGCAGCAGCTCGCGGATTTTCTGCGGATAGTGTTGGCCAACATCCACCTGGCGGATCAGCCCGGGGGTGCTATGGAACAGGCTTTTTTCCCCGAGTATGTAGTCCTCGGTCAGCCAGCCCGGGACGGCCACCCCCGATGTGTCCCGCAGGGTCAGGCGGCCCTGTGGCGCCGCAGCCAGGTTGTTGATGGCCAGTGCCGTCAGGCTCATGCGCACCGGGGCCAGGTAGCCGCTGTGTATGTCACCCACCGGGACATGGAAGGTCAGTTCCAGGTTGTCCGGCTCCACGCTGGACTCGGGGTGGTCACGGCGCATCTGCTCGCGCAGGGTGCGGGTGGTAAAGGCCGGCAGGTTCTCGACGCCGTCCAGAAAGGACGCACCGGCGGTTTTGCGTTGCAGGCGTGCCTGTTCCAGCAGCTCTTGGCGATAGGCAAAGCGCTGTTCGGCGCTGGCCGCCTGCAGCCAGGGCGGCAACGCCGCCTGGAGGACGGGCTGGTGCGTCGGGTCTGGCGCGGGGGCGGCGCGCAAGAGGGGCGACGGGTCGCTGGCCTCGGCAAACTGCTGCTCCAGGGCGCGTATGCCCCCGGCGGCCGGCAGCCGGATGGCTTCGAGGTCGTTCAGTTGCTGGTTGAGCAGCAGCGCGGCCTGGGTATCGAAGAGATTGCCATCGGGTTCGTAGCGCTTGACCACCACTTTGTCGATCTGTAAGCGGCTGGCCAGGCGTTGGCCCCAGGCCTGGGTGAAGGCCTCCAATGAGTCATAAGGCTCAACATTGCCCGAGGCCTGGCACAGCAGGATTCGGGGGCCTTGTACCAACAGCAGGTCGCTGCTCAACAGGCGGGCATCGCTGCCCGGGCCGACGACGCAGGCCTCCAGACAGTAGGCGTACAGCAAGCCTGCGGGCCCGGCCAGGCGCTCGCGCCGGTCAGGTTGGCGGGTCAGGTCAAACAGCATGTCCTGGGTTGGACCGGCCGGCAGCAGGCTTGCGGTGCTTTTCAGGTTGTCGGCCAACAGGTCGCCGAGCCATTGCCAGCGGCTGGCGCGGGTATCTGCGCTGAGGTTCCAGTAGTTCGTCAGGGCCTGCTGGAAAGCGATCGGCAGGGTAAAGGGCAGGTCCACGATCAACCGTTCGATGACTGCCATGTCCGGTTCGCGCGGGCCATTGGCCTCGTAGGTCAGGCGTGAGGGCGGCCGCTGGGAGAGAAAGCAGCGGCGTTCGTCGATGACCTGGGTCAGGTTCAGGGGCGTGCCATTGCCCAGGTGGTCGAGGACCACATCGCCCAGGCGCCTGAGGTCCCAGCCGCGCCGGTGGTTGGGGGTCGCCAGCTTGACGGTGGACAGGTCCAGGACCAGCGCCGGGAATTGTTCCAGCAGGCGTTCCTGCAGGTGCTGTTCGACCACCTGACGCAAGGTCGGGCGATCGGCGAACTGCTGGGCGACCGCCAGGGCCGGGGTGTTGCTGTGGTGGGTGAAAAGCACGGGGCCAGGCGGCGCGGCGGATAAAGTGTCGGGCATAAGCGATTCCGTTCTGCAAGATGGGTTCGTCTGCAGAATGGCAAGGCGCGGCTGGCACGGTGTGGTAGCCCGTTATCGCGACACGACGGCGACCACGGTTTGGCCTATCATCAACGTTTTTCCACTGATGAATGATCCTGATGACTGTTGCCACCCTGTCTACTGAACTTGCCACCAGCGACATGCTCGTAATCGATGGGCTGCATGCCTTTGAGTTCACCTTTGCCGATCAACAGCTGTCGATTGTCTGCATGGACGGACGGGCCCAGAAGCGCTGGACATTCAGCGCGGCGCAAGTGCAGGCGGCAACGTTCGATGACACCCTGCAAAGCTGGACCCTCAGCGCTGACTCGGGCGAGCACCGCCTGGTGTGTATGAGCGCCTTCACCGGCAACAATAACGATGAGGACGACGAGCATGTTGATGCGTAAATTCTGGCCCCTGCTGATGGCCGGCAGTGTCGGCGCGATGTCGGCCCAGGCCGCGCCGCTCGAGACCTTTGCCCTGCTGGTGGGCAGCTACACCGCCGGCACCAGCGAAGGTATCTACCGCCTGCAGTTCGACAGCCGTACCGGCCAGTTCAGCGGCGCGCCCGTGCTGGCGGCCAAGGCGCAGAACCCGTCCTGGCTGACCCTGTCCCAGGACCAGCAACAGCTGTTCGTGGTCAATGAAAACGGCCCCGGCCAACCAGACCCGGTGGGGCGCGTCAGCAGCTACCGCATTGACCCGGCCAACCAGCAACTGACCCTGGTCAACCAGGTGCAGAGCCTGGGCAACGAACCCACCCATTCCAGCCTGGCCGCCGATGGGCGTTACCTGTTTGTCGCCAACTATTCGGTGCTGGAAGATCCGGGCGGCAGCCTGGCCGTCCTGCCGGTGGATGGGGCGGGCAAGCTATCGCCGCCGGTGCAACTGAGCGCGCACCCGGCCAGCCGGGTCAACCCCGAGCGCCAGGCGTCCAACCACGTGCATTCGGTGGTCTCGTCGCCCGATGGCCAGTACGTGTTCGTACAGGACCTGGGGGCGGACCGGATTTTTGCCTACCGCTACGACCCCAAGGCCAACCCCGAACGACCGCTGACCCCGGCCAATCCGGCCTTCGTACAGTTGCCGCCGGGCAGCGGCCCGCGCCACCTGCTGTTCAGCGCGGACGGCAAGCATGCCTGGCTGACCACCGAGATGAGCGCGCAGGTGGCGGTGTACGACTACCAGGACGGCAAGCTGACCGAGCGCCAACGGGTGGACTTTGCCGCCGGGCAACCGCTGTCGGGCAAGGCCGGCGCCGCGCTGCATGCTTCCAGTGACGGCAGGTTCCTCTACGTCAGCAACCGCGGCACCGCCAACCAGATCGTGGTGTTTGCCATCGACCCGGCCACCGCGCAATTGAAGGAAGTCCAGCGGCGGGCGGTGGAGGGCGATCATCCCCGTGAGTTCAGCCTCGACCCGAGTGGCAAGTTCCTGCTGATCGCCAACCAGAAGAGCAACCAGATTGTGGTGATCGAGCGCGACACCCAGACCGGTCAACTGGGCAAAACCGTACAAAAACTGCCGATTGATGCCCCCAGCGACCTCAAGTTTCTGGTGCGTCAATAAGCCACAGGCCCCGCCATGCGGGGCCTGACTCCTTGTATTAATCCCGGTGATAACGGCTACTGTTTCAAAGCATTTCAGCCAACCGGAACCCAGGCGTAAGTTTGCTCCAAGGCCTTCACAGGCCATCCAGCCAACTGAACACAAGGGTTACCGCCATGAACTTTAATCTGTTCTCGATCATCGCCGCTTCCGCTGTTTCCGCCACCGTGGCCTTGCCTGCCAGCGCCAGCGTGGAGATCAGCAGCAAAAAATCCAGCACCAGCGCCTACACCCAGAAATACCTGCAACAGAGCGCCAACTTCTATGCCGCCCTGGATCACAAGACCCAAGGCTGACACGCCAAGGCTGCACCGTGGCTACGGAGTTTTGGCCATGGATTGGACAAACAGCGGCGACGCCAAAAACCGCTCCAGCCACTGCTGTAAATGCACATAAGGCGTCGTTGCAAACCATTCCCGGTCCACATGGGCAAACTGGCGCACAAACGGCGCCAGTGCCACATCCGCCAGGCTCAGGTGATCGGCCAGCAGGCAGTCGCGCTGTGTCAGCAATCCTTCCAGCTTGCGCAAAAACACCTCGCCCTCGGCCCGATAGTGTTCCATCGGCTGCTGCGGGTAGCGCTCGGCGTATTTGTAACGATTCAAATGCTCCTTGAAGGCCTGGTCATTCTCGGCAATCAACGCTGCCATCAGCTCCTGCGCCGCCGGATCAGCCTTGAGCAGCCAATCGTCGGGATCATGCTGTGCCAATGCCCAGCGCATGATCGCCAGGCTTTCGTCGAGCACCTGGCCGCCCACACTCAACACCGGCACCGTGCCCTTGGGCGACAGCGCCAACATCTGCGCCGGCTTGGCCTTGAGGCTGACCTCGACCACCTGCACCGCCACCGCGCAATAGCGCAGGGCCATGCGCGCACGCATGGCGTAGGGGCAGCGACGAAACGAATACAACACGGCTTCGCTCATTTCACCTCCAGGGTGCTCAACCCATTGCCCTGGCGCCTGACCTGGATCTGCACCGGTATCCGCTCGTGCATTTCCTGCACATGGGAAATCACCGCCACCTTGCGCCCCTGGGCCTGCAGGCCGTCGAGGGCGTCCATCGCCAGTTGCAGGGATTCGGGGTCCAGGCTGCCGAAGCCTTCATCGATAAACAACGACTCGATCTTCAACGTGCTGGAGGCCATCGACGCCAGCCCCAGGGCCAAGGCCAGGGAGACCAGGAACGTCTCGCCGCCGGACAGCGAATGCACCGAGCGCAGTTCATCGCCCATTTCCGTGTCCAGCACCAGCAGGCCCAGCATGCTGCCGCCGCGCTTGAGGCGGTAGCGGCGTACCAGTTGGCGCAGTTGCACGTTGGCGTGGTGCACCAGCAGGTCGAGGTTGTAGGCCTGGGCGAACTTGCGGAACTTGTCGCCGGTGGCCGAGCCGATCAGCGCATCGAGCCGCGCCCAGCGCTGCCACTCCTCATAGGCCTTGGCGGTGGTGAGCGCCAGGCTCTGGTTGGCGTCCTGGCGCCGCTGGTCTTCGGCTTGGCGCGCCCGCAGTTCGGCGCAGTGGGTTTCGCCGCTGTGCAGTTGCAGGTTGAGATCGGCCAGGGCGCTGTCCAGCTGTTCGGCGTCGAGGTTGCCGTTGTGCAGGGCCTGGTGCTCCTTGAGGCGCTGCTCGCGTTCTTGCAGCAGGACCTTGGCCTGTTCGATGGCTTTTTCGCTGTGCTGCACCTGCTGGCGCAGTTCGCCGACCCCTGCCTCGTCGAAGGCCAGCAGATGCGCCAGGCCGCTGTCGTCCAGTTGCGGATGCTGGGCGCGCCACTCGCTGATGCGGTTGTGCAGCGTCTGCAATTCGCTGTCCAGGGCTTGCTGGCGTTCCTGGCGGGCCATGAGGTCGGCCGCCAGCTGGATCAGTTGGTTGCGGGTGTCCTGCAACTGTTGATTGGCCTGGGCCTCGTTGTGGCGCGCCTGTTCCACGGCCTGGTCGAGCTGCTGCTGCCAGTGCTCGGCGCTGCTGTGCCCGCCCAGCAGGGCCCCGAGTTTTTCTTGGGCGGCCTGTTGCTGGGTGGTCAGGTCGGCCAATTGCTGGTGCAGCACGGCCAACTGTTGCTGGCGATGCTGCTGGCGGTCCTGTTCTTTTTCGATGGCTTGCTGGCGCTGTTGCTGCTCGGCCAGTTCATCATTCTGCTGGCCAAGCTGCTCCAGGCGCTGGCTGATCTGCTGGTCCAGTTGCATAAAGGTGGCGGCCGGCTGCGTGCGCAGGCCTTCCAGGGTCTCGGCCGGTAGCAGGCTGGCGAAGGCCGCCAGTTCTTCGTCCAGGCGCTCGCGGTCGCTGGCCAGTTCCCGTTGCTGGTCGATCAGCTGTTGGCGCGCCTGTTGGCTGGCATCCTGGGCGGCTTGCAACTGTTGCTGCAGGCGCCCGGCATTTTGTTGCAGGTTGAGCAGGGCGCCCTGGCGTTGTTCGTCCTGGGTGATGCTCTGGTTGAGCTGGCCCAGTTGCTGCGCCAGCCAGGCGCTGCGTTTGGTGCGGTCCTGGTTGAACAGCGCGGCGCTCAAGGGGTGGGCTTCGAGGCTGGGTGCCAGGGCCTGGAGTTGGGTCGCCAATTGCTCCTGCTGTTGCAGGAATTCTTTTTGCTGGGCGATCAAACCGCCGACTTCACCGCGCAGTTCGGTGAGTTTTTCCTTGAGGGTGTCGACCGCCTGCTGCGCATGGGCTTCTTCATTTTCATCGTGACGCGTGAGGCTGTGCAACAGGGCTTCGGGCTGGTGATACGGATGCTCGACGCTGCCGCACACCGGGCAGGGTTGCTCATCCTGCAATTGTCCGCGCAACTCTTCGACACTGGCACTGCGCGCCAGGCGCTGGCGTTCCAGTAACTGCTTGGTCACGCTCAGGGTCTGCTCGGCCACGGTCAGCTCGGCCTTGGCGTGCAGGCCGGTCTGGTTCAGTTGCTCGCGCTGTTGCTGGGCGCTGGCCTGTTTTTGGGCCAGCTCCTGTTGTTGCTGGTCCAATTGCTGCTGGCTGTCCCACAGCCGCGTCAGGTCCTCGAAGGCCCGTTGCTGCTTGCGATTGTCCTTGAGCAGGCTGTCGAGCAACTGGATCTGCTCGGCCACCGCATGGGGCTCGGCGCCAGCTTCCTGATACAGCAACTCCAGGGCCGTGCGTTGCTGGGTCCATTGCTCGCTGGCGTGGTTGGCGCGTTCTTCCAGTTGCGGCAGTTCGGCCTGGCCCTTGTTCAGGCGATTGCCGATCAACATCAGTTGTTGTAGGCGGTCGCGGTAGGCGTTCCAGGCGTCGCTCAAGGGCGCGAGGGTGGCGCTGCGTTCCAGTTGCGCCGCCAGTTGTTGCAGGCGGCTGGCAACCTGTTGCTGCTGGGTGTGCAAGGTATCCAGCGCCGCCTGGCCTTCAGTGCAGGCGGCTTGCCCCAGTTGTTGCTGCTCACTGCTGTGGGCCCGCTCGCGGGTCAGGCGGGCGAGGGTGCTTTGCTCCTCAAAGGCCTGGCGCAGCAACGGCACCGCCTCGGTCTGCTGTTGCAGGGCGGCGGCCAAGGCGTTGTGTGCGCTGGCTTGCTGCTGTTGCAGTTGCTCCTGGCGTGCGTGCAGGGCGGTTTGCTGCTCAAGGTGCTGGCGGATCTGTGCGGCCAGGGGTTGCAACTGGCCGGTCAGTTCGCGATGCCGCGCAAACTGATGGCGCTGCGGCGCCAGTTGCTCCAGGCGGCTCAAATCCAGGCGTTGCGGGCCCTGGGTGTGCCACGCCTGCTCGGCCTGTTGCAATTGCTCGACTGCACTGTGTTGGCGTTCCTGCCACTCGCGCAGTTCCTTGAGCCAGGTGTGTTGCAGTTCCAGTTGCTTGAGCTGTGCCTGCTGGGTCTTGAGTTGCTGCTGGGCCGTGCTCAATTGTTGATCCAGCTCGGCGCGGGCCTCGGCTGGCAACGGCGTGACGCCAGTGGCCTGGTCTTGCAGCAGCTTGTGGGCTTCCTTGGCCTCCCGCGCCTTGACGAATGCCCGCTGGCCCAACTGGGTGTAGAGCGCGGTGTCGGTGAGCTTTTCCAGCAGTTCGCTGCGCTCGTTATCGTTGGCCTTGAGAAAGGCGCTGAACTCGCTTTGCGCCAGCAGCACGGCCCGGGTGAACTGCTCGAAATTCAGGCCCAGGGCCAGTTCCAGCTGGGTCTTGTATTCGGTCTTCTGGCTGGCCAGCAATTGCTCGCTGTCCAGGTCGATCAGGCTTTGCCGGCTGTGTTGCAGCTTGCCGCTGGCCTTGTCGCGGGCGCGGTTGGCTTCCCAGCGCGCACGGTAGCGCCGGCCGCTGACGCCGATAAAGTCCACCTCGGCATACCCGCCACCGGTGCCGCGACGGATCAGGGTGCGCGGGTCGCCGATGGAAATATCGGTATCGGCATCGGGCATTTTTGCCTGGCCGGTATCGCCCAGGCGTGGCACGGCGCCAAACAGCGCCAGGCACAGGGCATCGAGCAAGGTGCTTTTGCCGGCGCCGGTGGGCCCGGTGATCGCAAACAGACCGGCGCTGGCCAGGGGCTCGGCGGTAAAGTCGATCTCGAATGGCCCGGCCAGGGACGCGAGGTTTTTCAGGCGGATGGCGAGGATCTTCATGGCAGTTGCTCCTCCTGTTGCACGTCCTGGAGCAGCACGGCGAAGTCCTTGAGGGTCTGTTCGTCCACGTCACTGCCATAGCTTTCCTGCCAGGCGCGGCTGAACAGTTCCTGGGGCGTGAGCTGGTCGAGTTCGATCAACGGCTCTTCGCCGTGCTCCTGGCGCGCGCCGCTGCCGGCGTACTCGGCGGCAATGCGCACCAGGCGCACGGCCTTGCCCAGCAGGGCGTTTTCCACTTGCTGGCGCAGGTCCGGCTGGGGTTCGTCGAGGCGCACACGCACCTCTAGCCACGGCTGGCGCTGGGTGTCGGCCAGCAGGTCGACGTCGGGCAATTGCGCCAGTTGTTGGAGGATCTCGGCCAGGGGCGCGGCGTCCAGGCGTTGCAGGTGCACGGCGCGGGGGATCAGGCGCGATTCGACGCTGACCAGGCTTGCCCCCTCCAGTTGCACGTCGAGGATCTGGTGTTGATAGCCGATTTCCGAGAACGACAGCGGGATCGGCGAGCCGCAATAACGGAGGCGCTCCTCGCCATTGACCCGCTGCGGCTTGTGCAAATGGCCGAGGGCGACATAGCTGACACTGGCATCGAACAGACTGGCCGGCAGCGCCTCGGCATTGCCGATGATCAGGCTGCGCTCGGAGTCTTCCGAGACCGAGCCGCCAGCCATATGCGCATGGCTGATGGCAACCAGCGCCTGGCCCGGCTGGCGCTTGGCATTGGCCGCGGCGATCAGGCGTTCATGCACCTGGCCGATGCCCTTGAGGTAATCGTCACCTAGCAGCGCACCGGTGACTTCCGCCGGGCGCAGGAACGGCAGCGCCAGGCACCAACCGGCCACGGCGCCGGTTTTGTCCGGCAGGGCAATCAGCAAACGCTCCACATCCAGTTGCCCGTCATCCAGCCACAGCACCCGGCCCAGGGCATGGGTACGCAAACGCCGCATCAATGGCGCCGGCAGCTCAATGCGCGAGCCGGAGTCGTGGTTGCCGGCGATCATCACAACGGTCAGGTCGGGGTTTTGTTCATGGGCGTTGATGATGAAGTCATACAAACGCTCCTGGGCCCTGAGCGGCGGGTTGACCGTATCGAAGATATCGCCAGCGATCAGCAGCACATCGGGGCCGTGCAGCTTGAGCTGGCCCAGCAGCCAGTCGAGGAAACAAGCGTGCTCGAAGTCGCGTTCCTGGCCGTGGAGGTTTTGGCCCAGGTGCCAGTCGGAGGTGTGAAACAGACGCAAGGCGAACTCCGTGGGGAATAGAGAAAGGAGGGGAGTTTACCTGTAAATGCCGGCCTGGCGCCGGGGAATGGAACCAAGCGTGGCCAGGCACCACTGAATAAGGGGCCCCCGTTGTAGGGGGATCTATGGGCTGTATACACGGAGTGTTACGTATGAGTTTGAATTTTCCCGGCGGTCTTCACCATCTTTTCACTAACCCCATCCCTGTGGTGCCTGAAAACAGGCCGAGAGCAAAAACCGAAGCCCAGGCGCCAGCCGAGGAGGCCAGGAACGCGAGTTCGGACAAGCAGATAGCGCTGGATGTTGAAGTCTCTGCGCTTGGCGCGCACTCGAAGCACACATTTACCGGGCCGGCTCCCGACCAGTAAGGCCAATACCGGCGCACCCTGTAGGAACGGGCTTGCTCGCGAAAAACGCAAGCCCGCCGCGTTCCTTCAGGCTTCCCGTGTTATCGGGGTCACTGCGGTTTGAGACAGTCCAGCGCACGCTCGGCCAGAATGCTGGCCTGGTCTATCAAGTGTTCGGTGGCGCCTGCCATGTGCCGTTGATTGCCGGTCAGCCCTTGGGTGGTGCCGGCTGCAGTGGCGGCTGCGCAGCGCAGCAGGTCGCTGATTTGGGCAAGGGCGTCTTCAAAACTGAGGTCTTGATGCACGGTGAAGGACGGGGGCGAGGCGGGTTGCAGGTAGTGGCCCAGGGCGCGGTCGAAAATTTCGTGGTCGGGGGTAAAGCGGGGTGGGTCGGGGACGATTTTGTTCATGCATAAGCTCCTACTGAAAAGGGAGCCATCCCGATGTCGGTCTCACTCGACAAAAAGGTGGCAGCTATGTGCAGGGTGAGAATACCGGACAGTAGGACTCCGGCCAGACCGAAGTCTGCCCGCACACAGCCGCCATAGAGCATGGTGCAGTTGGCGCCTACTGGTTCACAGGTTCTCACACCCGATCGCTGATATGCAGCGACGGAGCGAAGGCTAGCCAGTGGACTGGGCAGGCGCAAGGCTGAAGGATTGTCTAGGAAACGTCCTGCAAATTAAAGGGATATGGATTGCTGGCCTTTAACAATCTGTGACGAGCCCTCCAACGCCAGAGCGCGAAGCTGCATTCCCCTGTGGGAGCTGGCTTGCCTGCGATGGCGCTGGGTCAGCCAACACATTTATCGACTAATACACCGCCATCGCGGCGATGCGGCGACCCGACAAGCCAGCTCCCACAGCTGAGTTCACCGTCGGTACAGAGTGGGCGGTTACTTGGGATACAGCGGCGGCAGGCTGGTGCTGTCGGCCACCGGGGCCTGCTCGCGTTCGGCCATGGGAATGGCCTTGACCGCCCGCCACAGCTCTTCGCCCTGCCAATACTGGCCACTTTCGCTGTAGAGCGCGCCGTTCAACCCGTCCAGCGCATCGGACAGTGGTACAAAACGCGCCGCCATGTCTGCCAGGGTTTCCGGTTGCTGGCGTGCCCAGGCATCCAATGCCTGGCGTGTGGCCTGGGGGTCATTGGCCTGGCTCGCGCGCTTGAGGTCGTCGAGCAGGGTTCGCGGGCTGGGGCCGGTCTGGGCGGCGCGCTGGATCGCCGGGCGTGAGCGGGCGCGCCACCACAGGCCGAAGCCGAGCAGGGTGGTGCAGGCCAGGAGCAGGCTGGTGAGCTGCCAGATCCACAGGCGGCCATCGTCCGGCGCGGTGATCACGGTGGGGGTGGCCGGGGTGTCCACCACCAGGCTCGGGTTGACCGCCACCAGCAAGGTGCGGGCCGGCAGGCTGGTGCGTTCCAGGTGGTCTTCGTGAGTGTTCCACCACACCACTTCCACGGCAGGCAATTCCAGGGCGCCGGCGCGGTTGGGCACCAGGGCTTCGCGGTCTTCGCGGCTGCCGATCACCCCGCGTTCGCTGTTCTGGTTGCTCAACACCGGCTGGTCGGGGTAGCGCCGCAGGCCGGCGATTTCGGTGCTGGGCAGCGCGGGCAACTGGGCGCTGGCCAGGCCTTCGGCCTTGAGGGTGAGGATGCGGGTCAGGGAGTCGCCGACCTGCACGTTCGCAGGTTCCGGGTTCCAGCTTTCGCCCAGGCTCAGGCTGCGCGCCGGCAGCCAAGGGGCGTCCGCGGGGTACAGGGCAGGCTTGGGCTTGACCGTCAGGGGGATCTCGGTGGAATTGACATGCAGCAGCTTGCCGGGCCTGGGAGCCTGGGGCGCGGTACCCTGGGCCGGGCGTGGGTCGACCAGGGTGGCGCTGAATATTTGCGCGGGGATCAGCAGTTGCCCGCTGTGTTGTGGGTAGATCCCGTAGCGCATTTCGATCACGCCATGGCGCACGCCGTTGATGACTTTTTCGTAGGTGCGTGAATCGCCCACAGGCTCGACCCGGGCGTCAGGCAACTGCAAGGGCGTCAGGCTGCTGTCGTCATACAGCGCCACCGAATGGTAGATGCGCACGGTCAGCAGGGCCTGGGCCTGCACGTACACACTGTCCTGGTCGAGGCTGGCTTCGATGAATACCGGCTCCAGCTGGTTGTCGCTGTCCTGGCCCTGGGTTTGCACCACTTGCAGGCTGATGGGCTGGGTGGTGAGCGCGCCCAGTTGCAGTGGCGGGATCACCACGTTGCCGCGGGTCTTGGGTTGCAGGGTGATGATCCAGCGAGTCGTGGCGTGGTTGCTGCCATCGAGGGTCGTGAGCTGGTTGATCTGGCGGGTGCCGCGTATATCGAACAGCGGGGCCAGGGGCGACAGGTCCGGCTTGCCGAACTGGGTGACGTCGTTGGACTCGATGGTCAGCTCCACCGTTTCCCCGGAATTGACACGGCTGCGGTCGATACTGGCGGCCAGGTCGGCCGCCTGGGCGTGACCGGCCCACAGCGCTAGCCATAAGAAAAGTGGGGTGCAGCGGTTCATCGAGTCTTGTCCTGATGTTGTTGCTGTTCGTACCAGAATTTGCGTCGCAACAACTCGCCGGGGTTGTCCGGGATCTGTCGCAGCCATTGTTCCAGGGCCTGGCGGTGCTCCTCGTCGAGGTTGGCATTGGTTGGGCGCAAGGGCGGCGTGGTGGTCTGTTCGTCGCCCAGTTCGCTGCCGGGTACTTCATTGTTGCCCGCAGCTGGCTGGGGGCCGGTGGGTTTCTCCGCCGTACTTGCCTGGCCCGCGCCCTGGGGCGATTGCTCGCCACCGTTGGCCTGCTGGCTGTTATCGCCTGGTTGCGCAGTCTGGCCGGGTTGAGTGGATTCGTCATCCTCGTTTTTTGCCGGCGCTGGTGGCTCGGGCTCTGGCTCTTCGAGCAAGAGGCTTTCGACAAGGGCTTTGTTTTTCAGGGCCGGTTGCAAGTCTGGCTGGGCTTCCAGGGCCTGTTCATAGGCATCTATTGCGGCTTCCAGCTCGCCGGCGCGGGCCAGGGCATTGCCTCGATTGTAGTGGGCATAGGCATCACTGCCCTGGGCAAAGCGCCGCGCCGCTTCGGCGTAGTTGCCTGCTTCATACAGGGCCACTCCTTGCCACTGCGGGTTTTCAAAGTGTTCGGCGGCTTCGGCCGGGCGTTTGTGCTTGAGCAGGTACTGGCCCTGTTGGTCGGGGCGCAGCCACAGGTCATCAAAGCTGAACGCGTAGCTCGGTTGCGGCGCCGCCAGCAGTAGCAGCGGCAGGCAAAACAGCCAGCCACGGCGCCCGGCGCAGGCGGCGAGCAGCAGCAAGGGTAGCAAGAGCCAGTAGCCCTGGTCGGCCCAGGTGTCCAGTTGCAGGCGCTGGCCGTCGTCGCGCAGGGTTTGCGGGCCGTCCAGCAGGCCCAGGCTGCGCAGGTCCTTGTCGTCCAGGCGCACCTGGCGATAGCGGCCGCCCATTTCGCTGGCGAAGGCCTTGAGGGTCGGGCTGTCCAGGCGTGGGATCAGGATCGCGCCTTGTTCGTCCTTGAGGAACTCGCCGCTTTCCTGGGTCACCGGCGTGCCTTCACGGCTACCGATGCCGAGGATCGACAGGCTCGGCGCCTGGCCTTGCAGCAGCAGGCGAATGCCCTGGCGCTCCTGCTTGGACAGCGACGAGCCAATCAACAATAGGCGGCCCTGGCCCAGGCCGCCGTGCTTGAGCAGGCCCAGGGCTTTTTCCACCGCCAGGTCAGCGCGATGGCCGGCCTCGGGCATGATCGACGGGCGCAGGGCTTCCAGCAGGTTGCGGCTGGTGGCCAGGTCGTCGGACAGCGGCACCAGTGTGTGGGCGCTGCCGGCATACACGACGATGGCGGTCTGCGCATCGCTGCGCGCCTGCAGCAGGTCCACCAGCTTGCGTCGCGCCTGCTCCAGGCGGTTGGGCGGGCTGTCGGTGGCAAGCATCTCGGGGGTCAGTTCCAGCAGCACCACCAGCGGGTCGGCGGGTTTCTGGCTGATCTGCTCGACCCGTTGCCAGCCGGGGCCGAGCAAGGCCAGCAGCGCCAGCAGCCAGGCCAGGCCCAGCAGCAGCCATGGCGACTTGCTTTCCCGACCATTGCCACCGCTGAGCAGGGCGGCGTGGAAGGCCGGTGGCAGGAGCATCTGCCAGCGCCCGGCGCGTTTTTGCCGATGCCACAGTTGCCACAGCAACCAGCCGAGCACGGGCAGCAGCAACAGCCACCAGGGGCGCAACCAGTGCGGCCATAAAGCGATCATCGACGCCTCCGCAAGCGCAGGCGTTTCAGGCGTTGGCGCCATTGCGGGTGCTGTTGTAGGAAATGGCCCTGGGTCGAGAGTTTATTGAGCAGCCGTTGCAAGGCGTTATCCGGCCAGCGCTCCTGGATCACCAGCAGCAGGCTGAGCAACAGCGCCAAGGCCAGCGGCCCGCTATACAGCGCCTGGGCCGGGCGGGCCTGGGTCGGCTGTTGCGCCACCGGTTCCAACTGGTCGAGGGTTTGCTTGATCGCTTGCAGCTCGGCACCGTCATGGGCGCGGAAATACTGCCCGCCGGTCGCCGCGGCGATGGCCTTGAGCGCCGGCTCATCCAGATCGAGGCTGGGATTGAGGCCGAGCATGCCCAGGCTACCGGTCTGTTCGGGGTTGGCGCCAATGCCGATGGGGTAGATCTTCACGCCTTCTGCGGCGGCCAGGCGGGCGGCGGTCAGCGGGTCGATTTCGCCGCCATTGTTGGCGCCGTCGGTGACCAGGATCAGCACCCGGCTGTGTGCCGGGCGTTGGCGCAGACGCTTGAGGGCCAGGCCGATGGCGTCGCCAATCGCGGTGTTTTTTCCGGCAATGCCGATGCGCGCCTCATCCAGCCAGGTGCGCACGGTGCGCCGGTCGAAGGTCAGCGGTGCTTGCAGATAGGCCTGGCTGCCAAACAGGATCAGGCCGACGCGGTCACCCTCGCGGCTTTCGAGAAAGTCGCCCAGCAGGTGCTTGACCAGGCTCAGGCGGCTGACGTCTTCGTCCTGCCATTGCATATCGGGGAAGTCCATGGAGCCCGACACGTCCACCGCCACCAGCAGGTCGCGGCCGCTGGCGGCAATCGGCAGCGGTTCGCCGAGCCATTCCGGGCGGGCGGCGGCGCTCAGCAGCAACAGCCACAGCACCACGAACGGCGCTTGTTGGCGCCAGCCTGGCAGGTTGATGCGCGCACGGCGCCGGGCCAGGCCTTCGAGGTCGCCCAAAAAGCTGACTTTCAGGGCCGGCTCGCCGCTGTCGGCCACCGGCAGGATCAGGCGCATCACCCACGGCAAGGGCAACAGGGCAAAGACCCACGGCCAGGCGAACTCAAACATGTTTGCGAATCCAGGTGTCGACGGCTTGCGTCAGGCCGGCGATGGCCTTGTCGTCGAGTTTGCATTCGGGTTTGTAGGCGCCTTCCACCAGGACCATCCAGCGCGTGAGGCCGGCCGCCGGGCAGCGGTTGTCGAGAAAGGCCAGCCATTTGCGCCCATTGAGGGTGTGGCTCTGGCTGTAGGGGTAGTCGTTGCGGCACAGGCGCTTGAGCAGGCCGTTGAGTTGCTGCAGCCAGGCGCCGGCCGGGGCGCCGTCGTAGGGTTTGGGCATCAGTGCCAGCTCCGCGAGGGCGGCGATGCGTAGCGGGTCCAGGGGCTGTTCGGCCCGCGCCAGAGGGCGCCTGGCTGGCAGGAAACGCCGCAGCCACCACAGGCCCCAGCCCGCCAGGGGGAGCAGTGCCAGCAACAGCCACCAACCCGGCGCCGGCGGCCAGAAGCCAATGGCCGGCGGGGCGATCAGCGGTTGCAACGAGTCCAGGCGGTTCATGGCTTTTTCACCGGGCGTTGCGGGTTGAGGTATTCACGCAGTTGCTCGACCATTTCGCTCTGGGTGCTTAATGGCATCAGCAGTACCCGCAGTTTTTGCGCGAGCAATTCCCAGCGGGCACTGCGTGCTTCGGCCTGGGCCTTGTAGGCCTGGCGCAGCTCGAAGTTCAAGGTGTCGATTTCCAACTGCGCGCCGCGCTCGGCAAACCGCAGCAGCCCGGCGGCGGGCAGGGCGTGGTCCAGCGGGTCTGAGACTGGCAGCAGCAACAGGTCGCAATGGCGCGACAACAGGCTCAGTTGCTGCTCGGCGCCGTCAGTCAGGGCACGTTCATCGCAGATCACAATCACCAGGCTGCCGGGGCGCAGCACTTCGCGGCCACGGCGCAGGGCCATGCCCAGGGCATCGGCTTCGGGGCGGCTCTCGGTGTTGAGGCTCTGGTTGACCCGCACCAGGCGGTTGAGCAGTTGCAGCAGGCTTTGCTTGCTGCGCCGGGGTTTGATTTCGTAGTGCTCGTTGTCACCGAACACCAACCCGCCGACCCGGTCATTGTGGCCCAGCGCGGCCCAGCCGATCAGGCTCGCGGCCTGGGCGGCGAGGACCGACTTGAACATCAGCCCGGAGCCGAAAAACAGCCGACAGCTTTGCTCGACCATGATAAAGATCGGCCGCTCCCGCTCTTCATGGAACAGCTTGGTGTGGGGCTCCTGGGTGCGGGCGGTGACGCGCCAGTCGATGGTGCGCACATCGTCGCCGGCCTGGTACACCCGCACCTGGTCGAAATCCACGCCACGCCCGCGCAGCTTGGAGTGGTGCAGGCCGATCAACGGGCTGCGTTGGCTGGGCGTGGAAAACAGCTGCACTTCGCGCACGCGATGGCGCATCTCGATCAATTCGCTGAGGCTGACACGGATCCCGTCGCCGGCATTCATGGGGATCAAGCGACGGCTACGACGTCGAGAATGCGCTGCACCACGCGGTCCTGGTCGATGCCGGCCGCTTCGGCTTCAAAGGACAGGATGATGCGGTGGCGCAAGACGTCGAACAGCACCGCCTGGATATCTTCCGGGCTGACAAAGTCGCGCCCGGCCAGCCAGGCATGGGCCCGGGCGCAGCGGTCGAGGGCGATCGAGCCCCGGGGGCTGGCGCCATAGGCAATCCACTCGGCCATTTCCGGGTCGAACTTGGCCGGCGTGCGCGTGGCCATGACCAGTTGCACCAGGTATTCCTCCACGGCGTCGGCCATGTACAGGCCGAGGATTTCCTTGCGCGCGGCGAAAATCGCCTGCTGGCTGACCCGCCGCTCGGGCTTGGTCTCGCCGTTGAGGGCTTCGCCCCGGGCCTGTTGCAGGATGCGCCGCTCTACGGCGGCATCGGGGAAGCCGATCTTGACGTGCATCAGGAAGCGGTCGAGCTGGGCTTCGGGCAGGGGATAGGTGCCTTCCTGCTCGATAGGGTTCTGCGTGGCCATGACCAGGAACAGCGGCGACAGCTCGTAGGTGCTGCGCCCGACACTGACCTGGCGCTCGGCCATGGCTTCGAGCAGGGCCGACTGCACCTTGGCCGGGGCGCGGTTGATTTCGTCGGCCAGCACCAGGTTGTGGAAGATCGGCCCTTGCTGGAACACGAAGCTGCCGGTTTCCGGGCGATAGATCTCGGTGCCGGTGATGTCGGCGGGCAACAGGTCGGGGGTGAACTGGATACGATGGAACTGTGCTTCGATCCCTTCGGCAAGCTCCTTGATGGCCTTGGTCTTGGCCAGGCCGGGAGCGCCTTCTACCAGCATATGACCATCGGCGAGCAGGGCAATGAGCAGGCGCTCAATGAGTTTTTCCTGGCCGAGAATCTGCGTAGAAAGAAAGGTTCGCAGCGCGAGCAGCGCTTCACGATGTTCCATCGATGACGGTTCCTGGAAAGATGAGCCTGGGGATTGTGAAAAACGCCAAGGCCTGGGGCGCTTACTTTAATGCATTGGAGGGGCTGGCGACTAACGAACCGGGGGGTATTTTTTTGCGGCTTGTAGGAAAGGGCTGAGGTTTTTGGCGTCGATGAGGGCCTCATCGCGGGCAAGCCCGCTCCCACATTTGGATTGTGGCGCGTTCAAATGTGGGAGCGGGCTTGCCCGCGATGGCGATTTTGCAGCCGCCAATCAAGGCGTGCGGATGTAAGTGCCAGTGCCCTTGAGAATGTTCTGCAGGGTTTCTTCTACCTCGGCCAGGTCCGCCTCGGCGGTGGCGTGGCGGATTTCCAGGTGATCGCTGCCACCCAGGGCGTCTTTGTCTGCCGCGCCGATCTCCACCAGCAGGGTGGTCGCGCCCAGGGTGATCTTCACGCCGTCCAGGGTCGAAGGCTCGTAGTCCCACGTCAGTTCCACCTCGTCTTCATCCGGGTAACGGGACAGCATGAACATCTCGCCCTGGGTGCCGTGGCAGCAGAGCATGGCCATGTTGTCTTCTTCGTCATCGCACGGGGTGGCGAGCAGATGGGTGGTGGTCAGTTGCATGGGGAGTCCTGTCAAGATTGCGGGCCGCAGGGCGCAATTGTGCCATTACCCTTGTCACTGTGCTGCTTTAAGTTGTTGGCCCTCCCTGGCAGATGCTGTCAGGGCTTGAGTAAGAAAGCCTTCAACGGCCCCGTAACCGGTGTGAAGGCCTGGCCGAAGCCCTCGCTCAATATAGGTTTGGTGGTATTGATTACGCCCGTGATGATGCGATTTTCGGCCCCTGGGCGATTATTGAGCTTGTCGTCGATGCCGATACCGACTTCTGTGGCACCGATGCCTATATTCGCAATCGTTAAGGCAACGCCCAAGGGGGGGATGGCCATCCCGAGGGGCGCCAAAAAAAGCAAACCGTAGGACGCGATCCTCAAGCCTTTTATGACTGAGTTTTTGGTGACGTCGCTATTGAGGACAAATTGCTGGTCGGTCGCACTTTTGGTCGCCTTTTCTGTACGGTATTGAAGCTCTTCAAATGGGTTGCCCTTGAAGGCCTGGCTGTCGAACACGCCGCCTTCCTGCCAATAGCCAAGACGTTCTTGCTGTACTGGCGAGGCATGGTTATTCAACTGTTCGGCAATTAAATCAACCCGGGCATCCGCGCCTACCCAGTGTCCATAGTTGGGTCGATCTTCCGGGCGTAACTGGAACTTGATAACCGTGGCCTTTTGCGGATCCTTGAACTGTTCGCCCAGCCATCGGTGCATGGCTTCAACAGAGTCGAAGCCATGGGCGGGCGGGGTGAGTCCTGATACGTACAAAAGCACTCGCCCGCTCGTAAGGTCTTGGGTGTAAAACATCCTCGACTCAAACCCGTTGAAGCGAAGGAATTTGGTTTGCAGGTTCGGGTCGGCTTTATAGGGTTGTTTGAGGTCTTCTGGCGTTATGTCGAGGTAGGCCTTGTCCGGTGGCAAGCCTGCCACGCCCATGGCGATTCTTCTGTCGTTTTCGTTCAGTGACTGGTCGTGGAGTTGCCTATGCACGGCCGTCAAGTACGCAATCGTTGCTGTGGTTGTGAAGGCCGCTCGGTTATTGGGGCTCCAGTAGTCCTTCAGGTAGTTGTCGTAGCTTTTTTTATAGGCGTTATCCCAGACCATCTGTTTGAAGCTCTCTGGATCTATGGGCACTTGGTTGCTGGCGTCATAGCGATTGGGCGAGCCTGGCTGGGGGTCTTGGTAGATCCCTTGATACCAACGGGTATGACCGCTGGTGTTTGGCAGGGGGAACCTAAAGTCAGTGCTGGGTTTTTCGTGATGCCGGGACTCCGGTTTTATTTCAATGGGGGGCGTGCTATCTGAATAACCCAGGGTTTTGGGTTGATGCATGCCTGAGGGCAGTTCGACGCCCTGGATGTTGCACCGCGCAGCATCGGTCAAGGATATTTTTTGCACGATGCTACCTTTGTAAGGCTGTTCGTCAGTGCGGTGTTCGTAGGCCATCGTCATCAAATACGCCTTGTCAGGGTCAATGGCGATCCCAAAGCGTTGTTTGATATGCGCTTTTACTTGCTCGGCGGTTACATCGTTTGCCGATTTCATCGGTTTGTAGTGCCTGGCGTAATCGTCCAGCACGGTATTGCGTCTGTAGGGCGCTGTGACAGGCGCCGGCGCGGCGCCTTCTGGCGTGAGCGCAGCTTTTTGGGCTGCCGGCTGTTCCGGCGGGCCATTGAGGGGCTGGGTTGTTGGAAGGTATGAGGGCTGGGCGTGGGGCTGTGTGATCGGCATGGGCACCTCGTCTGGGCGAGTGGATATCTTCCTTGATTCCGGGGGGGGACTGTTGAGTGGCCCGGGCCTGAATACCGGTTCCGTGAGGTCACAGGTGCTGGCTTGGGGCTCCCCCCATTGGTCCGGGTTGCTCCTTGTGCAACCCGGGGTTGCCTGCCGTTGACCGAATATGTCGCAGCGCAGCAAGCAGCGGGCTTCCCACACTCGTTAAGCTGCACAGCGGATGTACCTTCAGTGTGACTCTGACCTGCCCGTCGGACGTATCCAGTGGAAGTTGAATGTGACCTCATCGTCGTGTCCAGCTTCACCCACCTGTCACTCTGAATTGGTTATGGTAGATCCCGAACACAGAAATGACGGTCTCCCCACCCGGGGATAACACGCGACGCTTCCATCAATAACAAGCCCAAGCGGAGTACCACAGATGGCGTTCTTCACCGCAGCCAGCAAAGCCGACTTCCAGCATCAACTGCAAGCGGCACTGGCGCAGCACATCAGTGAACAGGCACTGCCACAAGTGGCGCTGTTCGCTGAACAATTCTTCGGCATCATTTCCCTGGACGAGCTGACCCAGCGTCGCATGTCCGACCTGGCCGGTTGCTCCCTGTCTGCCTGGCGCCTGCTTGAGCGCTTTGATCACACCCAGCCGCAAGTGCGGGTCTACAACCCCGATTACGAACGCCATGGCTGGCAATCGACCCACACTGCGGTCGAAGTCTTGCACCATGACTTGCCGTTCCTCGTGGATTCGGTGCGCACCGAGCTGAACCGTCGCGGTTACAGCATCCATACCCTGCAAACCACCGTACTCAGCGTGCGTCGTGGCAAGAAGGGCGAGTTGCTGGAAATCCTGCCTAAAGGCACCCAGGGCGAAGACGTCCTGCAAGAATCGCTGATGTACCTGGAAATCGACCGCTGCGCCAACGCCGCTGAGCTCAATGTGCTGAGCAAGGAATTGGAGCAGGTCCTGGGCGAAGTGCGCGTGGCCGTGGCGGATTTCGAGCCGATGAAGGCCAAGGTCCAGGAACTGCTGGCCGGTATCGACAGCAGCCCGTTTGCCATCGAAGGCGAAGAAAAGGCCGAGATCAAGAGCTTCCTGGAATGGTTGGTGGGCAACCACTTCACCTTCCTCGGCTACGAAGAGTTTGTGGTGCGTGACGAGCAGGACGGCGGTCATCTGGAATATGACGCCAATTCCTTCCTCGGCCTGACCAAGCTGCTGCGCGCCGGCCTTACCGCTGAAGACCTGCGCATCGAAGACTACGCCGTGGCCTACCTGCGCGAGCCGACGGTATTGTCGTTTGCCAAGGCCGCGCACCCAAGCCGTGTGCACCGTCCGGCTTACCCGGACTACGTATCGATCCGCCAGATCGATGAGCACGGCAAGGTCATCAAGGAATGCCGCTTCATGGGCCTCTACACCTCCTCGGTGTACGGCGAAAGCGTGCGGGTGATTCCTTATATCCGCCGCAAGGTCGCGGAAATCGAGCGCCGCTCGGGCTTCCAGGCCAAGGCGCACCTGGGCAAGGAACTGGCCCAGGTGGTGGAAGTGCTGCCCCGCGATGACCTGTTCCAGACCCCGGTGGACGAACTGTTCAGCACCGTGATGTCCATCGTGCAGATCCAGGAACGCAACAAGATCCGCGTATTCCTGCGCAAGGACCCGTACGGCCGCTTCTGCTACTGCCTGGCCTACGTACCGCGCGATATCTACTCCACCGAAGTGCGCCAGAAGATCCAGCAAGTGCTGATGGATCGCCTGAAGGCCTCGGACTGCGAGTTCTGGACCTTCTTCTCCGAATCCGTGCTGGCCCGTGTGCAGCTGATTCTGCGGGTTGACCCGAAAAACCGCCTGGACATCGACCCGCTGCTGCTGGAAAGGGAAGTGATCCAGGCCTGCCGCAGCTGGCAGGACGACTACGCGAGCCTGGTGGTCGAGAGCTTCGGCGAAGCCCACGGCACCAATGTGCTGGCGGATTTCCCCAAAGGCTTCCCCGCCGGCTACCGCGAGCGCTTCGCCGCGCATTCGGCGGTGGTCGACATGCAGCACCTGCTCAACCTCACCGAAGCCAAGCCGCTGGTGATGAGCTTCTACCAGCCTTTGGGCCATGTGACCGGCCAGCAGGAATTGCACTGCAAGCTGTATCACGCCGACACCCCGCTGGCGCTGTCGGATGTGCTGCCGATCCTGGAAAACCTTGGCCTGCGCGTGCTCGGTGAGTTCCCGTATCGCCTGCGCCACGCCAATGGCCGCGAGTTCTGGATCCACGACTTTGCGTTCACCGCCGCCGAAGGCCTGAACCTCGATATCCAGCAGCTCAACGACACCCTGCAGGACGCGTTCGTGCATATCGTCAACGGCGATGCCGAGAACGATGCGTTCAACCGCCTGGTACTGACCGCCGGCCTGCCATGGCGTGACGTGGCGCTGCTGCGGGCCTACGCCCGTTACCTCAAGCAGATCCGCCTGGGCTTCGACCTGGGGTATATCGCCAGCACCCTGAACAACCACACCGACATCGCCCGCGAGTTGACCCGGTTGTTCAAGACCCGCTTCTACCTGGCGCGCAAGCTGACCAGCGACGACCTGGAAGACAAGCAGCAACGCCTGGAGCAAGCGATCCTCACGGCCCTGGACGATGTGCAGGTGCTTAACGAAGACCGGATCCTGCGGCGCTACCTGGACCTGATCAAGGCCACCCTGCGCACCAACTTCTACCAGGCCGATGCCAACGGCCAGCACAAGTCGTACTTCAGCTTCAAGTTCAACCCCCACGCCATTCCAGAATTGCCCAAGCCTGTGCCGAAGTTTGAAATCTTCGTCTACTCGCCGCGGGTCGAAGGCGTGCATCTGCGCTTTGGCAACGTCGCGCGCGGCGGCCTGCGCTGGTCTGACCGTGAAGAAGACTTCCGCACCGAAGTGCTGGGCCTGGTAAAAGCCCAGCAAGTGAAGAACTCGGTGATCGTGCCGGTGGGCGCCAAGGGCGGCTTCCTGCCGCGTCGCCTGCCATTGGGTGGCAGCCGGGACGAGATCGCGGCCGAGGGCATTGCCTGCTACCGCATCTTCATTTCCGGTCTGTTGGACATTACCGACAACCTGAAGGACGGCGCCCTGGTGCCACCGTTGAACGTGGTGCGCCACGACAACGATGACCCGTACCTGGTCGTGGCGGCCGACAAAGGCACCGCGACCTTCTCCGATATCGCCAACGGCATCGCCATCGACTACGGCTTCTGGCTGGGCGATGCGTTTGCCTCCGGTGGTTCGGCCGGTTACGACCACAAGAAGATGGGCATCACCGCCAAGGGCGCGTGGGTCGGGGTGCAGCGTCACTTCCGTGAACGCGGCATCAATGTGCAGCAAGACAGCATCACCGTGGTCGGCGTCGGCGACATGGCCGGCGACGTGTTCGGCAACGGCTTGCTCATGTCCGACAAGCTGCAACTGGTTGCGGCCTTCAACCACCTGCATATCTTTATCGATCCCAACCCGAACCCGGCCACCAGCTTTATCGAGCGCCAGCGCATGTTCGAGCTGCCGCGTTCGGCCTGGTCGGACTACGACACCAGCATCATGTCCGAAGGCGGCGGTATCTTCTCGCGCAGCGCCAAAAGCATTGCCATCTCGCCACAGATGAAAGAGCGCTTCGACATCCAGGCCGACAAGCTGACCCCGACCGAGCTGCTGAACGCCTTGCTCAAGGCGCCGGTGGACCTGTTGTGGAACGGCGGTATTGGCACCTACGTCAAGGCCAGCACCGAAAGCCACGCCGATGTGGGCGACAAGGCCAACGACGCGCTGCGCGTCAACGGCAACGAGTTGCGCTGCAAAGTCGTGGGCGAGGGCGGTAACCTGGGCATGACCCAGCTGGGTCGTGTGGAATTCGGCCTCAATGGCGGCGGTTCCAACACCGACTTTATCGACAACGCCGGTGGCGTGGACTGTTCCGACCACGAAGTGAACATCAAGATCCTGCTCAACGAAGTGGTGCAGGCCGGCGACATGACCGACAAGCAGCGCAACCAGTTGCTGGCGAGCATGACCGACGAAGTCGGCAGCCTGGTGTTGGGCAACAACTACAAGCAGACCCAGGCCCTGTCCCTGGCCGCGCGCAAAGCCTACGAGCGTGCGGCCGAGTACAAGCGCCTGATGAGCGACCTGGAAGGCCGTGGCAAGCTGGACCGCGCCATCGAGTACCTGCCGACCGAGGAGCAGCTCGTCGAGCGCGCCGCGACCGGCAAGGGCCTGACCCGCCCGGAACTGTCGGTGCTGATCTCCTACAGCAAGATCGACCTCAAGGAAGCCTTGCTCAAGTCCCTGGTGCCGGATGACGACTACCTGACCCGTGACATGGAGACCGCGTTCCCACCGAGCCTGGTGGCCAAGTTCTCCGAGGCCATGCGTCGCCACCGCCTCAAGCGCGAGATCGTCAGCACCCAGATCGCCAACGACCTGGTCAACCACATGGGCATCACCTTCGTGCAACGCCTCAAAGAGTCGACGGGCATGAGCCCGGCGAACGTGGCGGGCGCCTATGTGATCGTGCGCGACATCTTCCATCTCCCGCACTGGTTCCGTCAGATCGAAGCCCTGGATCACCAGGTCTCGGCTGAGGTGCAACTGGCGCTGATGGACGAGCTGATGCGCCTGGGCCGTCGGGCTACCCGCTGGTTCCTGCGCAGCCGTCGCAACGAGCAGGATGCTGCCCGTGACGTCGCGCACTTCGGTCCGCACCTGGCGGCGTTGGGCCTCAAGCTCGACGAACTGCTGGAAGGCCCGACCCGCGAAGGCTGGCAGAACCGCTACCAGGCCTATGTCGAAGCCGGTGTGCCGGAGTTGCTGGCGCGCATGGTTGCCGGCACCACCCACCTGTACACCTTGCTGCCGATCATCGAGGCCGCCGACGTGACCGGGCAGAGCGCTGCGGATGTGGCCAAGGCCTACTTCGCCGTGGGCAGCGCCCTGGACTTGCCGTGGTACCTGCAGCAGATCAGCGATCTGCCGGTGGGCAACAACTGGCAGGCCCAGGCCCGCGAAGCCTTCCGCGATGACGTGGACTGGCAGCAACGGGCGATCACCATCAAGGTTCTGCAAATGGCCGATGCGCCAGAAGACATGGAAGCCCGCGTGGCCCTGTGGCTTGAGCAGAATGCGAGCATGGTCGAGCGCTGGCGCGCGATGATGGTAGAAATCCGTGCCGCGGTGGGTACGGACTACGCCATGTACGCGGTGGCCAACCGTGAACTGCTGGACCTGGCTATGAGCGGGCAAGTGGTGCTGTAATCGGCGGCTAGCGCGTTAAAACAAAGCCCCGTCTCGCGAGAGACGGGGCTTTTTTGTGGGTTCGGAACAAGGTGGGGCGTATGCAAAATTTGCTGCGCCGGCCGCCCACTGTGGTGGGGCCAAAATTCTCTGCCCCAGTGAGATCCCCTGTGGGAGCGGGCTTGCTCGCGATAGCGCCAGCCCAGCCAACATTTCTGGCGACTGACCCACCGCCATCGCAGGCAAGCCAGCTCCCACATTTGATCTGTGGTGGGGCCAAAATTCTCTGCCCCAGTGAGATCCCCTGTGGGAGCGGGCTTGCCCGCGATAGCGCCAGCCCAGTCATTGTTGCTGGCGGCTGACCCGCCGCCATCGCAGGCAAGCCAGCTCCCACATTTGATCTGTGGTGGAGCCAAAATTCTCTGCCCCAGTGAGATCCCCTGTGGGAGCGGGCTTGCCCTAATGCCAGTCAGTTAAGCGGATTCTGCTTTCTGTAGGAGCGAGCTTGCTCGCGAAGGACGTCAACGATAACGCGTGTTTGCTAGGTAAACACGGCGCTCTCAAGTTCTTCGCGAGCAAGCTCGCTCCTACAAAAAGGCTTAACTGACTGGCATTAGGGCTTGCCCGCGATAGCGCCAGCCCAGCCAACATTTCTGGCGACTGACCCAGCGCCATCGCAGGCAAGCCAGCTCCCACATTTGATCTGTGGTGGGGCCAAAATTCTCTGCCTCAGTGAGATCCCCTGTGGGAGCGGGCTTGCTCGCGATAGCGCCAGCCCAGTCATTGTTGCTGGCGGCTGACCCACCGCCATCGCAGGCAAGCCAGCTCCCACATTTTAATCTCTATGGGCTTACGCGAGTTTTGCTTGCAGATGATCCAGATGCCGGGTCATCAAGCATGCTGCCGTACTCGCATCCCGTCGCTCCACCGCTTCGACAATCTCTGCCTGCTCAAGCCAGGCGCCGGTGAACGCCCCTTGTCGGGCAATGACCAGCGAGGTCAACGGCACCAGGCTATTGAGAAACTGCGCCAATGGCCGGTTCCCCGCAAGGGTCGCCAGCAACAGATGAAACTCGCCACACAGGCGAATGGCCGCACCTTGCTGGCCCTGCTCGACGCTCGTCCGCTGGCGGGCCAGCAGCTCACGCAAACGCCGCACCTGCCCGGGGGTGGCCTGTACGCACGCCAATTGCACCACGCTCACTTCCATCAAGCGCCGCGCCTCCAGGATATGTTGCACCTGCTCGGCATCCGGTGCCGCCACCTGGGCGCGCAGGTTGGGGCGCAGGATGATCACCTGCTGCTCGGCCAGGCGCGCCAGGACCCGGCGCAGCACGCTGCGGCTGACGCCAAACGCCTGGGCCAGGCCTTCTTCGGTAAAGCGGCTGGTGGGCACGATGCGTTGTTCGAGGATGGCATCGAACAGCCGTGGGTAAAGGTCGTCCACCGACGGCCGCTTGCCGGGCACCAGGCGCATGGCGGGCGGGGCGGTGACAACGATAGGGCGTTGCAGGGCGTGAGCGCTCATGGCCGGTCTCCAGGGTCAGTTGCCGAGATGGTCGTCGGGAATGTTCAGGGCCGTGCCCATGCGCTGGCCTTCGTTGAGGATATGGCGGCGCATTTCGGCGCTGGCCAGGGCGCTGTTCTTATTGCGGATCGCGCGCACCACGGCTTCGTTTTCCTGCAGGCGCTCGGCCAGGTGTTCGGGGGAGTTGCGCAACACCTGGGCGCTTTGCTTGAGGGCATTGCTGGTCTGCTGCACCACGTTCTGGAAGATCGGGTTGGAGGTCAGGGCGAACAGTTCTTCGTGGAAGGCGATGTAGGCGTTCATCCCCGCTTCACTGTCGTGGGCCTCCAGGGCTTCGCGCATGTCCATCAGGGTCAGGCGCAGTTGGCCGATCTCTTTGCTGGTGATGGACTGGGCCACCAGGCCGACGATAAACGGCTCCAGGGTGTAGCGCAGTTGCAGGATATCGGCGAGGCTGGCATCGGCCACGGCGTCATGGGCCTGGGGTTCGTTGACGTGGGTCTCCAGCACGACCACGCCTTTGCCGGGCATCGAGCGCACCAGGCCGAGGGTTTCCAGGACGATCACCGCTTCACGCAGGCTGGGGCGGCTGATGCCCAGTTGTTCCGCCAGTTCGCGCTGGCCGGGCAGCATTTCGCCACGCCGCCATTGACCTCGGGCCAGGGCGGCGCGCAGTTTTTCTACGACTGAATTGACGACGGTTGAGGTGCTGATCACGCCGTGGACTCCTTACTTTATTGAAACTGGCGATGCTTAAATGTGGGAGCAAACCCACTCCCACATTCTATTTGTGTTGCTGCTCAGAACTCCTGGTGCGCCGGCAACACCGGCTTCTTGGCCTGGAACGCATACCCTTGCTGCCCGTCGAGCACCTTGTTGGCCCGCTCGATATCAATGTCCTTTTCCCAGCGGGCAATGGCCACGGTGGCGACGCAGTTGCCGATCAGGTTGGTCATCGCGCGGCCAATCCCCATGAACCAGTCCACCGCCAGCACCAGCACCAGGCCCACCACCGGGATGGCGGGGATGGCAGTCAGGGTGGCGGCCAGAATCACCAGGGCCGAGCCCGGTATGCCGTGGGCGCCCTTGGAGGTGATCAGCGACACCAGCAGGATGGTCAACAGGTCGGTCATCGACAACGGCGTACCGGTGGCGTTGGCGATAAACACGATGGCCAGGGTCAGGTAGATCGAGAAACCATCGAGGTTGAACGAGTAGCCGGTGGGGATCACCAGGCCGACGGTGGAACTGCCGATGCCCAGGTGCTCCAGTTTACGCATGATCTGTGGCAACACCGCATCGGACGAGGCGGTGCCCATCACGATCAGCAGCTCTTCACGCAGGTATTTGAGCAAAGGCAGCATGCGCAGGCCCGACAGGCGCATCACCGTGCCCAGGATCAGCGCGACGAAGGCCATGCAGGTCAGGTAGAACAAGCCCACCAGGCTGCCCAGGTGCTGCAGCGAGTCCAGGCCGTAGGTGCTGGTGGTAAACGCGATGGCGCCGAAGACCCCGATGGGCGCCAGGCGCACGATCATGCCCATGATGCGGAAGATCACATGGCTCAGTTCGTTGATCAGTCGCGAAATGCCCGAGGCCGCTTCCCCCACCAGGTTCAGCGCGCTGCCAAACAGCACCGAGAACAGCAGTACCTGCAACACGTTGTTGTCGGCAAACGCGCCGATCACCGAGTTGGGGATCAGGTCCATCAGGAACTGGCTGGTGCCCTTGATATGCTGGCCGCGATCCGCCAGTTCATTGAGGCCGGCGGAAGACAGCTGCTCCAGGTGGATATTGGCGCCGCTGCCGATCCCGGTACTGAAGGCCAGCACCAGCCCGAGGACCAGGGCGATGGTGGTGAGGATTTCAAAGTAGATTACCGACTTGAGGCCGATGCGCCCGACTTTCTTCAGGTCGCCGGCACCGGAAATGCCGCTGACCACTACGCAGAACACGATCAGGCCGATCAGCATCTTGATCAGCTTGATAAAGCCGTCACCCAGGGGTTTGAGTTGTGAGGAGAATTCGGGAAGGGCCAAGCCGCAAGCGATGCCGAGCATCAGGCCTATGACGACTTGCAGGAAAATCGAACGCGAGCACCATCTGAGCATGGGGAGGATCTCTATTCGGTGCCCTGGTGGGTCCAGGGCTTAATTGTTGTGGTCTTACCGGTAAGTCCAGTGCGTGGCCAGTCTACGCTTGTGTTTTTGCAAACTACAAGGGGCTGCGGGGGTGTTTATGCCTTCCGGTCTTACCAGTTGCTCGGTAAGCGTGATGCTTGAGCGGTTGGCGGCTTGTAAAATTTTTCGCTTATCATCCCCGGCTTGGCCGCTGAGGTGATGCATGGATAAGCCAGGACTGACAACCGATGAAGCGGGGCTGACCCGTTGTACATGGCGTACGGCTGCTGCCGAGTACCCCGATTACCACGATCACGAGTGGGGCGTGCCGGTTGCCGATGATCGTGCGCTGTACGAGAAGATCTGCCTGGAGGGCTTCCAGGCCGGTCTGGCGTGGATCACCATCCTGCGTAAGCGCGAGCACTTTCGCCGGGCGTTTGCCGGCTTTGATTTTCGCCGGGTGGCGCAGTACACCGAGGAGGATATCCAGCGCTTGATGGCCGACCCGGAGATTGTGCGCAATCGGGCGAAAATCGTCTCGACCATCAACAATGCGCGCCGGGCCTGTAAGCTGGTGGATGAACACGGCTCGCTGGCGGCGTGGCTGTGGGCGTTCGAGCCGGCGGCCGGCGAGCGTCCGGCCGTGGTGGATCTGGCTTATTGGACGGGTAACCCGACATCGCCGGCCTCGGTGCGCCTGTCCAAGGCCTTGAAAAAGCGCGGTTGGACGTTTGTCGGGCCGACGACGATGTATGCGTTCATGCAGGCGATGGGGATGGTCAATGACCATCTTGAAGGTTGCCTCTGTCGGCCGCAAATTGAGGACCTGCGGCGTCACTTCAAGCGCCCCTGAACGCTTCCTCAGCCCATCTGCTGCAGAATATCGCGCACCTTGTCCAGGGACGGGTCGATATCCAGGGTTTCGATGGCGCCGAAGCCGATGATCAGGCCACTGCGCACCGGCGCCTCATGGAAAAACACATCCAGTGGATACAGCCCGACTTCCACCTGGCGCGCCCGTTCGATCAGCAAGGGGATATTCACGGGCACTTTGCACAGCGCCGCCAGGTGGAACCCGGCCACGCTGGGCACGGCCTCGAACCAGGGCGACAGGTCGCCGGCCAGGCGGCTGAGGATGCGCTCGCGGCGGATGGTGTAGACGGCGTGACAGCGCCGGATATGCTTGAGCAGGTAGCCTTCGCTGATGAACTTGGCCAGGGCCCATTGCGGCAGTGTCGAGGTGTGCTGGTCGCTCAATTGCTTGGCCTTGAGCACTGCCCCGCGGATGGCCGGGGGTAGCACCGCATAGCCCAGGCGCAGCTCGGGCAGCAGGGTTTTGGAGAAGGTCCCGACATAGGCGACGATGCCCCGGGTGTCCATGCTTTGCAGGGCGTCGGTGGGGCGGCCTTCATAGCGGAACTCACTGTCGTAGTCGTCCTCGATCACAATCGCGCCCAGCGCCAGTGCACGTTCCAGCAGGGCGACGCGACGCGGCAGGCTCATCGGGATGCCCAGGGGGAACTGGTGGGAGGGGGTGACGTAGATCAGCCGTGTGCCCTCGGGAATCAACGCGACCTGAATCCCCTGGTCGTCCAGCGGTACGCCGGCCACCGTGGCGCCCATGGCTTCAAACATCAAGCGTGCGGGGGCGTAGCCGGGGTCTTCCATGGCCACGATGCTGCCGGGCTCAAGCACCACGCGGGCGATCAGGTCCAGGGCCTGTTGCGCGCCGTTGCACACCACAATGTCGTCATCCCGGCAGTTGACCCCACGGGAAAACGCGATGTGCCCGGCAATCCCATGGCGCAAGGCCGGCAGCCCTTCGGGCTGGCCATAGAACCCACTGTTGCGGGCGATGCGGCGCAGGGCGTCCTGGGTACAGCGCCGCCATTCGTCCTGGGGGAACAGGCTACGGGTGGTGGCCCCGCCGATGAATTCGCAACGCAAGAGGCTGTCCCGCGTTGGATGGCGCATGGGCGAGGGCAGTGCCTGCCACTTGGCGAGGTTGGCGGCGCAGGCCAGGTCGGCCGCACTTTGCAGGCCCTTGGTGCGCGGCACATGGGTATTGACGAACGTCCCGCGGCCGATCTTGCCGATCAGCAGGCCTTCATAGGTCAGGGTGGTGTAGGTGTCGGATACAGTCTTGCGCGACACGCCCAGTTGCTCGGCCAGCAAGCGGCTGGGGGGTAATTGCGCGCCGGCGGCCAGGCGCCCTGAGTCAATGGCGTCGCGCAGTTGCTGGTAAAGCTGTTCGGCCAGGTCCTTGCGGCCCTGGATGACGAGGTGCAGTTCCATGTTTCGTCCCGTGGCGGTCAATCCTGCCAAGGTTACTCGCATGTAAAGGCTGTGGGAGCGGGCTTGCTCGCGATAGCGGTGTATCAGTCAACAAACCATCAACTGACCCGCTCCCACAGTGAGGTGGGGTCAGGAGAGGAAGCCGCCGTCCACATTCAGCGAAACGCCGGTGGTATAGGTCGAGGCATCGCTGGCCAGGTACAGCACCGCGCCGGCCATTTCGCTGGGGTCGGCTACGCGCTTGAGGGGGATCTGGGCCAGGGCCATGTTCAGGATCGATTCGTTCTTCACCAGCGCCGAGGCGAACTTAGTGTCGGTCAGGCCCGGCAGCAGGGCGTTGCAGCGGATGCCGAACGGCGCGCATTCCTTGGCAAACACCTTGGTCATATTGATCACGGCGGCCTTGGTCACCGAGTAGATGCCCTGGAAGTGCCCTGGAGAAATGCCGTTGATCGAGGCTACGTTGATGATGCTGCCGCCGCCGTTTTCCCGCATCAGCTTGCCGGCTTCCACCGACATGAAGAAGTAGCCGCGGATGTTCACGTCGACGGTTTTCTGGAAGGCGCCGAGGTCGGTGTCCAGTACGTTGCAGAACTGTGGGTTGGTGGCGGCGTTGTTGACCAGGATGTCCAGGCGCCCGAACTGCTGGCGAATGCCGGCAAACACCTCATTGATCTGCGCCATCTCGCCGATATGGCAGGCAATGGCCGTGGCCTTGCCGCCAGCGGCGATGATCGCGTCGGCCACAGGCTGGCAGCCGTCGATCTTGCGGCTCGAGACAATCACATGGGCGCCTTGCTGGGCCAGCAGTTTGGCAATGGCCTCACCAATGCCACGGCTGGCGCCGGAGACAAAAGCGATCTTGCCGTCGAGGTCGAACAGGTGGGTCTTGGACATGGTGGTTCCTTGTCAGGTCAGAGCGTGGATTGGTGGATGACGTTCAGGCTCATCTGCTCCAGCAACGCGTTCATGTGAATGAACTGCGCGAAGCGTTTGTCCTGGGTCTGGCCATGGTAGAAGCGGTAGTAGATCTGCTGCACGATACCGGCCAGGCGGAACAGGCCGTAGGTGTAATAGAAGTCGAAATTGTCGATCTGGATGCCTGAGCGCTCGGCGTAATAGTCGACAAACTGACGGCGGGTGAGCATGCCGGGGGCATTGCTCGGCTGGCGGCGCATCAGTTGCACGGGCGCGGGGTCGGCGGCTTCGATCCAGTAGGCGAGGCTGTTGCCCAGGTCCATCAGCGGGTCGCCCAGGGTGGTCAGTTCCCAATCCAGCACGCCGATGATTTGCATCGGGTTGTCGGGGTCGAGGATCACATTGTCGAAGCGATAGTCGTTGTGCACGATGCTGGACGTGGGGTGGTCGGCGGGCATCTTGTCGTTGAGCCAGGCGCGCACGGCTGCCCATTTCGGGGCGTCGGGGGTCAGGGCTTTTTCGTAGCGATCGCTCCAGCCGCGGATCTGCCGCGCCACGTAGCCTTCGGGCTTGCCCAGGTCGGCCAGGCCGCAGGCGGTGTAGTCCACCTGGTGCAGCTCGACGAACTTGTCGATAAAGCTCTTGCACAAGGCTTCGGTGCGCGTGGCGTCCAGACCCAGCTCCGGCGGCAGGTCCGAGCGCAGGATGATGCCCTTGACCCGCTCCATCACATAGAACTCGGCGCCGATCACCGATTCGTCGGTGCAGTGCACGTAGGCCTTGGGGCAGTAGGGGAAGCCATCCTTGAGCTGGTTGAGGATGCGAAATTCCCGGCCCATGTCATGGGCCGACTTGGCCTTGTGGCCAAAGGGCGGGCGGCGCAGGACGAATTCCTGTTCGGGGTATTCCAGCAGGTAGGTCAGGTTGGAGGCGCCGCCCGGGAACTGGCTGATTTTGGCGCTGCCACTCAGGCCAGGGATGTGGGCCTTGAGGTAGGGGTCGATGAGGCTGGCATCCAGTTCTTCGCCGGGGCGGATCTGGGTGGATTGGTCATTGAGCGCCATGCTTATCCCTTCTGCTTATTCTTGAGGCCTTGGACTATTGGCTAATCTAATGCGCACAGCCAACCCGCCACAAGGCTGTGACGGCTTAATAGGCTAGCGTGTTGGACGACAATCAGCGTGCCTGATCGGTCATTTTTCGGGCGCAGGCAAGGCGACCGGTGTGAGTACCGGGCGCCCGGCAAAGTAGGCGAGCAGGTTGTCCGCCACCCGTTGCACGGTGTCGTGGGCCGCTTCCGGCGACAGCCCGGCCACATGGGGGGTGAGTACGGTGTTGCAGAGCCGCTTGAGGGCGTCGGGCACGTTGGGCTCATCATCGAACACATCCAGCGCCGCCCCGCCAATGCGCCGTTGTTCGAGGGCGCTGATCAGGTCGGCGGTAACGATCACGCTGCCACGGGCGATGTTCACCAAAAAACCGTTGGGGCCCAGGGCATCCAGGGCCTGGCGGTCGATCAGGTGACGGGTGCCTGGGCCGCCGGGGGTGGCAATGACCAGGAAATCCGAGGTGCGGGCCAGTTCCACCGGGGTGGCGCAGTAGGTGTAGTCCACATCGCTACGGGGTTGGCGGCTGTGGTAGCTGACTTGCATGTCAAACCCCAGCGCCGCGCGCCTGGCGATCGCCAGGCCGACGGCGCCTAGGCCGAGGATGCCCAGGTGTTTGCCGGACAGGGACGGGCGCATGACCTTGGGCCATTCGCTGCGCCGAACCGCGGCATCGGCCTGGGGAATGTCACGCACCATCGACAGCAGCAGCGCCATGGCGTGATCCGCCACCGACGGTGCATTGACCCCGGCACCGTTGGTCACCACGATCCCACGATTGCTGGCGGCCTGCAGGTCGACCTGCTCATAGCCCGCGCCGATCACGCAGATGATTTCCAGCAAGGGCAGGGCGGCGATCTCTTCGGCGTACAAGCCCAACGGGCCACGGGTCAGCACGGCCTGGATCTGCGTGCCATGGGTCTTGATGGCCTGGCTGCGCTCGGCGGGCGTTGGGGCCAGGATCACATGAAAGCCATTGCTTTCGATGATCGGCAGGTAGTCATTAATGGTTTCAACCAGGACCAGAACAGTGGCGGGCATGGGGCGGCTCTTGTTGTGGGGTTTGATACCTGGATTATGCGGCATTTTCTGGCGTGCGAAATGCCTGCGGGTGAAAGATCCTCCCCGGACGGAAGGCCTTGGCATGGGGATGCCAGCGTCTGCACAGGCTGAAGACGCTGGGCATCGACGCGGACGTTATTGGGCTTGTCGCACCTTGTTCTGTTCTGCCTGGGCGATTTCCTTGAAATCATAGGTCGGGAAAAACTCGGTCCTGTAGGTTCCCCATGCGGTGTTTTCCAATGCCAGGTTGACCGCTGACAGGCGAGAGGCAGGCAGGCGCAGGACGATGACTTGTCCGATACCCATGGTGATGTTCCAACTGACAACCTCTACCCCTGCCGGTGGAAATACTTTATAGAATTCCTGTTTGGCAAGTTGTGCCCTTAGTTCGCTTAATGGGCGGGACTGATCATGTTTTAGAAATACGGTCAGCATGACTGCGTTGTCGGGAGTGGCAACAGGTTCCTTGGCTATCGGCTGTGCACCGGCACCGCTCGAAATAAGGGCGGATAACCATACGGTAGATATCAGTAAAGACTTGAGTTGGGTTTTCATAGGCGGGCGTCTTTTTGTTGGTTTTATGAATGTTGTATGGGGTGTTAATAAAAGTTAGTGGGAAGTGGAGGTTTTGATCGGCCCTTTGTAAGGCGCGTGAACAACATAGATACGCACGGTTTCATTGGTTTCGAGCATGTCGCGAGGAACCTCCCGCGAGTAGGTGAACTCTTCGTTGTTCAAGACCTCCAGTCGGCGCACCACGCTTCTGATCGGGCCTTTGTCGGGCACCAGGATATGGTTTTTCCGGTCGCCCGTGACCAGGAAATAACCGCCGCCGCCATGCTCATACTTTGACAGCCCCGTGTCGGCATAGAAGAACTCATAGCGATTGCGCTCCGGGTCCCACATGGAGATGCCCACCACCCCCGGGTACTTGTCCTTGACGTCTACGTGGGGGGCGCCCTCGATATAGACCTTGGTGGTCAACCACTGAGGGGAGGAGGCCAATGCGCGGATATCGGACGTTGCCCATTGTGCCTGGCTGGTAAGCGGGCTGAGCAATCCCGCGAGAAACAGGCCTGCAAAAACAGCATTGTATTTACGCATTAAATAACTCCGGTATGGAATTTTATTGGTTTTTGTTCTTGTTGTTGCCTGCATGGGCAGCGGGGGAAATATAGGTCTGATGAGAAGCGCTATCAATACCTGGGTATATGTTTGTAACAAATCCAGTGGTAATAAGTTAAAAGATAATTTTAATGTTGAGGATGAGGTTTTTGGAGGGTGTAGGTTGATTCCTACAATTAAAGCGAATTAGCTTACGTGGTTTAAAGATTTATAAACCTCTTGTTTGAGTTTCGATTGTTGGCTGATTGGCCTTTAAGGCATGGGCAGAGGGCGACGAATCTATAGCGCAATAGATCCGTGCCCTGGGTAGATTGCAAACCCTTAGCCGATTCGCGGCGTGGGGATCATGGTGTTGCGAGGCTTGGGCGCGGCAGCATATTCAATGCCGTTAAACGAGAAGGTCTCCGTCTGTGGTGGTTTGGGCTTGTTTTGTGCCGCTATTTGATCGGCAATGTGGTTGGTGATGATATCGACCAACTGGCCGGCATTGGACAGGTTCAGCTCTGTAGTCGTCATGCTTGAGTCTCCAAGGGTTGTTGTACCGCCTCCACTGAGTGGGCGTCGCTGGCGTAACGTTCCCGACTCAAACAATTTGTCGTCAATCAGATTTATCTGCTCCGTACAACCATTGCTCAGCTAAGTCTTTGCTTATTCAAGCGAATCTTGGACAATCGCGCCCTTGTTACGGTCGTGGCGCTGCCTGTCAGGTTTTTCTGACTCGTTGCGGTCGTATGAAAGCGGAGATCCGAGCGGATGAATGATCAGGCCAATAGCGTCGATGAACGCTACGCAACGACACCTGTAACCCTCACGGGCTGGAGCCGCCAGGACACGACCTGGATGCTTGGCCTGTTCGGCACGGCGATTGGCGCCGGTACTTTGTTTCTGCCCATCAACGCAGGCCTTGGCGGCTTCTGGCCGTTGCTGATCCTTGCGCTGTTGGCATTCCCGATGACCTACTACGCGCACCGTGGCCTGACCCGCTTTGTGTTGTCGGGCCGTGCAGGCTCGGACATCACCGAGGTGGTTGAAGAGCACTTTGGCATCAAGGCCGGGGCCTTGATCACGTTGCTGTACTTCTTTGCAATCTTCCCGATCCTGCTGATCTACAGTGTGGCGCTGACCAACACGGTGGGCAGTTTCATGTCACACCAACTGCATATCGAGCCACCGCCGCGGGCACTCTTGTCCTTTGTCCTGATCCTGGGCCTGCTGGCCGTGGTGCGTTGCGGCGAGCAGGTGATCGTCAAGGCCATGAGCCTGATGGTCTATCCGTTTATTGTCGCCTTGCTGTTTCTGGCGGTGTACCTGGTGCCGCACTGGAACGGCGGCATCCTCAGCACCGCCAGCAGCGTCCCCGCGCCATCGGCACTGCTGCATACGCTGTGGCTGGCGATTCCGGTGATGGTGTTCTCGTTCAACCACTCGCCGATCATCTCGGCCTTTGCCGTTGACCAGAAACGCCAGTACGGCGGCCACGCCGAAGAGCGCAGCTCGCAGATCCTGTGCCGGGCCCATCTGCTGATGGTGGTGATGGTGATGTTCTTCGTGTTCAGCTGCGTACTGACCCTGTCACCGGCGCAACTGGCCGAAGCCAAGGCGCAGAACCTGTCGATCCTGTCCTACCTGGCCAACCACTTCGACAACCCGACCATCGCCTTTGCCGCGCCGTTGATTGCCTTCGTGGCCATTGCCAAGTCGTTCCTGGGCCACTACATCGGCGCCAGCGAAGGCCTCAAGGGCTTGATCGTCAAGAGCGGCCGCCGTCCGGGCGCCAAGGCACTGGACCGCATGACCGCAGGCTTCATGCTGGTGGTGTGCTGGATCGTCGCCACGCTGAACCCGAGCATCCTGGGGATGATCGAGACCCTGGGTGGGCCGATCATTGCGTCGATCCTGTTCCTGATGCCGATGTACGCGATCCGCAAGGTGCCGGCCATGGCCAAGTACCGTGGGCAGATGTCCAATGTGTTTGTCACGGCGGTAGGTTTGGTGGCGATTACCGCGTTGGTGTACTCCCTGGCGGCGTAAGCCCCCGAGGTTGTACGGCTCTAAAAGGTGGGCTTGTGTGGGAGCGGGCTTGCCCGTGATATAGGTGGGTCAGTCAATTAAGCTGTCGACTGATCCACCGCTATCGCAGGCAAGCCTGCTCCCACATTTGTTTTGTGGTGTGTCCAAAATTCCCTACCTCGCTGAGACCCTTGTGGGAGCGGGCTTGCCCGCGATGAGGCCACAACAGGTCCCACATTTCTCCAGGCATAAAAAAACGCCGCGTATCTTGCGATATACGGCGTTTTTTACATCAGCAAACCTTAGGCTTGAACCACCGGAATGTTGGCGCTTGCAGCGATTTTGCGGAACTCGGCGATCTGGTCGAAGTTCAGGTAGCGGTAGACGTCACTGGCCATGGTGTCCAGTTTCGCCGCGTAGCCCATGTACTCTTCGACGGTCGGCAGGCGACCCAGGGTGGAAGCGACTGCCGCCAGCTCGGCCGAGGCCAAGTAGACGTTCGCGCCGTCACCCAGGCGGTTCGGGAAGTTACGGGTCGACGTCGACACTACGGTGGAGTTCGGCTCAACCCGTGCCTGGTTACCCATGCACAGCGAGCAGCCCGGCATTTCCATACGCGCGCCAGCCTTGCCGTAGATGCCGTAGTAGCCTTCTTCGGTCAGTTGGTGAGCGTCCATCTTGGTCGGCGGCGACAGCCACAGACGGGTTGGCAGCTGACCCTTGACCTGTTCCAGCAACTTGCCGGCCGCACGGAAGTGACCGATGTTGGTCATGCACGAACCGATAAACACTTCGTCGATCTTCTCGCCAGCCACGCTGGACAGCAGACGGGCGTCGTCCGGGTCGTTTGGTGCGCAGAGGATAGGCTCGTTGATTTCAGCCAGGTCGATCTCGATGACTTCGGCGTATTCGGCGTCGGCATCGGCTTCCATCAGCTCTGGGTTGGCAACCCAGGCTTCCATCGCTTGGGCACGACGTTCCAGGGTACGGGCATCGCCGTAGCCTTCGCCGATCATCCAGCGCAGCAGGGTGATGTTGGAGTTCAAGTACTCGGTGACGGAGTCTTTGGACAGCTTGATGGTGCAACCGGCAGCCGAACGTTCGGCCGAGGCGTCGGACAGCTCGAAAGCCTGCTCCAGGGTTAGGTCGTTCAGGCCTTCGATTTCCAGGATGCGGCCGGAGAAGGCGTTTTTCTTGCCTTTCTTCTCAACGGTCAGCAGGCCGGACTGGATCGCGTAGTAAGGAATGGCATGCACCAGGTCACGCAGGGTGATGCCAGGTTTCATTTTGCCTTTGAAACGCACCAGGATCGATTCCGGCATGTCCAGTGGCATTACGCCAGTGGCTGCGGCGAACGCGACCAGGCCAGAACCGGCCGGGAACGAGATGCCCATCGGGAAACGGGTGTGGGAGTCACCACCGGTACCCACGGTGTCCGGCAGCAGCATGCGGTTCAGCCAGCTGTGGATGATGCCGTCGCCTGGACGCAGGGATACACCGCCACGGGTCATGATGAAGTCAGGCAGGGTGTGGTGGGTGGTCACGTCGATTGGCTTTGGATAGGCCGCGGTGTGGCAGAAGGACTGCATCACCAGATCGGTGGAGAAGCCCAGGCACGCCAGGTCTTTGAGTTCATCACGGGTCATGGGACCGGTGGTGTCCTGGGAGCCGACGGTGGTCATCTTCGGTTCGCAGTAGGTGCCTGGACGAACGCCTTTGCCTTCTGGCAGGCCGCAGGCCTTGCCGACCATTTTCTGGGCCAGGGTGAAACCCTTGCCGGTGTCGACAGGAGCTTCAGGCAGCTTGAACAGGTCGGTAGGGCCAAGACCCAGCTCGGTGCGCGCTTTCTCGGTCAGGCCACGGCCAATGATCAGCGGGATACGGCCGCCGGCACGGACTTCGTCCAACAGGACCGGGGTCTTCATTTCGAAGGTGGTCAGGACTTCATCGGTGCCGTGCTTGCAGACTTTGCCAGCATGCGGGTACAGGTCGATCACGTCGCCCATGTGCATGTTGGTCACGTCGAATTCGATTGGCAGTGCGCCGGCATCTTCCATGGTGTTGTAGAAGATGGGAGCGATCTTGCTGCCGAAGCAGAAGCCGCCAGCGCGCTTGTTCGGAACAAAGGGCACGTCGTCGCCGAAGAACCACAGCACCGAGTTGGTCGCCGACTTACGGGACGAACCGGTGCCGACCACGTCACCGACGTAGGCGATCGGGAAGCCCTGACCGCGCATTTCTTCGATCTGCTTCATCGGGCCGGTCTTGCCTTGCTCGTCCGGCACGATGCCTTCACGGGCCATTTTCAGCATGGCCAGGGCGTGCAGCGGGATGTCAGGACGGGACCAGGCATCGGGAGCAGGGGACAGGTCGTCGGTGTTGGTTTCGCCAGTGACCTTGAACACGCGCAGGCTGATCTTGTCGGCCAGGGTCGGGCGGTTCTTGAACCACTCGCCGTCGGCCCAGGACTGGATCACTTCCTTGGCGTGCGGGTTGCCGTTCTTGGCTTTTTCCGCGACGTCGTGGAACGCATCGAACATCAGCAGGGTGTGCTTGAGCTGGGAAGCTGCAACGGCGGCCAGTTCGGCGTCGTCCAGCAGTTCGACCAGGGTCACGATGTTGTAGCCGCCTTGCATGGTGCCGAGCAGTTCAACAGCGCGTTTTTTGTCGATCAGGGGGGAAGAGACTTCGCCCTTGGCCAGGGCAGACAGGAAACCGGCCTTGACGTAGGCGGCTTCGTCAACGCCTGGTGGAATGCGGTTGGTGATCAGGTCAACGAGGAACTCTTCTTCGCCAGCCGGGGGATTTTTCAGCAGCTCGACCAGGCCTGCGGTTTGTTCGGCGTTTAGCGGCTGGGGAACGATACCCAGGGCTGCACGCTCTTCGATATGTTTGCGGTAGGCTTCAAGCACAGTTATTACCCTCATCAGTGGTCCCACGGGACGCTCATCCAGACATGCACGGCACACATGCGCTCGGGGGCTTTTTGGGCCGTAGAGCCAGTGCTGCCGGCATTTCTCACAGAAGCTGCTTTCAAAGTTTTACGCCTGCAGAACGGAGCTGATGAGGGTTGGTGCTGGTTATTTGGAGGGTAAATAACCAGCGCCAACACCGTTCTGAAGGAACGACTGTGCTCGTGACGCTTTGAAAACAGCTTCCAACGGATTATTTGGCGCCTTACAAGGCCGGATGATTCTACGGCAAAAAAATTCTAAAGGTAAGTTGCCGCAGCAAGTTTGCAGGGTGATGAACCTTAGACAAAGGGCTAACATGGGCCACTGTTTCGCTGATTTGTGCATTGCCACCCATGTCCAACCACACCATCAAGACCCCCTGCATCGGCCTGTGCTCCACGGTTTACGGCGATCTCGTGTGTCGCGGCTGCAAGCGTTTCCACCACGAAGTGATCCAGTGGAACGGCTATGGCGAGGAAGAAAAACGCGCGGTATGGCTGCGGCTTGAGCAACTGCTGGTGCAGGTCATGGCGGGCAAACTGGAGGTGTTCGACCCCAAACGCCTGCGCTGGCAGCTGGAGCAGCGTAAAATTCGCTTTGTGCCGCACCAGTCTGAATACTGCTGGGCCTACCAGTTGATCGCCCGGGGCGCGCGGGTGATCAACAACCTAGAAGCCTATGGCATGGTGCTGATGCCGGAGTTTCGCGAGTGGAACCTGCCGGCGTTGCGCGATGCCATTGATCGGGAGTTTTTTATCCTCTCTGAGGCCCATTACCAGCGCTATATCGCGCCAGGCTTCCTCAAGGACGCACTTTCTGGCTGAAGACACCGATCAAAATGGGGTGTGGCCAAACTATCCTGCACTACCGAGATCCCCTGTGGGAGCGGGCTTGCCCGCGATTGCGGTGGGCCAGTCAGCCCACCGGTTACTGACCCGCCGCCATCGCAGGCAAGCCAGCTCCCACATTTGTTCTGTGGTGTGGCCAAACTATCCGGCACTGCCGAGATCCCCTGTGGGAGCGGGCTTGCCCGCGATGGCGGTGGGCCAGTCAGCCCACCGGTTACTGACCAGTCGCCATCGCAGGCAAGCCCCACATTTCTGATCTGCGTTATTCCTGACTGGCCAGTTCCTCCAGGTGATCGATGATGCTCTGGGGCTTGAGCACCAGCACATCACTCTCCAGCGCATCCAGCACCACTTCCGCTGTATTGCCAATCAAGGCCCCGGAAATCCCGGTGCGCGCCACGGTGCCAATGATCGTGACGGCTGCTCGCAGTTTATGGGCCATATGAGGGAGCAGCACATCCGCCGGGCCTTCTTCGATATGCAGGTGGCTGTCGTCAATGTCGAATTCGGCCTGGAACGCCTTGCACTGCTCGCGATAGCGGGCCTCGATGGTTTCCTTGAGCTGGAACACCGGATCGGCTGCCGACAGCATGGGCGAGGGATGGGCGCTGATCACATGCAGTTGGCCCTTGGCCAGGCTGGCAATGTCAAAACCATGATCGACAATGGCGGCGTGCAGGGCTTTATGCTCGTTATCGAGGCTACCCACATCGATAGCCGCCAGGATCACCCCATTGGTCCATGGGGTTGCGGTCTTGACCAACAGCACCGCAGCCGGGCACCAACGCAAGAGTTTCCAGTCGGCCGGCGTCAGCAGGGCCTTTTTCAGCGGGCTGTCGGGGGCGTGCTGCTTGATCACCAGCTTGCAGCCTTCGGCCTGCTGCGTCGCGATGATGGTGTCCTGCAGGCTGCTGTTCCAGGCCTGTTCGGTGGTGACCTTGTAGCCATCGGCCAACAATTGTTCTTTGAGTAAGGCCAATAACGCCGAATGCTCATGTTTTCTATCGCATACCAGCAAATGCAGATGCGCGCCGGTCACCCCGGCGATCAGCTTGGCGCGCTTGAGGGCCAGGCTTTCCGAGTGATCGGGTTCGATGATCACCAGGATTTTGCCAATATCGTTCATGAGTGGGATCTCCAAGGGTGGGAAGGGCAAGGCTTCGGACAACTATAGTTGCTGCCCGCCGTACGTCATGTTGATACACATCAAGCCCCGTGACTGGTGGTCTGCGGCGGGGTCGGTATAATCGGCGGCCTTTTGTGATCCTTTGCCCGTGAGCCCGATGAACCTGCCCGAAATCCATGAATTCCTCGGTTGCCGCACCCCCGACGCCTGGGTCCAGGCCGCCCTGGCCGACCAGGAAACCCTGCTGATCGACCACAAGAATTGCGAATTCAAGGCCGCCAGCACCGCCTTGAGCCTGATTGCCAAGTACCACGCCCATGTCGACCTGATCAACATGATGTCGCGCCTGGCCCGTGAAGAGCTGGTGCACCACGAGCAAGTCATGCGCCTGATGAAAAAGCGCAAGATCGAACTGCGCCAGTTGCACGCCAGCCGCTATGCCTCGGGCTTGCGCAAGGTGGTGCGCAGCCACGAGCCGGTCAAGCTGGTGGACACCCTGGTGGTCGGAGCCTTTATCGAAGCGCGTAGTTGCGAGCGTTTCGAGGCACTGGTGCCGCATTTGGACGAAGAGCTCGGCAAGTTCTACTTTGGCCTGCTCAAAAGCGAGGCGCGGCACTTCCAGGGCTATCTGAAGCTGGCCTATCAATATGGCGAGGCCAAGGATGTGGCCCAGGTCATCGAGCGGGTCCGCGCCGCCGAGCAGGAACTGATCGAATCACCGGATATCGAGTTTCGCTTTCATAGTGGCGTGCCGGCCTGAGGCCACTGCCACGCCGATCAGCGCGGTGATGCCGGCTAGCAGCAGGATCACCGTTTGCGTGCCAAAAGGTGCCGCCAGCACGGCAATTGCCAGGCCCGCCAATGGCTGCGCGAGGTTGTTGAACAAGGTGATCACGCCCACCGTCTTGCCGAAATCTTGCACGGGAATTACCCGCTGACGGATGCTGCGCATATACACGTTGAACATCTTGTCGAAGCCGGTGACCAGCAGAAAGCCCAGGGTGTACAGCCAAAGGTTGGGACTGATCGCCATTATCAATGCCCCAACCCCAATCATCGAATACGACAGCCCGCCCAGGACCTTCAACGGTAGGGTCGAGCGCGCCAGGTAAAACAGAATGCCGATGGTCACCACCGCGCTGGCAGCCTGCAGCAGCGCGTAGGCATCTTTGCCGGCCGCGTAAAGGCCGGTCACCATAGCGGCGGAGGTGGCCAGCGTCACGCCAATGATCAAATTCACGCCGACCGCCAGGGCAATAACGCGCTTGAGCTCCGCCAGGTTGCGGATATGTCCGAGCGCGGTGCGCATCGGTTGCAGCCAGATACCCCGGTGTTGTGCGTGGCTTTCGAGATTCACTGTGGTATTGCGCTGCCAGATCAGCATTGCCAGGTCTGCCAGCACAAACAGCCCGGCAATTCCCAGCACCACCCAATGCCAGGCCCACACCTCCAACATCAGCGCGGCCACCAGTGGCCCCAGCACCAGGCCGCTCTGGTCGGCGATTTGCGAGTAGGAGAGGGTCTTGGCGTAGGTGTAATGCTTGAAAATATGCGGCATGACGACTTCCCTCGCCATGATGCCCTGGGTAGTCAGTACCCCGCACAGCGCAGACAGGATCACCAACCAATAAATGCCGTCGAACATCCCGTGCAGCGATACAGCCACCAAACACGCCAGTGCTCGGTAGACTTGGCTGATATGCAGAATGCGCACGGGCGAAAACTTGTCGCACAATGCCCCGCATACCGGGAACGCCAGGTATCGCGGCAGAGACTCGATGAAGAACGCCATCCCGGCCCACGCTACGCTGTTGGTGGTCTGGAACACGATCAACGGCACAATGAACAGCAGAATCTGGTCTGCCAGCCGTGACAGGAACAGCGAGACAAAAAAAGCCAGGTAATCCTTGCGCATGGTGCTCTCGTTTCGGTGAATCAAAGGGGCAACCAGAAGCCGATCAATAGCTTGAACCAGAGGTGTCACTGAGGTTATGGCGTTCATCTCCCTTGAGCGGTGGATTGAACACGCTTACCAATACCAAGTCTTCGTGCCGGCCCCCGCGCAGATAATGTCGGTCATGCTGGTCAAGGACGTAGATGTCTCCAGGGCGGATCTGGTAGATATTGCCGTCCATATCTTCGACCTCTCCTTCACCCGCAATGCAATAGCAGGCTTCCAGATGGTTGCGGTAGTGCAGCAGTGACTCAGTGCCTGCACGTACAACGGTATGGCAAATGGTATAGCCCATTCCGTCTTTTTCCGTCAGCAGGCGGTGGCTGGTTCCCGCACCCCATTCAACAAAGTGGCCAGTGTTCTCGATCTCGCTCTTATTGCGAATAAACATTTGTCTTCTCCTTGGGGCTAAAGGGAGCAATGGAGTTCTGACGTAGCGCTGGCCAGCATCGCCGAGTCCCAGTGCACGTCACGGTGAGCCGCCATCGTTTGCAGGTCCCGCCAGTGACGATGCAGTGGATTGTCACTGGCCATCAACGAGGCGCCGCTGTGTTCTACCAGCCGTCGCACCGCTTCGACACATTGGCGAGCGAGATAGCTGCGATCACGTTTGAGGGCTGACAGTTGGGGGGCGGTGAGTGCACGACGTGTCAGGCCTGAATCATGTAAACGATTGAGCAGTGAATCAAAAAGCGCACTCGCCGCTGTCAACTGCGCCCCACTGTGGGCCACGCGTTCAAGGGCCATGACTGACGGGGGTGTAGTTTGCCGCGCAAGTGCCTGGAGGTGGAGTTCATAGGCGCCCTCAGCGCAGCCCAGCAGTGGGCCTATGATCGAGGTCGTGATGAAGGGCATGATGGGGACGCTGTACAGGTAATCACTCGCGGTTCCCGTTGGTCGTGGGCCGAACACTTCGTGCAGTGGGAAAACCTCGTGATGAGGCACCAGTAACCCGGGCGTCATTACGTCATGAGAGCCCGTGGCACGCATGCCCATGGAGTCCCAAGAGTCGAGGACAGCAATCTCTTTTTTCGAGACTACAACCAGGAAACGAGTGCTGGCGTCTGCCGTGGGATGGTTGGGGCACTGGGCATTGAGGATCAACCACGTTGCATGTTCGATGCCGGAGCTGAAACGCCAGCGACCACTGACACGCATACCTTCAGGCTCAAACGACAATTTACAGCCTGGCCCCACTGATGCGGATGCAAACAGCTGGGGCGTACCGTCATCGTAGAGCTTCGCTTCAACCGATGGGTTCAGCCGCGCAGCGATAGCGGCATGCCCGCCCACCAAGCTGATCAACCAGCCTGTCGATGCACAAGCTCTGGCGGCAGTTCTTGATGATCTCACCAGCGCTGGCCAGCCCGGCACGCCTGGTTGGGCTCGACGTGGGCACACCAAGTCCAACAAGCCGCTTGAGCGCAACTCACCCAATGTTTCATCACTCAATCTACGGTTTTTATCCGCAAGGGCGGCCCGCTCGCGCCACCTTGATAGATAGGCATCAGGCATTAGGTACTTCCTTTTCCGAATGTTTACCAAGTGCCACCTGTTCAAAGCAAAAGCTGCTGGGTTGATTTACCGGGCCTAGCAGTTCGATGAAGTGCTCGATATGGGCGTGATCGTCTGATGCGACGAATTCGCAGAAATTGGTGCTATTCCATAACAGCACTACGTACTTGAACTGTCGCTGGAGGGCTGCAACCAAAACATTCATGAGTACTTGCCCGTTTTCCATTTGCTCCAGCATTTGTTTGCGTTTCCACTCGATTTCCTCGGCGGTGAAATAGCGCGCTTTGAAGCCTTCATCCTTCAGCGCTTCTCGGCGCAGGAATTCCTGATGGTCGGCGTGATTGAGTTTTTCCAGAAAGAACGCCAGGCCACCTGGTTTAAGCAACGGCTTGATATGTTGTAACTGCAAATCGCGGTCCTGGGTGTAAAACTGGAATGCAGCAGTCTCGTAGAGATAATCAAACCCCTCGACAAATCGTTGATAGGGCGTCGAGTTGAACAACGAGGAGGTGACCTTGAAGAAAGAGTGTGGAAAGAACAGCGAATGTTCAGGGTTGGCAAATCGGTCAAAGGCGATCTGGTTGGCGCGATTAGGCGAGCAGGTCAGTGTCTGAATCAGCCCTTGGGAATGTGCCGCCAGTGCGCGGCCATTGCTACCGTCGAAGGCATCGATCTCAAAAAAACTGAAGCGTTGCTCTGAAGTTGTACGGCGTGCGTGGGAAAGCCTTGTCAGTGCTACGCCGATTCGAGCCATTTCCTCAAGAATGTAAGGGACGCTAGCCAGGAAATGCGAAAACAGCGGACCAGCGTTTGCGACTAATAGATCGTGGTAGGTGATGACAGCTGAGTCAACGATGGTATCGCGTATATGACTGGTCAGTGAGCGGGAGGGAACCTGCGCCGCGCCAGTGGCCAGACTGTGAAAATGCTCGGCCAGTTTTAACATTGGGCTGTTTTGTAATTCTGCATCGAGTGTGAAATTGTTCAGAGGGTTCATTTTATCGCTCCTTGATCTCAGCTACGTCTTTGCCAGAGGTTTTGCCTGAGTCGGTCTGGGGCAATCTATCCATGAATGCCCATTGCGCGGGGACCATATGCCAGTCCATGAGCTGTTTGCAGTGTTCATGCAACGCAGCTTCGCAACTTGAGTCGTAGCCACGTTCCAGCACTACACACGCCTTCGGTAAAAAACCGGCAGACTCATCGGCTACTGGCACCACAACCACTTGGGCGACAGCTGGGTGCGAGGCCAGGCACTGCTCTATTTCGCGTGGATTGACATTCCATATATTGCGCGCGAAGACATCGTCTTTACGCGCTATGTAATAGAGGAATCCTCGCTCATCCATTTTGAATAGGTCACCGGTACGATAAAGTTTTTCTTCGCCGAAAACATGATTTTTAATCGCGGCGCTAGTTGCTTCCGGCATTTTCCAATATTCCAGCATCAAGTAATCGCTGGTCACCCACAGTTCGCCGATAATGTTTGGTTGTAAAACCAGTTCACCCTGATCACTGATAATAAATGCCTTCACTCCCGGCAAAGGTTTGCCAACTGAAGTAGGGTGTTCATCAATGTCTTCAGGTGGCAAGTAGCTGACACGTTTACATTCAGTCATTCCGTAATTAGAGTAAATCGAAATATCCGGCAGGGCAGCACGAATGCGCTTTATATGGCGGGAATACAGGGGCTGGCCACTGCTGGAAATATAGCGCAGCGCAGGCAACTGTCGTTGCCAATACTCTTTCATATTGGCCAGCAGGAAAAATATAGGAGGAAAGATATGTATGCCAGTCACCCTTTCGCGCTTTGCCACCTCCAGCACGTCCTCCGCAACCTGCGGCTGTCGGCTTTCAATCACTGAAGTCCCACCGAAATACAGCGGCATCAAGATGTTGTACACGCCGTAGTCGGACGCCAATGTGGAATAGCTGAGGATCACGTCGTCTGGCGTGTTGTTCAGGTAGGTCGTAACACTCGTTGTCGCTGCGACCATGATGCGATGGTTGACGACCACACCCTTTGGGTTGAATGTCGAGCCGGAAGTATAGAAGATCGACGTGACGCAAGTGTCGTCCTGCAGCTCGGGAAGCGTCGTGTCTAGGGTTTGTAGCGCTGATACTGCTAGGTCAAGAGAGATGACCTTCGGGTGCTGCGTCTCTTCGTTACCGATAAGTATGATGCGTGTTAAATCGGTTTCCAGGCACAGCGTTTCCAGCGCCTCGAAAGGATGGGTGATCAGAACCCTGGCACCTGTGTGCTTGAGTTGATACACCAGTTTTTCGCGACTATAAGTCGGGTGTGTTGCGGCTGTAATCGCACCCACATGCAGTACTGCCAGGTAGGCAGCGATCAGGTCGATGCAAATAGGTGAATACAGTGCTACCCGATCGCCCGGTTGAACGCCGTTAGCCATCAGAACATGGGCAATTTTTAGTGTCCGAGCGTGAAGCTCCTCATAGCTGTAGTGGACCGCATCCAGGGCAATAGCACACTTGTCCGGATAGTTGATGGCATTCTTTTTGATGACGTCGTGATATAAGGGCATAAACGGCTATCCGTCTTCAAAAGCATGTAAAAAATAAAAAATGGTGCTATATAGCGAATGTTTGCATTAAGTGAGTGGCTTGTTAGTGAGGGTGTAGAGGAGAGCAGTTTGGTTGTGAGCGGTGGGTGTGCAGTGTCGCATGATATTAATTCCTTTGGTATGAAGTTTAAAGTTTGTTCGCGCATTGGCTTTCACCGAAAGCGCATGGGTGGTTTTATTGGTATTGCTGGGCTATCAAATAGTAGAGATGTTTTTTATCTGTCATTGCGGGGTGAAAATATAGATTGCGAGACAAATAAATGTTAGTGGTGAAATTTCCCAAGTTGCCGTGAGTGAATCCTGTCAGAAAAGTCTGCATTGAGTTGTCGCGCGGCTTGAGCATGTAGCGATTTGCCGGGTTAAAAAATATGAGCGAAATGTTAAAAACTTTTAAAATTATGAAGTTTTTTGAATGCTTCGAGAAAAGTAGATTTTCGCCGTGTGTATTAACTTTTCGGCCCCTATGCCATCTATAATACCCGCTCTTGAATCCGCCTCTACACACTGAGAAATTATGGAAAACTTGGGTCTTGGCAAGGTATTGCTCGTTGAGGACGATGAGAAGCTGGCAGGGTTGATCGCCCATTTCCTGTCCCAGCACGGTTTTGAGGTGTCGACCGTGTATCGCGGTGACCAGGCGTTCGCTGCCTTCCTTGCCTTCAAGCCCAAGATCGTCGTGCTCGACCTGATGCTGCCCGGCCAGAGCGGTCTGCATGTGTGCCGCGAGATCCGTAATGTGTCCGACACCCCCATCGTGATCCTCACCGCCAAGGAAGATGACCTGGACCATATCCTCGGCCTGGAGTCCGGTGCCGATGATTATGTGATCAAACCGATCAAGCCGCCGGTGTTGCTGGCGCGCCTGCGGGCCTTGCAGCGGCGTCAGGTACCGGAGCCAACCGTGCGTGGCGCCCTGGCGTTCGGCCGGCTGGCGATTGACCGCAGTTGCCGGGGGGTGAGCCTGGGTGACGAGCAGATCGACCTGACCACCATGGAGTTCGAGCTGCTGTGGTTACTGGCCAGCAGCGCGGGCAAGATCCTGTCGCGCGACGATATCCTCAACCGCATGCGCGGGATCGCCTTCGATGGGCTCAACCGCAGTGTCGATGTGTATATCAGCAAGCTGCGTAACAAACTCAACGACAACCCCCGTGAGCCGGTGTGCATCAAGACCATCTGGGGCAAGGGCTACCTGTTCAACCCGTTTGCCTGGGAGGTCTAACCCGATGCTGCGCCTGTTCCTGCGTCTGTACATCATCCTGGCCCTGGGCCTGGCCGGGGCGATCTGGCTGGTGAACTACACCTTCGACGAATTGCTGCCCGAGGCCAACGAAACCTACAACCGCGAAGCCATGCGCGGCCCGGCCTATGGCCTGGTGGAGCAGTTGCGCCCGTTGCCGGCTGGCGCGGCCCGCGAGGCGCGCCTGGCCGAGCTGCAACAGCACTATGGCTTGCGCCTGGGCTTTATTGAGCGCAACACGGCGGGCCTCGACCCCCGCGAGCAACAATTGCTGGCCGATGGCAAGTTGGTGGTACGCGGCGATTTCATGGAGTTCATCACCGAAATCGACGGTGGCGCGCAACTGCTTCAGGTCAAGCTGCCGGAGGAGCCGCGCTGGCTGTACCTGTGGGCCTATATCCTGTTGGGCCTGTGCCTGGCCATCGTCCTGTATTTCTGGGTGCGTCCGCACTGGCGCGACCTGGAGCATATCCGCCTGGCGGCCCAGCGCTTCGGTGACAATGACCTGGGCTCGCGCATCCTGTTGCCGCGCCGCTCAAGCGTGCGTGAGTTGGCCGGGCACTTCAACCAGATGGCCGAGCGCATCGAGCACCTGATTGCCAACCAGCGCGAGCTGACCAATGCGGTGTCCCATGAATTGCGCACGCCCATTGCGCGCCTGTCGTTTGAACTCGACCAGCTCAAGCAGGAAGCAGACCCACGCCAGAGCCGCGCGTTGATCGGCGACATGTACGCCGACCTTGGCGAGCTGGAGGAAATGGTGTCCGAACTGCTGACCTACGCCAGCCTTGAGCGTGGCGCGACACAGGTCACCCGCGAGAGTATCGAGGCGCAAAGCTGGCTCGACAGTGTGATTGGCAGCGTGGCCCTGGAAGCCGAGGCCGAAGGCGTGCAGTTGTCGTTGCGCACCTGTGAAGTCGATTTTATCCAGATCGAACCACGGTTTATGGCGCGCGCGGTGATCAACCTGCTGCGCAATGCCATTCGTTATGCCGAGCAGCGGGTGGAGGTGTCGTTGGTCAAGTTCGGCAGTGGTTATGAGGTACGCGTCTGCGATGACGGCCCCGGCGTGCCCGAGGAAGGCCGGGAGAAAATCTTCCAGCCCTTTATGCGCCTGGACGCCAGCCGCGACCGCCGCACCGGTGGCTTTGGCCTGGGCCTGGCGTTGGTACAGCGGGTCAGCCAATGGCATGGCGGGCAGGTGCAGGTGTTGGATTCGCAGTGGGGCGGGGCGTCGTTCCGCATGACCTGGGCTTATGCCGACTGATCTTCTCAAAACCTGTGAAGATCAAAAAATGTGGGAGCAAGCCCACTCCCACATTTTTGATTGGGTTATCCAATCAGAAGGTGTAGTTCAACACGCCCATCACCGAGGTTTGCACCCGGCGCTCGACAATCGGGCTTTTACCCGCATCCCCCGACAAATATTGCACATCCAGCAAGGTCGAGAACGTTGTGTGCTCGCCCAACGGCACGCTCCAATCGAGGCTCAAGCCGCGGCTGACCATCCCACCCTTGGCGTCATACGCGCGAAAGCGGCTGCGCGCGGCCTGGCCAGGGGTCACCCCATACCAGGTCTGCACATAGTTGCGGTCGCCAAAGCGGCTGTTGAGGCTGGCATCCACGGTGCCATAGTCGCCGTCATACAGGTGGGTGCCGATGCTCAGTTCCAATGAGGTAAAGGCCTTGCCGCTGTCTTTCTTGTCATCTTCTTCCAGAGCATGTTCCAGGGTCGCGCCCAGGATTGCCGCGCCCAGGGTATAGCTGGCACTGATCCCAAACTGCGGCCGGGACTTTATAGTGCCCATGCCCTTGAGTCGATCGGAGCCCTGGTGGCCGCTTTTCTTGCGGTCCTTGCGCCCGTCGCTGGCACCGACATAGGCACTGAAACTGAGGGTGTCATCCTCATAACCCCAGCCCAACCCCGTGTCAGTATCGAGAAAAATCCCCCACGGGCTGACAATGTTTGCGCCGAGCACGGGCGCGGTCATCCGCTCATTGCTGCCGCTGTAGCGCGGCAGGCTGGCCGCCCCGGCGTGCAGGCTGTATTGCCAATCCGTGGCGGCTGACAGTTGGGTGCCGGTGAGCAGGCACACAGAAGTGGCAGCGAGGTAGATCGTTTTTGAACGCATGATGGCCTTCGTCGTTCCAGGAAAGGCTTGAATCCTAGGGACGGCGTAGGCAGGGGTCTTTGACAGCTTTGTCAGGAAACTGTCAAAGACTGTTAAGCCGGTGGCCTCAGCGTCGCAATCAGTGCGCGGATCGCCCCCGGCAGGGCATCCAGTTCGCGTACCAGGATGCTGCGCTCGCGCACCGCCCAGGGTTCATCGAGCTTGATGGTCACCAGTTGCATGGTCCGACTGTGCCGCACGGCGGCGGACTCGGGGATGATGCCGATACCCACCCCGGCTTCGACCATCCGGCAGATGGCTTCAAAACTCGACATCTGGATACGCAGGGACAGTTGTTTGCCCAGGCGCTCGACGTGTTCACGCAAGAAACTGAGCAAGGTGCTGCCTTCGTGCAGGCCGATATGCTGGTAGGCCAGGGTCTGTTCCAGGGTCACCGAGGGCTGGTTGGCCAGGGGATGGCCCGCCGGCACTGTCAGCACCAGGTGGTCGGTGCTGAAGTGCAAGACCTGCAAGCCCGGCGCCTGGACGGGGCCGGCGATGATGCCCATGTCGCTGGTGCCGTCGAGCACGCCGCGCACGATGTCACGGGACAGGCGTTCTTGCAGGTCCACCGTCACGCCGGGGCGCTGGGAGAGGAAGCCGGCGAGGATTTCCGGGAGAAACTCGGTGACCGCCGTGGTATTGGCAAAGATGCGGATATGCCCGGCGGAGTCGGCGCCATATTGGGTGAATTCGCTTTTCAGGTAATCGACCTGGCGCATGATCAGCCGGGCGTGATGCAGCAGTCGTTCCCCGGCCGGGGTGATTTCCACGCCACGGCTGTCGCGGTACAGCAGGCGCGTATCCAGCTGGCCTTCCAGGGCCTTGATCCGTGCACTGGCGGCTGCCGGCGAGAGAAACGCGCGCTTGGCGCCCTGGGTCAGGCTGGGGGATTCGGCGATATGGATAAACAGGCGCAGGTCGGCCAGGTCGAAGTGCATGCAAGGCTCCCGGGTAAAGACAGCGGCGTTCAGCATAACCGAACGCTGGTTTATTGAAATGCAAATTCTCAGAACGGCCAGGCGCTTGCATGATCCGGGGCAGACACTCACTGCCCGAGGACCTGCCCCCGATGAGCGCCACTGATTGGATTGGCCGAAGCGAAACCGCCCACGACCACCTGAGCCGCAACCTGCTCAAACGCATCGCCGCCACCTTCGGCGAGGCCGTACCGGACGACGGTGCGGCTCTACCGCCGCTATGGCAGTGGTGCTTTTTCCAGGACGCGCTGGCGGAAAGCGCCCTGGGCGCCGACGGCCACCCGGCCCGTGGCGGGTTCCTGCCGCCGGCCGATAACCGCAACCGCATGTGGGCCGGTGGGCGTATCGAGTTCCTGCAGGCCTTACGTGCCGGTGAGGCGGCGACTCGCGTGTCGACCATCACCCGGGTCGAGGAAAAGACCGGACGCAGCGGTTCGCTGCTGTTTGTCACCGTGCGCCACGACTACGCCCAGGATGGCCGCCTGGCCATCCGTGAGGAACAGGACATCGTCTACCGCGAGCCCACGCCGCCCAAGGCTGGCAGCGGCGAGGCCCTGGCCCGGGGCGACTGGTATGAGGCGATCGACCCCACGCCAACCCTGCTGTTTCGCTACAGCGCCGTGACCTTCAACGGCCACCGCATTCACTACGACTACCCCTACGTGACCGGCACCGAAGGCTATGCAGGGCTGGTGGTACATGGGCCGCTGATCGCCACCTTGAGCCTGCGTGCTTTTTGCCGGGCACACCCCGACGCCACCTTGCGCCGTTTTGCCTATCGCGGTGTGCGCCCGTTGATTGCGCCGCAGCCGTTCGAGGTGGGCGGGCGGGTGACGGCAGCCGGTGTCGCCCAGCTATGGGCCGGTAACGCTGCTGGCCTGGCGCAGCAGGCTGAAGTGCATTTTGAATAATCCAAGAACAACAGGCGGAGAGCCGTTAATGACCCCCCATGACCACGAAGCACTCAACGCCATCCGCGAGGGCGTGCGCGCCTTGTGCGCTGAATTCGACGCCGCGTACTGGCGCAAAATCGATGAAGAAAAGGGCTTCCCCGAGGCTTTCGTCAAGGCCCTGACGAAAGCCGGCTGGCTGTCGGCGATGATCCCCGAGGAATACGGCGGCTCTGGCCTGGGCCTGGCCGAAGCCTCGGTGATCCTCGAGGAGGTCAACCGCTGCGGCGGCAACTCCGGCACCGTCCACGGGCAGATGTACAACATGTTCACCCTGTTGCGCCATGGCAGCGCGGCGCAAAAGCGCTTCTACCTGCCCAAGCTGGCCAGCGGCGAACTGCGCCTGCAGTCCATGGGCGTCACCGAGCCCACCACCGGCACCGACACCACCAAGATCAAGACCACCGCGATTCGGCGCGGCGACAAGTACGTGATCAACGGGCAAAAGGTGTGGATCTCGCGGGTGCAGCATTCTGACTTGATGATCCTGCTGGCGCGTACCACGCCGCTGGCCGAGGTGAAGAAAAAGTCCGAAGGCATGTCGATCTTTTTGGTGGACCTGCGCGCGGCCATCGGCAACGGCCTGACCGTGCAACCCATCGCCAATATGGTCAACCACGAGACCAACGAGTTGTTCTTCGACAACCTTGAGCTGCCCCTCGACAGCCTGATTGGCGAGGAGGGCAAGGGCTTCAAATACATCCTTGACGGCCTCAACGCCGAACGCACGCTGATCGCCGCCGAATGCATCGGCGACGGTCGCTGGTTTATCGAAAAGGCCAGCGCCTATGCTCGCGAGCGCGTGGTGTTTGGCCGGCCCATCGGGCAGAACCAGGGCGTGCAGTTCCCGATTGCCGAAGCCCATATCGAAATCGAGGCGGCGGACCTGATGCGCTGGCGTGCCTGCGAGGAATACGACCGCGGCGTCAATGCCGGGGCGAGCGCCAATATGGCCAAGTACCTGGCGGCCAAGGCGTCCTGGGAAGCGGCCAACGCCTGCCTGCAAACCCACGGCGGCTTCGGATTTGCCTGCGAGTACGACGTGGAGCGCAAATTCCGCGAGACGCGCCTGTACCAGGTGGCGCCGATCTCCACCAACCTGATCCTGTCGTACGTGGCCGAGCATCTGCTCGAACTGCCACGCAGCTTCTGAGGGCCTGCGCATGAGTCATACCCAAGCCTTGTGTCGGTTCCTCGCCGAATTGCATGACGCGCAATTGCCCGACGCGGTGCTGGCGCGTACCGAAGAGCTGTATCTGGATTGGCTGGCCTCGGCGCTGGCCAGCCAAGGCTCGCACCCGATTCCCTTGTTCGAGCGCTATGCGCAAAAAATGGGCCCAGCCACCGGGCCTGCGCAGATAATCGTCAACGGCGCCAGCAGCAGCGCGTATTTTGCCGCGCTGGTCAACGCCGCCTCGTCGCACCTGGTGGAGCAGGATGACCTGCATAACAGCTCGGTGCTGCACCCGGCGACCGTGGTGTTTCCCGCCGCCCTGGCCGCCGCGCAAGACCTCGGCAAGTCCGGCCGCGAGTTGCTGTTGGCTGCGGTGGCCGGGTATGAGGCCGGGATTCGCATTGGCGAATTCATGGGCCGTTCCCACTACCGCATCTTCCACACCACGGCCACGGTCGGCACCCTGGCGGCGGCGGTGGCGGTCGGCAAGTTGCTGGATTTTGACGAGGAGCAATTTATCAACCTGCTCGGCAGCGCCGGCACCCAGGCCGCCGGGCTCTGGGAGTTCCTGCGCGATGCCGCCGATTCCAAGCAGTTGCACACGGCCAAGGCCGCAGCGGATGGCTTGCTGGCCGCGTACCTGACGGCGGATGGCCTGAGCGGTGCGCGCAATATCCTTGAAGGCGAGCAGGGTTTGGCGGCGGGCATGTCCAGCGATGCCGAACCGAGCAAATTGTCTGCCGGCCTCGGTAGCCGCTGGGCGCTGCTGGAAACCTCGTTCAAGTTCCATGCCTCGTGCCGCCATACCCACCCGGCCGCCGATGCGTTGCTGGGCTTGATGCAGCGCGAAGGCTTGGCCGCTGCGGACATCGCCAGGGTCGAGACCCGCGTGTACCAAGGCGCCATTGATGTGCTCGGCCGTGTGACCGTGCCCGTCACCGTGCACCAGGCCAAGTTCTCCATGGGCACTGTGCTCGGCCTGATTGCCGTGCATGGCAAGGCCGGGCTTACCGAGTTTCATCAGTGGGCCCTGAGCGATCCCGCCGTCGCGGCGTTTCGCGACAAGGTCAGCATGACCTTCGACCGTGCCGTCGATGACGCCTATCCGCAGCGCTGGCTGGGCCGCGTCACCGTGACCTGCGTCGATGGCCGCACGTTGCACGGTGCGGTTGACGAGCCCAAGGGTGACCCCGGCAACACCCTGGACCGTGGGCAGTTGGCGGACAAGTTCCTGCGCCTCTGCCAGTTCAGCGGCGCCCGCACGCCGACCCAGGCCCGCGCCTTGATCGAAAAAGCCTGGAACCTGCGCAACGCCGCATCCATGGCCCATTGGCTTTGAGGAATTGTCATGACTGCTAATCAACGACCGCTGGACGGCATTACCGTGGTCAGCCTGGAACACGCGATTGCTGCACCGTTCTGTACCCGCCAACTGGCTGACCTGGGGGCGCGGGTGATCAAGATCGAACGCCCGGGCAGCGGTGATTTCGCCCGTGGCTACGACGAGCGCGTGCGCGGCCTGGCCTCGCATTTTGTGTGGACCAACCGCTCCAAGGAAAGCCTGACCCTGGACCTCAAGCAGGCGGAGGCCGGCGCGATCCTCGACACCTTGCTGGCCGAGGCCGACGTGCTGGTGCAGAACCTGGCACCCGGTGCCGCAGCGCGGATGGGGCTGTCGTTCGAGGCCTTGCAGGCGCGTTTTCCACGGCTGATTGTCTGCGATATTTCCGGCTACGGCGAAGGCGGGCCCTATGAGAAAAAGAAAGCCTATGACTTGCTGATCCAGAGCGAGGGCGGTTTTCTTTCGGTGACCGGTGGCCCGGGTGAAGAGCAGATGGCCAAGGCCGGTTGCTCCATCGCGGATATCTCCGCCGGCATGTACGCCTACAGCGGCATCCTGTCGGCACTGCTGCTGCGCGGCAAGACCGGCAAAGGCAGCCGCATTGACGTGAGCATGCTGGAAAGCCTGGTGGAGTGGATGGGCTACCCGATGTACTACGCCTTCGACGGTGCCCCGCAGCCACCGCGGGCCGGCGCGGCGCATTCGACGATCTACCCCTACGGGCCGTTCCCCACCGGCGATGGCGGCACGGTGATGCTCGGTTTGCAGAACGAACGCGAATGGGCGGCGTTCTGCGACAAGGTACTGCTCACCCCTGCGCTGGCGACGGATGAGCGCTTCTCGGCCAACTTCAAGCGTTCGGCCAACCGCGAAGGGCTGCGCCAGATCATTGTCGACAGCTTTGCCCAACTGGACGCCGCAGCCGTGATCCAGCGCCTGGAACACGCGCAGATCGCCAGTGCGCGGGTCAACGATATGCAAGGGGTGTGGGACCACCCGCAACTCAAGGCCCGCGACAGCTGGCGTGAAGTCGACAGCCCGGCGGGGTCGCTGCCGGCGCTATTGCCACCGGCGCGCAATGCCGCGTTTACCCCGCGGATGGATGGCGTACCGGGGCTGGGGCAGCACAGCCAGGGGATTCTCCAAGCGCTTGGCTACTCGGGTGAAGCCATCGACAGCCTGCGGGTACGCGGCGTTATCTAATCAGGAGTGCAGTGATGTCGTTGATTCGTTCTGCCTTGTTCGTGCCGGGCAGCCGCCCCGAGCGCTTTGCCAAAGCGCTGGCCAGTGGCGCCGATGCGGTGATCGTGGATTTTGAAGACGCGGTGGAAGAACCCCTCAAGCGCCAGGCCCGGGACAACCTCGGCGGGTTTTTAACGGCCAACCCCGAGGCCTGCGTGTGGGTACGCATCAATGCCCCGGAACACGCTGAGCACTGTGCCGATGTGGCGTTTTGCAAAGCCCACGGCAATGTGGCCGGGGTGCTGCTGCCGAAGGTGGAGAGCGCCGCCCAGGTGGCCGTGGTGGCCGCCGCCGGCAAACGCATCTGGCCGATTATCGAAAGTGCGCGAGGTTTGCTGGCTGTGGCTGAAATCGCCCATGCGCCGCAGGTCGAGCGCCTGTCGTTCGGTGGCCTGGACCTGGCGCTGGACCTGAACCTGAGCAGCCCCTCGGCGGCGGCGAACTTTGCCCTGGATCAGGCGCGCCTGGCGCTGATCGTGCATTCGCGCGCCGCCGGCCTGGTGGCACCGCTGGACGGTGTACACCCGGCGATCGACGACCCGGAGGGCCTGCGCCGCTCGATCCGGCATGCCTATGAAATGGGCTTTGCCGGGGCGCTGTGTATCCATCCCAAGCAGGTGCCGGTGATCCATCAAGCCCTGGCGCCGAGTGCGGCGGACCTGGCCTGGGCCCAGCGGGTGGTGGAAGCCGGCGCCCATGGGGCCGGGGCCTACCAGATCGATGGGCAGATGGTGGATGCGCCGGTGTTGCTGCGGGCCCAAAGGCTGCTGGCAGCACAGCCCTGACAGACCACGCCAGCTCGCACACGGGATAGGCATGGCTCCCAAGGCTGGTGTTCGGCTTGGCCGAACGCAGGGTTTAAAAATTTGAAATTCACTACACGCCTCACATCAGGCACCTTGCCTGACACCACCACAACAATAAAAAGGTGATACCCATGCTCAAGCTTTCTCGGGCGCTGTTGTGCGCCGCCACGTTGTTTGCCGCAGGCCTGGCCCAGGCGGCCGATCCGATCGTCATCAAGTTCGCCCATGTGGTAGCGGAAAACACCCCCAAAGGCCAGGGCGCGCTGCTGTTCAAGAAACTTGCCGAAGAGCGCCTGGCGGGCAAGGTCAAGGTCGAGGTGTACCCCAACTCGTCGCTGTTCGGTGACGGCAAGGAAATGGAAGCGCTGCTGCTGGGCGACGTGCAGATGCTGGCGCCGTCCCTGGCCAAGTTCGAGCAATACACCAAGCAGGTGCAGATCTACGACCTGCCGTTTTTGTTCAACGACCTGGCCGCCGTCGACCGTTTCCAGGCGGCCGAGGGCAAGCAGCTGCTGACGTCGATGCAAGACAAGAACATCCTCGGCCTGGCCTATTGGCACAACGGCCTCAAGCAACTGTCGGCCAACAAGGCCCTGCATGAACCCAAGGACGCCCGTGGCCTGAAGTTCCGCGTACAGGCCTCCAGCGTGCTGGAGGAACAGTTCAAGGCGATCCGCGCCAACCCGCGCAAGATGAGCTTTGCCGAGGTCTACCAGGGCTTGCAGACTGGCACGGTCAACGGCACCGAAAACACTTGGTCGAACTATGAAAGCCAGAAGGTCAACGAGGTGCAGAAATACTTCACCGAGTCCAACCACGGCCTGATCGACTACATGGTGATCACCAACGCCAAGTTCTGGAACGGCCTGGCACCGGAGATGCGCAGCGCCCTGGAGCAGATCATGGGCGAGGTCACCGTCGAGGTGAACAAGCAGGCCGAAGCGCTGAACCAGTCGGCCAAGCAGAAGATTATCGACGCCAAGACCAGCGAAATCATCGAGCTGACCCCCGAGCAACGCCAGCTATGGCGCGAAGCCATGCGCCCGGTGTGGCAGAAGTTCGAGGGGCCGATTGGCGCTGACCTGATCAAGGCCGCGGACGCGTCCAACCACTGATCGCCTGCGCGACCCCGACCCAATGTGGGAGCGGGCTTGCCCGCGATGGCGGCGTCTGAGCCCGCCGAGAGGCCGTTGATGCCCCATCGCGGGCAAGCCCGCTCCCACATGTTGCGACCCCTTTCCCTGTAAGCGAGGTTTTGCCATGCAATCCCTAAGGCGCGTCTGGGAGCACCTGGAGGAGGGTTTTATCGCCTTCCTGCTGGCCGCCATGACCCTGGTGACGTTTGTCTACGTCATGCTCAACAACATCTACACCCTGTTTTTTGCCCTGGCCGACAAGTGGGCCTGGAGCAGCGGTTTTTTCAACGCCCTGGGCGACGGCACCATGACCTGGGCCCAGGACATGACCTGGAGCGTCGCGCTGACCAAGGCGATGTTCGGCTGGCTGATTTTCTTCGGTATTTCCTATGGCGTGCGCACCGCCGGCCACCTGGGGGTGGATGCCCTGGTGCGCCTGACGCCACGCCGGGTCCAGCGCCTGATGGGGATGCTCGCCTGCCTGTGCTGCCTGGCCTATGCCGGGCTGTTCATGGTGGCCAGCTACAAGTGGGTGAGTGCGGTGCTGGTGGCCGGGATCGGGGCCGAGGACCTCGACCATTTCGGCCTGGAAGTGGGGCATATCGCACTGATCGTGCCGATTGGTTTCGCTCTGGTGCTGATCCGCTACCTGGAAATTTTCTACCGCCTGTTTACCCACCGCCAGGTCGGGTTGGGGCTGGCCGACGAAGCCGGTGAAGCCAGCAAGTTGGCCGGCAGCCATGAGGAGCGTGACTGATGGCCGTTCTCTGTCTGTTTTTGCTGCTGTTGGTGTTGATGTTCCTCGGCGTGCCCATCGCCATTTCCCTGGGCTTGTCGGGCGCGATGTCGATCCTGATGTTCAGCCAGGATTCGTTGAGTTCCCTGGCGATCAAGCTGTTTGAAACCAGCGATGCCTACACCTTCCTGGCGATTCCGTTCTTCCTGCTGTCGGGGGCGTTCATGACCACTGGCGGCGTGGCGCAACGCTTGATCGATTTTGCCAACGCCTGTGTCGGCCATATCCGTGGCGGCCTGGCGATTGCGGCGGTGCTGGCGTGCATGCTGTTTGCCGCGTTGTCCGGTTCATCGCCGGCGACGGTGGCGGCGGTGGGCTCGATTGCCGTGGCCGGCATGGTGCGCTCCGGTTACCCCAAGGCGTTCGGCGCGGGGATCATCTGCAATGCCGGGACCCTGGGCATCCTGATTCCGCCTTCCATCGTGATGGTGGTGTACTCGGCGGCGACGGAAACTTCGGTGGGCAAGCTGTTTATGGCGGGGGTGATCCCCGGCTTGCTGCTGGGCCTGATGCTGATGATCGCGATCTACATCGTGGCGCGTATCAAAAAGCTGCCGGCACAACCCCGGGCGACCTTTGCCCAGTGGCTGGGCTGTGCCCGTCGCGCGTTCTGGGGCCTGTTGCTGCTGGTGATCATCCTCGGCGGTATCTACAGCGGCATGTTCACCCCCACTGAAGCTGCAGCCGTGGCGGCGGTGTACTCGGCGTTTGTCGCGCTGTTTGTGTACAAGGACATGCGCCTGAGGGATTGCCCCAAGGTGCTGCTGGAGTCCGGGCGCCTGTCGATCATGCTGATGTTCATCATCGCCAACGCCATGCTGTTTGCCCATGTGCTGACCACCGAACAGATCCCGCAGGAAATCACGGCCTGGGTCATTTCCGAAGGGCTGACGCCGATCGGCTTCTTGCTGATGGTCAACGTGGTGCTGTTGATTGCCGGCAGCTTTATGGAGCCCTCGGCCATTGTGCTGATCCTGGCGCCGATCTTCTTCCCGATTGCGATGAAGCTGGGCATCGACCCGATTCACCTGGGGATTGTGATGGTGGTGAACATGGAGATCGGCCTGGTGCATCCGCCCGTTGGGTTGAACCTGTTCGTGACCTCGGCGGTGACCGGCCTGACCCTGGGCCAGACCATCCGCGCAGCGATGCCCTGGCTGATGATCCTGCTGGCGTTCCTGGTGCTGGTGACGTACGTGCCGTTTATCTCACTGGCGCTGCCGCAGTGGTTGGGCATGTAGCCCAGCGCCCAAACGCCGCACCGCCTCCAGACTTGATTTCAATCAAGGGCTCACTGGCCACCTGCCACCTACCATCGACTTCATATTCCGGCCGTTGAAGTCAGTGAGCCCATGAACCGCCCCAAGCCCTCGACCCTCGCTACCCTGGCTGCAAGTCCCGTTACCTGGCTGGTTGTCCTGGTGCTGCTGTTTGGCCTGGCCGGCCCGGCCCAGGCCAAGTCCTATGGGGCGATCGAACAGCAGCGCATCGACAAGATCTTTCCCCAGGCCGACGCCATTTCCGCCGCCGAAGGCCCGTTCAAGGTGCGCACGCTGTCGGCCAAAGGCGCGGTCATCGGCTATGTGTTCCAGAGCCTGGATGTGGTGGACATCCCCGCGTATTCCGGCAAACCGATCAATACCCAGGTGATCCTCGACCCGGCTGGGGTGATCCGCGATGCCTATGTGCTGGAGCACCACGAGCCGATCCTGCTGATCGGCATTCCCGAGGCCAAGTTGCATGATTTCACCGCCCGCTACAGCGGGATCAACGTCAAGCAGCGGGTGGTGGTGGGGCATTCCAGTGACAGCCAGGCGGTGACCGTGGATGCGGTGGCCGGCGCCACGGTCACGGCGATGGTGGTCAATGAGGTGATCATGCGCGCCGCCCACGAAGTGGCGGTGTCGCTCAAGCTGGTTGAGGACAAGGCCAGCACCGCGCAGAAAGTCGCCCTGGTGCGCGCTGACCTGTTCGAGCCCGCCAACTGGGCGCAATTGACCGGCAATGGCGCGGTGCGCCGCTTGCACCTGACGCGCGGCCAGGTGGACGCAGCCTTCAAGGGCACCGAGGCCGAAGGCGTGGACGTGGCGGGGGCGGGGCAGGTCGACGAGACGTTTATCGACTTGTATGTGGCCGATCTCAACGCGCCGACCATCGGCCGCAACCTGTTGGGCGAGGCGCAATACCGCGTGCTGATGCAGGGCCTCAAGCCCGGCGAGCAGGCCATCGCGGTGCTGGGACGCGGGATTTTTTCGTTCAAGGGCTCGGGCTATGTGCGCGGCGGGATTTTTGATCGGGTGCAGTTGCGCCAGTTCGGCAATGTCATCAGCTTCCGCGATATGGACCACCAGCGCCTGTACGACGTGTTCGCCGAGGGCATGCCCGAGTTCGATGAAATGTCGGTGTTTATCGTGCGCCCTCAGGCCGGGTTCGACCCTGGCTCGGCGTGGACCCTGGAGCTGCTGGTGCGGCGCCAGACCGGCCCGGTCAGCGGCACCTTTACCAGTTTTGAATTGCCGTACCAGATGCCCGAGGCGTACCTGGAACGCCCGTTGCCGACTGCCGCCGAACAAGCCGCCATCGACGAAGCCAACCGGCCGATGTGGCTGACGATCTGGTACCAGAAACAGTGGCAGGTCCTGGTGCTGGGTGCCGCCCTGGTGCTGCTGACGGTGATTCTGTTTTTGCAGGACAGCCTGGCCCGGCGCCCGCGCCTGTTGCATTGGGTACGCCGTGGCTACCTGCTGTTCACCGTGGTGTTTATCGGCTGGTACGCCCTGGGGCAATTGTCGGTGGTCAATGTGCTGACCTTTGTGCATGCGCTGTTCCAGCAGTTCCGCTGGGAGCTGTTCCTCACCGACCCGCTGATCTTCATGCTCTGGGTATTCACCGCCGCCAGCATCCTGCTGTGGGGCCGGGGTGTGTTCTGTGGCTGGCTGTGCCCGTTCGGGGCGTTGCAGGAGTTGCTCAACGAGGCGGCGCGCACGCTCAAGGTGCGCCAGTTCGAGCTGCCGTTTGCCGTGCATGAGCGGCTGTGGGCGATCAAGTATTTGATCCTGCTGGGGCTGTTTGGCTTGTCCCTGGAGTCGATGGCCACTGCCGAGCGGTTTGCCGAAGTGGAGCCGTTCAAGACCGCCATCACCCTGCATTTCGACCGCCAGTGGTGGTTTGTGCTGTACGCGGTGGCGCTGCTGCTGATCAACCTGTTCACGCGCAAAGTCTACTGCCGCTACCTCTGCCCACTGGGCGCGGCGCTGGCAATCCCGAGCAAGTTCAGGCTGTTCGACTGGCTCAAGCGGCGCAAGGAGTGTGGCGATCCGTGCCAGTTGTGCGCCAAGGAATGTGAGATCCAGGCGATCCACCCCGACGGCCATATCAACGCCAATGAATGCCACTACTGCCTCGATTGCCAGATGACCTGGCACAACGACCACAAATGCCCGCCCCTGATCAACCAGCGCAAGAAACGCAACAAGGCCGCACCCACCCCTGGGCAATTGCTCCCGGTGGTGCAGGTGGCGGTGCCTGAATGACGGCCTTGGGCACTCACTTTTCCCATCTGGAGCACATCATGAACGACAGCGAAGCGAAAAAGCCCGGGGCCACCCCGGAACCTGAAGGCATGAGCCGGCGTGGCTTCCTTGGCACTGGCGCCGTCACCGGTGCGGTGCTGGCAGGGGCCTCGGCCATCGGCGGCACGGTGTTTACCCGCGAGTCCTTTGCGGCGGCGGCCAAGGAGGCGAAGTCGAAGATCCATGTGGGCCCGGGGGAGCTGGACCAGTACTACGGGTTCTGGAGCGGCGGCCACCAGGGTGAGGTGCGGGTGCTGGGTGTGCCGTCGATGCGTGAGTTGATGCGTATCCCGGTGTTCAACGTCGATTCCGCCACCGGCTGGGGCCTGACCAACGAGAGCAAGCGCATCCTGGGCGAGGGCGCCAAGTACCAGAACGGCGATTGCCATCACCCGCACTTGTCCACCACCGATGGCCGCTATGACGGCAAATACCTGTTTATCAACGACAAGGCCAACACCCGCGTGGCGCGGATCCGCCTGGATATCATGAAGTGCGACAAGATCGTCACCGTGCCCAATGCCCAGGCGATCCACGGCCTGCGCCTGCAAAAGGTGCCGTATACCAAGTATGTGTTCTGCAACGCCGAGTTCATCATCCCGCACCCCAATGACGGCCACACCTTCGACCTGCAAGACAAAAACAGTTTCACCCTGTTTAACGCCATCGACGCCGAGAAGATGGAAATGGCCTTCCAGGTCATCGTCGACGGCAACCTCGACAACGCCGACATGGACTACACCGGCAAATACGCGGCGGCCACCTGCTACAACTCGGAGAAGGCCTCCGACCTGGGCGGCATGATGCGCAACGAGCGCGACTGGGTGGTGGTGTTCAACATCCCGCGCATCGAGGCGGCGATCAAGGCCGGCAAGTTCATCAACCTCGACGGCGTCAAGGTGCCGGTGGTGGACGGGCGCAAGGGCGACGACGGCAAGGACAGCGAATTCACCCGCTATATCCCGGTGCCGAAGAACCCCCACGGCTGCAACACCTCGCCGGATGGCAAGTACTTTATCGCCAACGGCAAGCTGTCGCCGACCTGCACCATCATTGCCATCGACAAGCTCGACGACCTGTTCAGCGACAAGATCAAAGACCCGCGCGGCGTGGTAGTCGGCGAGCCGGAGCTGGGCCTGGGCCCGTTGCACACCACCTACGATGGCCGGGGTTTTGCCTACACCACGCTGTTTATCGACAGCCAGGTGGTCAAGTGGAACATCGCCGAAGCCATCCGCGCCTACGGTGGCGAGAAGGTCAACTACATCAAGCAGAAGCTCGATGTGCATTACCAACCCGGCCACAACCACGCCTCGCTCACCGAAACCCGGGATGCCGACGGCCAATGGCTGATGGTCCTGAGCAAGTTCTCCAAGGACCGCTTCCTGCCCACCGGCCCCCTGCACCCGGAAAACGACCAGTTGATCGACATCTCGGGCGATGAAATGAAACTGGTCCACGACGGCCCGACCTTCGCCGAACCCCACGACTGCGTGATGGCGCGGCGCGACCAGATCAAGACCAAGAAAATCTGGGAGCGCAACGACCCGTTCTTCGCCGAAACCGTGGCCATTGCGGCCAAGGACGGGATCAAGCTGGAGACCGATAACAAGGTGATCCGCGACGGCAAGAAAGTGCGGGTGTACATGACGTCCATGGCACCGACCTATGGCCTGACGGAATTCACTGTCAAGCATGGCGATGAGGTCACGGTGACCATCACCAACATCGACCAGATCGAGGACGTGACCCACGGCTTTGTCATGACCAACCATGGCGTGAGCATGGAAATCAGCCCGCAGCAGACCTCTTCCATCACCTTTATCGCCGACAAACCGGGGCTGCATTGGTACTACTGCAGCTGGTTCTGCCATGCGCTGCATATGGAGATGGTGGGGCGGATGTTGGTCGAGCGGGCTTAACGGCGAGCACCCAATAAATGTAGGAGCTGGCTTGCCTGCGATAGCGGTGCATCAGAAAACGGTCGGTTGCCTGACATACCGCTATCGCAGGCAAGCCAGCTCCCACATGGGATCTGTTTTGATCAAAAAGGAATACTCCGTGGCTCGACCCCGCACGTTATTGACCGGGTGTGTGTGGCTGCTATTTTCGGCCACCGCCAGCGCCGCTGTAGTGCCCATCACCGAACTGCCGTTGGTCGCTGCAGGCCCGCAGCACTGGCGCCTGCCCGCCGGCGACTACCAGGGTTCCTACAGCATCGACCAACCCCTGCAACTGACCTGCGAACCCGGTGCGGTGATCCATAGCCAGGGCCAGGGCAACAGCCTGTTGATCAACGCGCCCGACGTCACCGTCGAGGGCTGCACCTTCCTCGACTGGGGCCACGACCTCACTGCGATGAACGCGGCCATCTTCATCCAGCCCAAGGCCCACGGCGCCCTGGTCAAGAACAACTGCCTGCGCGGCCAGGGTTTTGGCGTGTGGGTCGATGGCACGGCGGATGTGAGTGTGATCGACAACCAGATCCAGGGCGACCCGGCCATGCGCTCCCAGGACCGGGGCAATGGCATCCACCTGTACGCGGTCAAGGGCGCGCGGGTGATCGGCAACCAGGTGCGCGATGCCCGCGATGGCATCTACATCGACACCTCCAATGGCAACCTGCTGCAAGGCAACACCCTGGAAGACCTGCGCTACGGCATCCACTACATGTTCGCCAATGACAACCAGGTGCTTGGCAACATCACCCGCCGCACCCGCACCGGCTATGCCCTGATGCAAAGCCGCAAGCTGACGGTGATCGGCAATCGCTCCGAGGAGGACCAGAACTACGGGATCCTGATGAACTACATCACCTATTCCACCTTGCGCGACAACGTGGTCAACGATGTGCGCGACGGCACCACCGGCGACACCATGATCACCGGTGCCGAAGGCAAGGCACTGTTTATCTACAACTCGCTGTTCAACAGCATCGAACACAATCACTTCGGCCGCAGTGCGGTGGGTATTCACCTTACGGCAGGCTCCGAAGACAACCGGCTTGCCAACAATGCTTTTGTCGGCAACCAGCGCCAGGTCAAGTACGTGGCCACGCGCCTGCAGGAATGGTCGGCGGATGGCCGCGGCAATTACTGGAGCGACTACCTGGGCTGGGACCGCAATAACGATGGGCTGGGGGATGTGGCCTACGAGCCCAACGATAACGTCGACCGCCTGCTGTGGCTGTATCCCCAGGTGCGCCTGTTGATGAACAGCCCCGGCATCGAGTTGTTGCGCTGGGTGCAGCGGGCGTTTCCGGTGATCAAGTCGCCGGGGGTGATGGACAGTCATCCGCTGATGAAAGACCCCACGCTTTCCCTGCTCAAGGAGCCCGCATGATGCCTGTCGTCGAAATCGAAGGCGTGACCCAGCGTTATGGGCACGCCACTGTGCTGCATGACTTGAACCTGAGCCTGGCGCCGGGGGAGGTGCTGGGGCTGTTCGGCCATAACGGCGCGGGCAAGACCACCAGCATGAAACTGATCCTCGGCTTGTTGCAGGCAAGCAGGGGGCAGGTGCGGGTGTTTGGCCGTGCCCCCAGCGATCCCCACGTGCGCCAGATGCTTGGCTACTTGCCGGAAAACGTCACGTTCTACCCGCAACTCAGCGGCCTGGAGACCTTGCAGCATTTTGCCCGGCTCAAGGGCGCGCCGTTGAGCCAGGTCCAGACCCTGCTCGAAGACGTCGGCCTGACGGCGGCGGCGCGGCGGCGGGTCAAGACCTATTCCAAGGGCATGCGCCAGCGCCTCGGCCTGGCCCAGGCCCTGCTGGGCGAGCCGCGTCTGCTGCTGCTCGACGAGCCCACCGTGGGCCTCGACCCGATTGCCACCCAGGACCTGTATCGCCTGCTCGACCGCCTGCGCGGGCAGGGCACCAGCATCATCCTCTGCTCCCATGTGTTGCCCGGCGTGGAGGCCTATATCAACCGTGCCGCAATCCTCACCCAGGGCCGCCTGCTGGCCCTCGGCACCCTGCCGGCCTTGCGCGAAGAAGCCGGGCTGCCGACCCTGATCCGCAGCAGCGGCCTGCAACGTGCGGCGCTCTTGCAAAAACGCTGGAGCGAGGCCGGCCACGTGACCCAGCGCTGGGGCGCGCAAGGGCTGCAAGTGGCGGCGTTCAATGGCAACAAGCTGGACCTGCTGCGCCAGTTGCTCGACCAGGACAGCCCCAGCGATGTGGAAATCGTCGTGCCGTCCCTGGAAGACCTGTACCGCCATTACATGGATAGCCCTGTGGAGCGTGCCCAATGACGCCGATCTGGAACATGGCCCGCAAGGAGTTCAGCGACGGCCTGCGCAACCGTTGGTTATTGGCCATCAGCCTGCTGTTTGCGGTGCTGGCCATCGGCATTGCCTGGCTCGGCGCGGCGGCGTCCGGGCAACTGGGCTTTACCTCGATCCCGGCGACCATCGCCAGCCTGGCTAGCCTGGCGACTTTCCTGATGCCGTTGATTGCGCTGTTGCTGGCCTATGACGCGATTGTCGGCGAGGACGAAAGCGGCACCTTGCTGCTGTTGCTCACCTATCCCCTGGGGCGCGGGCAGATCCTGCTCGGCAAGTTTGTCGGGCATGGGCTGATCCTGGCGCTGGCGACTTTTATCGGTTTTGGCTGCGCCATGCTCGCCATCGCGCTGCTGGTGGATGACGTCGAATTCAGCCTGCTGCTCTGGGCCTTTGGCCGCTTCATGCTGACCTCGACTTTGCTTGGCTGGGGCTTTTTGGGGCTGGCGTATGTGTTGAGCAGCGTTTCGGCGGAGAAGTCCACGGCGGCCGGGTTGGCCCTGGGGGTGTGGTTCTTTTTTGTCCTGGTCTTTGACCTGGCGTTGTTGGCGCTGCTGGTGCTCAGCGAAGGCCAGTTCAGCTCGACGCTGTTGCCCTGGCTGCTGCTGTTCAACCCGGCGGATGTGTACCGCCTGATCAACTTGTCGGGCTTCGATGCCGGCCCCGCATCGGTCGGCGTGATGGCCCTGGGTGGGGACCTGGCGCTGCCGGGGGCGGCGTTGTGGTTGTGCCTGGTGGCGTGGGTCGTTGGGCCGCTGGCCTGGGCCTATTGGCTGTTTGGGCGGCGCGCGGCATGAATTTTTTATCGGTGGAGCAGATAAGCATGAAGATGGGATGGGTGTTGCTGTTGAGCCTGCTGCTGATGGGGTGTGACAAACCGGTAGCGGCGGGGGCAGGGGATGGGCCGGTAGCGTTCCATCCAGCGGATGAGTGCCATGTGTGCGGCATGGTGATCAGCGAATTCCCAGGGCCCAAGGGCGAGGTGGTGGAGCAGGGCGCGGCGAAGAAATTCTGCTCGACCGCAGAAATGCTCGGCTGGTGGTTGCAGCCGGAAAACCATCATGCCCCGTCAAAACTGTATGTGCATGACATGGGGCGCAGCCACTGGGAGACCCCGGACGATGCCCATCTGATCGATGCCAGGACCGCGTACTACGTGCTCGGCACCGGGCTCAAGGGCGCCATGGGCGTGGTGCTGGCCTCGTTTGCCGAGCAGGCGGTGGCGCAGAAAGTCGCGGCCGATACCGGCGGGCGGGTGCTGCGTTTCGAGGAGATAGACCTGGCGCTGTTGCAGCAGCCCAGTGGCGTGGCCCATAGCGGTCATTGAGGCTGCCCCCGCCCCCTGTGGGAGCTGGCAAGCCAGCTCCCACAGCCTATCGGTTGACCAACTTCGCCGGCAACGCAATCACCAGCAAACAACTGAGCACCAGGCTGGCGGCAAAGAACCACATGGCCCCGGCGCTGCTACCGGTGATGTCGATGGCCAGGCCCATCAACGAGTTGCTGACCAGCCCGGCGATGTTCGCCAGGGAGCAGGCCAGGGCAAAGCCGGTGGCTGCTGCGGTGCCGGTGAGGAAGGTCGCCGGCAGGCTGAAAAACACCGGCACTGCGCCGAGGATCGCCGCCGACGCCACGGCAAACAGGGCCACGGTGGCGACCACGTTATGGGTGAAGAAGGTACTGCTGGCCATGGCCACGGCGCCCACCAGGAACGGCACGATAATGTGCCAGCGGCGCTCGCGGTATTTGTCGGAGCTGGCGCCGATCAGCAGCATGCCGGCCAGCGCCGCCACACTGGGCAGGGCGGTGAGCAGGCCGATCTGGAAGGTGTCGCTGATTCCCGCGTTGCGGATCAGGGTCGGCATCCAGAAGCCCATGGCGTAGGCACTGAGCAGGATCGAAAAGTCGATCCCGCCGAGCATCCACACCTTGAGGTTGAAGAACCCATCGCGAAAGCGCCGTGGGCTGTGGCCGGCCTGGCTGTCATCGGCGTGCAACTGCTGTTGCAGCAGGGTCTTTTCGGCGCCAGACAACCATTTGGCCTGGTGGTAGGTATCGGGCAACGCCCAGAGCGCCAGCACCCCCAACAGCACACTGGGCAGTGCTTCAAGCAGGAACAGCCATTGCCAGCCACGCAGGCCGCCCATTTGGTCGAAGTGGCCCATGATCCAGCCGGACAACGGCCCGCCAATCACACTGGACAGCGGCAGGCCGATCATAAACAGCGCAATCACCCGCCCGCGGCGATGGGTGGGGAACCAGGTGGTCAGGTAATACAGCACTCCCGGCAGGAACCCGGCTTCGGCGACGCCGAGCAAAAACCGCAGCACATAGAACTGGGTGGTGGAGGTGACCAGCAGCGTGCAGGCCGAGAGCAGGCCCCAGGTGATCATGATGCGCGCAATCCAGATCCGCGCGCCGACGCGCTCCAGGATCAGGTTGCTGGGCACTTCAAACAGGATATAGCCGACAAAAAACAGGCCGGCGCCCAGGCCGAACGCGGTTTCGCTGAACTGCAGCTGGTCTTGCATCTGCAGCTTGGCAAAACCGATGTTGATGCGGTCCAGGTAGGCCGCCAGGTAGCAGAAACACAGGAAGGGAATCAGCTTCCAGGTGATCTTGTGGTACAGCGCGTGGATGGGGTCGGCGACCGTGGGCATCGGTGTATCTCAGGGCAAGGAGGAGGGCGGGGCGAATATAGCATTCCGTCACCGACACGCTCTGTCTGAAAAGCGCCACTTGGCTGGGGTTGGTGTGCGAAAGAGGCTACGTTTAACGCTTCCAATAAACAGAGTATCCACGGATGAACTACCAACCCTTTACCCGAACCTTGATCGCGACGGCCCTGGTCCTCACATTCAGCGGTGTGCAGGCGGCCTCCCAAGCCCCGGTGGCCGGTGAAAACGGCATGGTGGTGACGGCTCAGCATTTGGCAACCCATGTGGGCGTCGATGTGTTGAAGGCCGGCGGCAACGCTGTGGATGCGGCCGTGGCCGTGGGTTACGCCCTGGCGGTGGTCTACCCGGCAGCGGGCAACCTCGGCGGCGGTGGATTCATGACCGTGCAACTGGCGGACGGGCGCAAGACCTTCCTCGACTTCCGCGAAAAAGCCCCGTTGGCGGCCACCGCCGATATGTACCTGGATAAAGACGGCAATGTCGTCCCCGGCCTCAGCGCCAAAGGCCACCTGGCGGTCGGCGTACCCGGCACCGTCTCCGGCATGGAGCTGGCCTTGAGCAAATACGGCACCCTCAAGCGCGCCCAAGTAATCGCGCCGGCGATCAAGCTCGCGGAAGATGGCTTTGCCCTCGACCAGGGCGATATCGACATGCTGCACAGCGCCACCGAAGAGTTCAAAAAAGACCAGGACCTGCGCGGCATCTTCCTCAATAAGGGTGAGCCACTGCAGGTCGGGCAGAAGCTGGTGCAAAAAGACCTGGCGCGTACCCTGCGGGAAATTTCCGCCAAGGGCACCGATGGCTTCTACAAAGGCTGGGTGGCCAAGGCCATCGTTGACTCCAGCCAGGCCGGTAAGGGCATCATCGCCCAGGCCGACCTGGATAACTACCAGACCCGCGAACTGGCCCCCATCGAGTGCGACTACCGCGGCTACCACGTAGTCTCGGCGCCACCACCCAGCTCGGGCGGCCTGGTGATCTGCCAAATCATGAACATCCTCGAAGGCTACCCCATGGCCGAACTGGGCTACGGCTCGGCCCAGGGCACCCATTACCAGATCGAAGCCATGCGCCACGCCTACGTGGACCGCAACAGCTACCTGGGCGACCCGGATTTTGTAAAGAACCCGGTAGCCCACCTGCTGGACAAGGACTACGCGGCCAAACTGCGCGCCGCTATCGACCCGCAAAAAGCCGGTGACTCCATGGCCATCAAGCCCGGCGTTGCGCCCCATGAAGGCAGCAACACCACCCATTACTCCATCGTCGATAAATGGGGCAACGCGGTGTCGGTGACCTACACCCTCAACGACTGGTTCGGTGCCGGCGTCATGGCCAGCAAGACCGGGGTCATCCTCAACGACGAAATGGACGACTTCACCGTCAAGGTCGGCGTGCCCAACATGTACGGCCTGGTCCAGGGCGAAGCCAACGCCATCGCCCCCGGCAAGGCGCCCCTGTCGTCCATGAGCCCGACCATCGTCACCAAAGATGGCAAGGCGGTGATGGTCATCGGCACACCGGGCGGCAGCCGCATCATCACCGCCACCTTGCTGACCATCCTCAACGTCATCGACTACAAGATGAACATCCAGGAAGCCGTCAACGCCCCGCGCTTCCACCAACAGTGGATGCCCGACAGCACCAACCTCGAAACCTTCGCCCTGAGCCCCGACACCCAGAAAATCCTCGAAAGCTGGGGCCACAAATTCGCCGGCCCCCAAGACGCCAACCACCTGGCCGCCATCCTCGTCGGCGCCCCGTCCCTGGACGGCAAGCCGGTGGGCAACAACCGCTTCTATGGCGCCAACGACCCACGGCGCAATACCGGGCTGTCACTGGGCTACTAAGCGCAGACAGGGCAGGGGCCAGCCGCCCCTGTTCTGCTTCACAGAAGAATATTTTTTGAAATCAAGGGCTTGCCAGCCTCGGCAAATCAGTACATAATTGCCGCCATCGAACGCACTGAGGTATAAAAAACTTCAATGTTTTCAATGAGATAGAGTAGAGGCAAGCTTATATAGTCCACTCAAGTTTATAGGCGGTGAATGTCAGTGGTTTTGGCATTGATCGTTTGAGGCCGAGTAGCAAAATGGTTATGCAGCGGATTGCAAATCCGCCTACGCCGGTTCGATTCCGACCTCGGCCTCCACTCTTGAAAGCCCCGTAGATTAACGTCTACGGGGTTTTTTATTGGCTGTTGGAAAGTGCGGGCGTACCAAAACATTTGGGCTTGCGTACCAAAACTTTTCTATTTCGTCGGGTTCGCAATGGCTCCGACACGGACATAAATCTTCTTGGTTGTCTCCTGTTTAGAGTGCCCAAGGAGCCGGCTTGCATCGCCCAGGTCGAGGATTTCAGAGGCAGCCTTCGGTCGGATATCCCTGAACTGGAACTCTGCGATTTTGTGGGCTAAGCCCTGATCTCCACTGGCAACGGCTTTTGCTACAGCTTTAGACCTGGCATCGTCCCACCGCTGACAAAGCATCCGCTCGGAAACTTTCTTTCCCGACTTGTTCACGATCAGATAACCAGAGTTGAGTTTCTTCGGTCTTGCAATGATTCTCTCGATTAGTAAGCCAAGGCTGTTTTTCTGGCCGTCAACTTCCATGAGAATCCTGATCTTCTTGGAGGTTTTGCCCTGGCCCACGCGCAAATACACGCCCTCGACATCTTCCATGCGCATCAGCCGAACATCAGCTGGTCGCTGGCCAGTGAGATAGGCCAAATCCATCGCCTCCTGCAGTTCAATCTCCCCATTTTGGTAGACCGCCTTCCATACTATGTCGTTTGCATAGTAGTCGCGCGGCGTCTCCTTGTTCTTACGAACGCCCTGGCAGGGGTTCTCTCTGTCAGTCAAGCCCCATTCCCGTGCAATGTTGAAAACGTGGGAGAGCAAGGCTATCTCTCTATTTGCCCTAGTCTTTGCCGTGCGCTTATCCCGATATGCTGCAATCATTGATGGAGTTATAGCGTCGATTGGGATCTCGTCAAAAATTGGTCGGAGTTGCCGAAGCTCAGCAGCGTTGTCTTTCTGTGTCCGCTCCGATTTTTTCGGGATGATGTCCCGCTTGTACCTGTCAAACACTCCGCTCATTATTTTTAGGTCGGCGGGTATCGCTTTCGCTTCCAGTTCTGCCCACTTCAGGCGAGCCTGGACTAGGTCGCGGCCCAGTTGGATATCTATCCCATCGGTGCCGCGATATATGTAGCTGACCCATACCTGACCATTTTTTCGCTTTCGATTTACTTGGTACATTCTTTGGGGTAAGTGGCGGTTATGGGTCTTCCTTGGGCGCATTTCATCTCACTCGTGACAGGTCAAAAGTCCATTGAGGGGTATTGGCAGGCGGTTTGTTTTGCCCCTCTACTGGCGTTCCCAGCTGTACTCTTGCGTACAGTCGGCCAACGAGCGGCCGCTTACCCCGGCTCTCGACGTAGTGCCAATGCCGATCATCCAGCCACCGACGCTGCCAGGCTCTGGCTTTGTAGCCGGTGATCTCTGCCAGCTCCTCGTCCGACAAAATCTCGGTTTCCATAACTACCTCCCGCCGCCCGTTGTAGGCCGCGCTGTCTTGATGATGTGGATGATGAAACCGAAGGTGAGCAGCATCCAGGCGACGGTGCCGGCGAATGCTGCGACCAGGGTTTGTTCGGTACCGGTGGAGAGCAGCTCCGGCACCTGCCAGAAAAACCAGAAGGTGGACCCCGCCACGTACAACACGATGGTCGTCATGAGCAGGGTGAGTTTCGTTGCGTACATGGGGTGTCCTTGCCGCGCTGGGCGGCAGAAGGTGAGGGTGAATTGTTCAGAAAGTGGATAGGGACGCGGCCATCAAAGGCAGCTAGTCTTCTGTTGTTCGCCCAGCCAGATGTTTCAGAGCAAACGCTGAGTGGCCTCAGATGGCTGGGTGAGCTCTTTTGTGTGATTCGCTGCCCGCCGCTCACCGGCAGGCATGTAGGGGGATTGGGGTTAAGCTGCCGGGTGTTGCGCTGTATCGCGGAAAACATCCATCTGCGCCGCGCCGTCGAGCCATGCCGCTGCGATCCGGCGTTCAGCCATTGCGGCGTATTCCGGGTTTAGTTCGCACAGGATCGACTTGCGACCTTCCTGCATAGCGACCACCGCTGTAGTGCCGGCACCGCCGAAAGGGTCAAGCACGACGCCGCTGAGTGGCGCGCCGGCCAGAATGCAGGGTCTGATCAGGTCCGGAGGGAAGGTAGCGAAGTGCGCACCCTTGAAACCTTGCGTCGGCACTGTCCACACACTGCGCTTGTTACGAGTGTCCAATGGCCAGGCGCTTTCCTCTCGATCTGGCCGGTGTGTTCCCAGTGATTGCCCAGGGATAGCTTGCTCTCGCTTTGAATCATCGCGCTTGAAACTATCGCGCTTGCTACGAACGGCTTTCATTGGCCCGTTTGACTTTCCGGGCACTCGGTCGCTGCCACTCTGTTGCTCGATCTCCTGCGCCAGTCGCTTGATCGAACTGAACGCTACGGGCTCCTTAATCGCGTCCTGGTCATAGTAATAACGAGGTGACTTGCTCAAGAGAAACAGGTACTCGTGTGACTTTGTGCACCGGTCCCTGGTGGATTCAGGCATGGGATTTGGCTTGTGCCAAATGATGTCCTGGCGCAGGTACCAGCCATCATCTTGAAGGGCGAAGGCGAGGCGCCAGGGGATGCCCATCAAGTCTTTCTGTTTGAGCCCTATCGGCGGTGATCGTCGCTTGCCACGCAGTACCGCGCCGCGCGTAGCTTGAGAAACCGTATCGTGTTTACCTGCTGAACCGCCAGGTGCGTATCCGCCCGCGATTGATGCGTAGGTGTCGCCCATGTTCACCCATACCGTGCCGTCATTGCGCAGCACACGGCGCACTTCGCGAAACACTTCAACGAGACGCCCTACAAATTCAGCAGGTGTTTCCTCAAGGCCGATCTGTCCGGTCATGCCGTAGTCACGCAGACCATAGTAGGGCGGTGACGTGACACAGGTGTTTACCGACTGGTCCTGCAGCGTCCGCATCGACTCAATGCAGTCGCCGATCAAGACACGATGCTGTTTCATGGCCTCGGCCCCTTGTAGATGAAGACGTAGGCGAACCAGGGGGTGGCGATCATCAATAGTCCTCCCAGTTCAAGCCTTGGATGTATTCGTTCGGGATGGTGACGGCAGCGTCCGGTATCGCGCTTTCGACTTGAGCGTTGCCGAAATACCCGATAGCCGTCTTGGCGCGCTCCAGGGACAACTGGGCATGCTTCATCTGCCAGGATTTACGGGCCTTGTAGGAGCGCAACGCCAGCGCTTTGTCGGTGTAGGCGAAGCGCCGGCCCCACTCGGCACCCTCTTTTAGCACGCGCTTACGACGTTTCTTGACCGCCTCAGCAGTCCAGCTGTATTGCGGGCCTTTGACCAGGTCGCAGGTGTGGGTGTCGCCGATGTAGTAGCACTGCGCGGTTTCGCCGATCACTTGATAGGTGATGCAGTGGACCTCAAGACCATCTGGACCGATGGTATCGATGTAGCGGAAGTGGTCGGGCCAGGCTTTCTTCATTTCTTCAGGCATGACTTCGTCCTTGCCGCTATAGCGGCTGACTGTGATGGTGAGGATTATTTGAAAACGACCCTGGACGAAACGATGGATCGTTGCTAGAAATGACATGTCGCGCATGTATTTCAGATATGTGTTGTTGAAGTACTTCGCCGACTGGCGCTCTATCAAGTCATTGGAGCGTGCTCTTGAAGCAGTGGGCAGTGAATCAGTGGACCGAAGTAGTTAGCTGCGAGTTAAACAACTCCCTTCCTCTGGGCTAGTAACTCAACGCCTTGGTCCGCTGGTCACATCCTCGTCCAGTTGCTCGTAGATGAAGACATAGGCGAATCAGAGGGTGGCGATCATGGCGTCACCCGATCCGCCAAATCCTCTGCGGTGATCTGGTATTCGGCGACGTTGCGCACGCGGTAGAACGTCGCGGTGCAATGCTTGCTTATCCATGCGGACAGAAGTGCGTCGAGTTCCTGGCGGGCCTCATCAGGAACATCCGGCCAGTCCTCCGCGAATTCACCTACATCGTCATAGGCGCGCTCGCCGAGCATTTCAATTACGTCGCCCGCATCAACATAGCCAGCGGTGTTTACCGGGAATTTCTCTCCCTTCCAAACGGTTGCCCCGACTTCGAGGTCGTCGTTCTCGCCCAACAACTCACCAAGACTGTCGCAATTGAACAGCTCTTCATTGGCTGACCAGGTTTCGTCGGGGATTCTCTTTTCTTCAGGCATGACTTCGTCCTTGGCGCTATAGCGGCTGACTTTGGATAGGTTGGGGGGGGGTAAAAAATCTTTTTGAATGGGGATATCCCTGACATTCGCCTCGGTCGCATAATCGCCGCCTCAATATCAGGGCGATACAGATGAGACAAAGAGGCAAAGTTTTCTGGGATTGGGCGGATCCCTCGCTTCACACTCGATCCGTGGATGAGCGGTTGGCCGATGGCACCCTGCTAAATGTCCAAGTCCGTATGTCACTTCTTGGAAGGACTGAGTTGTTCGTAGGCGTTTACGGGGCGGATGAGAGGATGCTTTTTGAGGGGACACCTGAGTCGCCGCCCGGCGAAACCATGACGGAAGCTTTGGCGAGGGGCCTCGATATGGTGAGGCTAAGAGCTTCGAGCGCTACCCGGTCAACTTCCAGGTCGAAGCACGAGTAACTATGCTCGGCTGACTTTGAAGTGAGGATAGATTTATAAAAAAATGTTCTTAGACTGGATCAAGAGCATTTGGTAAAAAATCACCATCCGCAGTTGTCGTAGCCTTGCGGGAAAGTCTGACGACGCAAAGCGGATATGCGCTCATTCACATGGGCGGTGATCAATGGGCTTAGGTGTTGAACTTCGGGTTTTACCCACTCCCTGTGCATCAGGCCAACGTCCAAGACATCAGCGCTTGGGTCCATTGATCACATCCTTATTTAACTACCGGCGCGGGCTGCTCAGCGTAGACAATCCGTCGCTCAAACAGCCCGCCTTCGCTGCGCTGATACCGCTCCCGGCTTACCGTATTCCATTCCTGCCACTCGCCCAAGCGGTTCCAGCGGGTTTGATACACCGGCTCGCCCAGTCCTCGTGTGGCGGTTAACGCCAGTCTTTGAAGGCGCAAAAGATCTCCATGCTCTATTAGAAACACCATTTTTCGCATGGTTGCTGGCTTATTGGGTTGGCGGTCATACAGCCTCTCTCGCTATCAAATCATGGGCATTCACAACCGTCATACCGAAGCGTTCGGCGATCAGGACTTCGAGTTGGGCGCCTTTCGATTCTTTCCAGCCGGGCAGGGTGGCCACGGTGTCGCAGTCCATCAGGGCTGCAATGTCGCGGCGCATGCAGTCGTTCCATGTGCCGCCGTCTGGGTTGATTTCGGCGGGGTTGGTGACGGTGTGGCCGCCGGCGCGCAGGTTGGTGGTCATGGCGTGGAAGGCGGCGAAGTTGAGGCCGGGCAGGCCGGTCATGGGGCCGCTGAGGTAAATCCGTTTCACGGGGAGTCCTTGCCGGGCCATGCCCGGGCGGTGGAGTGGGGGAGTTATGTGCTAGCGATGATGTCGGCTTCGGCCATTTCGCAAAAAAACGAGCAGGATGGGATCTTTTCGTTCCGCCGCACTGGGCCGTCGCCGAGGTCGCGCAGGGAAAAGCGCACGTTGGTAGTTCTGTTGCGGAAGAGGTAGGAGCCTTCGCCCAGCTCATCCTGAATCAGGCACAGTCCCTCGAACTGATCAGGGAAGTCTTGCCGGATGGCCCGAAAATAGCCCTCGCCGCCTTTCACACAACCGATGCAGTTGGCGTTGTCGTACCCCATTCGGTACATCAGGGGGAGTTCGATGCCTGCGCGCTCAATCATCGCCTTGCAGTCTTCCTTGCCCAGGCCGCGATCAATCAGCGGGGCGATCACCGGTCGGTCGGGGTTGCGCTGCTGGAAGTCAGCGAGGCGATCGGCCTCCTCGGCCGTGTAACCCATCACCATCACGTCACCGGGCTGTTTCCAGGTATCGAGCACGCGGCGCTTTAGCAGCTTCGTGCAGGGGGCGCCATATTGGTTCTTCATGTACCGCTCGCGCCGGAACACCTCCTGAGCGTCGGCGCCGTACTTCTCATCCCGCAGCACGGTCACCCGGCGTCCGAACCATGCTTCGCAGTCCAGAGCGAAGCGGCGGTTGTCGGGATGCTCATTTGCGAGGAATGCATTGATGATCTGCACGTCGCGTGTCGCGCCGTACTGCGCCAGTGCCAGCTTTGTGGCAACCGCCGAGGCAGCGCCGCAGCTGAACTGGCAAACGATTCGTGGTCGTTGTGCGGACATAGGGGATCCTCGCCGGTTATATTTGCGGATAGGTAAAGGGAGATCGCGATGCTTAATGATTACGGGAAGAGTTTGTTTCAACCGTTACTATCGGTTCCGAACATTGTTTTATGTTTATCTGCCACTTTCGTCCTAGTTTTAGCTTTGATGAAAGTGGAGTTAACTACCAGTGAATGGGCAAGCTGGGTTCAGGCAGTTGGGGCGATTGTTTCGATCTGGGCCGCCTGGGTTATCGCGAGCCGCCAGAGCAGACGAGCAGAGAAAGCCGCGATTCGTCAGGATTCAGCTAAATGTGCCGCGATCGTCGGGGTACTTAACTACGCACTGAATGTCGTTGAGCAAGAATCATTAACTAAAAACGGGAGTGTTAATACTCTCCATTTACGAGCCGATATAGAAAAAATTCTTTCAATGCTCGACCGAATTGACCTGTTAGCCCTTCCTAATCCCGTCGTTGTAACCGCAGTGTGCACTGTGCGCAGATCGATAGAGCTGCTGGATAAGAAACTCATTGAGCACAGGGGGACTTCTGTGTTCGCCCTTCATTACAGGTTTGGCCTTGCCATGGCATGTATCAGCACAACACAGCACCAAATTCTGCTATGTGAAGTGGCTATCGCCGAATTGATTCATCGAGGTTGAGTTTTGGTGAATTATGAATATCCACCATGCAGACGCGCATCGACTCGCACTCGAAGGCATGGTTCGATGCCGCTGCACACAGAGCCGTAGTTGATATCGGGCATAGGGATCCTCGCCGGCTGGCGTGATTCGTAAATTGGGTTGATGATCTGCGCTCAGCAAAAACCTGACGGTGACTGAGATGAGCACGAAAACCGATGTGGAAGCGATACGCATGATCGGCGATGAGGTGGTGCGACTTCTCAGCCTTCCCGAGGAAAGGTTAGAGGCCGAGGTGCGCCTGGGGCTCAAGCTAATAGCTGACCTGGCACGGTGGCGCGATCTGGCCGGCCTATCGACTGCTGAGCCTGCTGGCACAGTTCGTTGATATGGGGTATTACGGGTGACCGGCAGGGGGCCGGATCAAATTTAGGAGCAGTTATGGCTGAGCGTAACCAGTACGGACTCGGGCGGTACGTCCCGCAGGATGTACGCCGCGAAGTTAGAGGTCGTTGCGGTTTTGGATGTGTTATATGCGGCTTGGCTTACTATGACTATGAGCACTTCGAGCCCGACTTCAAGGACGCTAGGGAGCACAATCCAAAGGGGATGACCCTGCTCTGTATGCAGTGCAATCAGAAGCGAGCGCGTGGAACATTGTCGGCTGCGACTGTTGCCAGGGCGAACGATAACCCTAAATGCAAACAGCAGGGCTTTGCCTCAGAGTTGTTTGATTTCGGTCCCGACCCCATTGAAATTCGATTTGCGGGTGTTAGCTTCATTGATTGTAGAGTTCTTATTCAGGTTCACGGAATCGACTTACTATCAGTTCGTCCTCCTGAGGTGCCCGGCACGCCAGTTTTGCTTTCCGGATTTCTTGCCGATACAACAGGTGCAACAACGCTGAAGATTGTTGATAACGTATGGTCAGCCGGTGACGAAAATTGGGATGTAGAGGTTGTTGGGCCTCTGATAACAATTCGCCGCGGCCCTAGAGACATTGCTTTACAGGTGCGAGCGATACCTCCTCATGCTATCGCTGTCGAGAGAATCGATATGCAATTTGAGGGGTATTTTTTGCAGGGCGACGAGCGTGTTTTGCGAATATCAACCGATGGCAAGAACTGGAATACTTTCTCGTCTATAGGCATGCGCGGTTGTGGCGTTGGCATTAGTTTGTGTTGACAACTATCACCCAAAGCAGCAGGCGAGAGCGGGTCAGTCGGCCGATTGTTCAGCAATGAAGTGGTCCCAGGCTGCTTTATCGCCTTGGGCTACGTACCACTTCAGTTCCTCGCCTTCTTCCGTGTCAGTGACTGAGCCGCCGTACTGGGCGCCGGGGAAAGTGAACAGCCCTTTGTTGCCGCACCACGGGTGTCCGCCGGTGAACTCGGTAAAGGTGACGTCGGGGCGCTCTGCTGCTACCCGAACCTTGAACTCTTCAAATCTGGCATTGCGGGCCGTGACCTCGGCTTCGTGCTCGGCCTTACAGTCCGCAGAGCAGTAGACCACGCGACCATCGAACACCAGGTCCAGTGCGATATCTGTTTCGGTTTCTTCATCCCAGTAGCTGGCATCACTGTCGCACCTAGCGCCGCAATGGTTACAGCCGAACCACCAGCCGGCGTCGATGTAAGCCTTCGCCGGGATAAAGCGCTGGCACGTATATTGGTCGGCCCAGTGCGCGCGCTGGCATGACACTGCACCGAAGTCTGTGCCAATCTCGTCCGCACCCTGGCGTCGAGCCGCTGCGTTCGAGGTGGCGAACTGGATGTTGGATTCCTCGGGGTCGTTGGTCTCTACGGAGTAGGCCAGCACCTTTCGCGATGCCGGATCGACTTTTGGCTTGCTCATGGATTATCTCCAGTCAGGCGCCGCCCTCTGTCGAGAGCGCGGCGCTGCGGTTGGTGTCAGGCGGCCGCGCGCTTGAGCTGCTCGGTCAGTTGAGTGGGCAGCCCGCGCAGCGTCAACGTGCCACCAGCTTCGTCAAACTTGATCTTGTCGCCCAGCAGGTGCGCCTCGAAGCTGATCGACATGCCCTCGGCCCGGCCGGTGAATCGCCGGAATTTGTTGAGGGTCTTCTTGTCCGGTGGCAGAGCATCAGACAGGCCGTAATCCTTCGCCTTGATGAAGTCATAGAAGTTCTTCGGGCGGTCTTCGTCGATCAGGCCCGAAAGCTCGCCAAGAGTGATCGTCTCGCCCAGCTTGGCCTGGGCCATGGAGTAGCTGACCAGCGTGTGCGTCTTCTCGCGTGCCGACTCTTCTGGTAGATCCTCGCTTTCAACAAAGTCGCTGAATGCTTTGAGCAAGGTCCGGGTTTCGCTTGGGCCGTCGATCCCTTCCTGGCAGCCGATGAAGTCGCGGAAGTACTCGTTGATCCTGCGGCCCTGCTTGCCCTTGATGTAGGAGATGTACTGCTTCGACTGCGGATTGCTCTTCCATTCACTGAGGTTGATGCGCGCGGCCAGGCGGATGTGATCCAAGTCCAGGCGCTTGATCGTCAGCAGGCTGAGCTCCTCGGTCATGGTCACCGCTTCGGTTTCCTGCACCAGGGCGATGACCAGGTATTCGGTCAGGCCTTGCTGGTAGTGGCAGAAGAGGGCGTGCCCGCCGGTGGTCAGGTTTGACTCTTCCATCAGCTTGACCAGGTGCTCGACAGCGGTGGTGCTGAACTCCAGGAAGTCGGAACCCTTGGCCAGATACTTGTTGATCCAGCCACTGAGCGGATATGCGCCCGATTCAGCATGGAAGAAGCCCCAGCCCTTGCCGGCGGTGCCGTTGTAGCTTTCGTTGAACTGGCTCATCAGGTCGTCGCGGGCCTGGCTCTCTACTTGCTCGGCGGCGCCAAGGAACAGAACGGCCGGGGTGCCGTCTGGCTTCTTGTCGATCTTGTGGATTGCGCTGTGAAGTACGGGCATTGCGTTTACCTCAGGTAGGCGCCGCCCTCCGTATCCGGTGGTGGCAATTTGGTTTGGGTTGGGGTATTACGGGTGACCGGCATGGAGCCGGATCAAGGAGAGAGAATGTCGATGCTGCCTATGTTTACTACTGAATATCGTGGTTACGAATTCACGATCGACTTCACGCAACATGGAGGCGGGATTACTACACGACTCAAAGTCGGAGATTCGCCTTGGCGCAATGACAGTGATCATTCATGGCCGACTTATGAGGAAGCCAAATCAGCCAAGACCGCTGAAGCAAGGAAAGTCATTGATGGCTGGGTGAAATAATCTCGTCGCCCGGATCTTTCTGAATTACGAGCAGGCTTTTGTTTCTGAATTCCCGCGCCACGTTTTGCGATATCTCGATTTCGTGGCACGGCGGATTCAGCAGCGGCTGGCACTTCGATGCGCCCATGGCGTGCAGGTGATGAATCATCAGCGTCATCGCCTCGCCCTGCTCAGTAATGCCTGACCACTCCATCAGATCGACCAGGGTCTAGCGTATTCCAAGTCTGACACTGCATCGATGATGCAAAGTGTCACTGCTTATTCTTCCTTAAAACAGTAGGTGGGAGGCTGATTTAGGGGAGTGATTATGAAGGAAGGGAAATCGGTGATTTTTACCGTCTTGTATAGCCTGAGATCGCTTCCAGTAGGAGGGAGAGTACTGCGCATTTTGTTCGCTACAATGGACTCACTGGCTGGATTTGCAGGGCTGAATGAGACAGTTAGGCTATCTGGGTCAATATCAATTAACTCACCGTCATCTTCCATGGTTGCTCGCGACTGGTAATTCACGGTCATTGTGGTGGTTGCTGATCCCTGCGGGACAAACGTTACGCTCACATCAGTACGGGTCAGGTTCCCCGTTCTTTCTTTGATGTGCGCGCGAGTTTTCAGGAGCGTTGGCAATAAATTTTTCCCATTTCCTTCAAGCTGCGTCTCACAGCGAACAACACTACCGGGCGGGTACGCGGCATTGAGCTTGAGCATTTCTTCCCGCGTTATCGCTTCGACATTCATCGAGCACAACACCGCAATACCGATACCCGTAGGTAGTAGAAATGTTTTGTAGAGGTGCTTCATATCCCTATCCTTCGATATTGATGTTCTGGTGCTTAAATCCAGAAAAAGGAAATACGCGACCGTGCCTTTCTGATTCAGAGCGAGCAGCGTCGGCGATGTAGTTTACCCGGACAGCAACTCTACAGTTCAATAGAGGGCTCAGATTTCGGTTTGCACATTGCCTTTTCCCCTCTCTGCAATGATCATTTCCAGGGAAAGGTCGTCCTCAGGATGCCGCGAGGAGGGTGGTTTATTCGTCGCCGTCGTCGCCGGCGTTCATCTGCAGCGATTCGGCAAAACCTGCCTGCCGTAATTTGCGCGCCACGTTTTCTGTTATCTCGTAACCGTGGCGCTTAATTTTGAAGAGGGCTGCGGATTTCTTGGGGCCCAGAGAGTGGGAATGCGCGATCAGTCTCCAGATGGTAGACCGGTCCTTCGTCTCGCCCAGTTCGGCGGTTAGCGCCCCCAACCGGTCACGCATTCCCTGGCGGAAGTAGTGGCGGATGATGGCGGATGGCCCTTTGACTCTCGGCGGCGCCAGCGGCAGATCCTCGGCCCGGCCATTCAGCACCAGCAGTTGCACCGCCTCGCTGACTTCCTCGACCTTATGCCAGAGCATCAACTCGTCGAGCATCTGCCGGGTGCCGTGCGGTACCGTGTGCCGCAACTCCTGCTCGCCAAGTTCCTGCCGCTTCTCGGCAAGCCTGGCTGTGCGCTCCTTCTGTTCGGCTGCCATGGCCTACCTCTTCTATTCCGCTGGCCGGCAGTGCGAGCCAGGTTTGACGTTTGCGTTGCTGGGTGCGGGCTATGCGGCGCATGAATCGACCTTCACCTGGCGCCAGGCGCCGACCGAAGCCAGCAAGGATGACAGTTGCGCCTCGGTTACCGTCTTTTCGCCAGGCACGGCCAGCCAGCCCATGCCTACTCGGTGATTCTGATTGCAGTCGGCCTTCACCTCTTCATAGAAGTGCTCAAGGACATCCGAAAGCCTTTCCACCAGGTGCACGCCGTCTGGTCTGATATTTATCGATTTCATGTACTGGGCTCCATCTTGGCGAACACAGATGCTGGCGATGTATATCGTCCAGCGGTGTGCAACATCGCAGAGCGCGTCGGAAACCGTTCTCGAAAGAATCTGCTTTCCGTTCTTCCAGTTGATCATCACCTGAAGGCCGCTTGGATCGATGTTGATGACGGCAGCATGGTTAGTGTTGATCAGGGCCCGCATGCTGCGTTCGATCTGAACGCGCCGATTGCACGGCTTGCGCTTGCTCATAAAGCCTCCGCGAGTTTGCGCAGCGCGTTACGCTCGGCCCGGGTGATTGGCGGCTTGCGGCGCTTGAGGATGGTTTCGGGGTCGATCTTGGTTGAGCGCTTCGGCGGTGGCGGGTTGATCGCTGGGCTTTCGCCTTGGTAGATCGTTCCGCCGGCTGCCAGAAACTGCGCGGTCCGTTCCGATATTGAATCGGCATTCTGGCGCTGTTGCTCGACCAGGCTGAGGTGGTTGCTGATCATGCTGCGATCCCTAAGACCCGATTCATCCGGTCATCCAAGATTTCGTAGAAGGTGCTGACCCGCTCCGAGAGCTTGCGGATTATGGCTTCGTCCCGGTAGGCGCGCTTGATGAACAGCGGCATACCAGGCCAGTAGCAAACAAAGTCGATCCATTCGCGCTCTGACAGCCACAGGCCGCCCTGGCATTGGGCAACGTGTTCCTTGGGGATATCGCCGGACAGGATCACTTCGACTTGGAATTTAGGGAGCTTGGTTTTGATCTCTGTCAGGCCATTGGGGCCCACCAGTGAGTCAGGCGAGTAGCCGGCACCGTGGTTGAGGATGATCGCCACCTGCTTGGTTTCGACTTCCTCACGCTGCTCGTACAGCTTTCGGGCCACACCTTCCAGCTCATGCCCGCGCTCGGTGTGCCGGTTACCCTGGAACGGATCAGCAGCCTCGCCGGTGATGCGCTCGCCGATGAGCGTGTTCATGTAGGTGAACGCTCCGGTACCGAAACCTGATTCCCCCTTGCCGTTGACAAGCAGGCACTCCAGTTCGGAGCAAGTGACGATGCCCAGGCGCAGGGCCAGCCATTCCGGCGAACCCTGTTCTACCTCAGTGATTATTTGCATCAGTATTCTCCTGAGAGGCGGCATGCTGTGCTGCCGACTTGGTGAGCATGCCCAGCACCTGGTCAAACACTGCTTTCTCCACGGATGCTGGGGCGCCATGGATCTTCTTGAATGCCTCCTTGGCCTTGTCGCTGCACTTTTCCAGCAGCGTCGCCAGTTGTGTGGCCTGGGCCGAGGTAACGCGAGGCGTGATCTGCGCCGCCGGTCCGTTGCCGTCATCATCCTCGCCAGTGGTGGTGATGTTCAGCAGCAGTCCGGCGGTGTAGCGCTTGCCGTAGCTGACACTAGACGCCACGGCCTGCACGCCGTTTTTGCTGCCAGTGGCATCTACAGGCAGGACTATTGAGGTCACTTCACGGTGCCCGGCGCGGTGACTGAGAACGCCCTCAACCTCGATGCCTCGCTCGTTGCGCGGCGTGCGAAAGGTAATGGCGAACCCGTGTTTCGCCATTACCGGTTTGATCATCTCGTTTACGTCCTCCCAGAGCGCATAGGTGCTCTGGATGCGTCCGTTTTTATCCTTGATCCCGCCTCGCTCGCCGATTACGGGCATTTCTTCCTGCATCTGTGCCAACGCTTCGTCGTACAGCTGCTTTGCACTATGCGCCTGCATGCGCTCATGCATTTCCATCAGGCGCTCAAGCTTGTTGATGTCACAGGAAGGATCGGAAGCTGCACGGCTGATGATAGCCATGATGCAGGTGTCCATTGCGGCGGGGGCGGCTACTTGGCGGCGCTGCTCCGGCATGATGATGTCGGTGGACATGCTGAAGACCTCAGAATTGAATGGATACGTTCGGAACTTCGCTGCGGGCGATCTTCAGGACGATGGCCTTGGCCAGCTCTTCGCTTATGTTCATGCCGATCAAGGCCTGCTTGGCTTCGCCCAGGATTTTCGACTTGTGCGCTACGTCAGCCTGACGCTCCTGCTGCTGGCGCAGGATTTCGTCTGCTGCCGCATCGGTGCGGGCCTTCTCGTCCAGGCGGGCCTGTTCAACGGCTTCCTCTTGACGGCGAATAGCCGCAAGCCGGTCTTGCTCGGCGCGCTGTTCAGCAGCAACACGGCTTGCTTCTGCCTGTGCCGCTGCTGTGCGTGCTTGTTCGGCCTGCAGTTCCAGTTGCAGGCGTTGTCGCTCAGCTGCGGCTTCCGCATCGCGGGCGGCCTGCTCGGTTGCCCGTTGCGCTGCTGCGGCCTGGTCAAGCAGTTCCTGTTCTCGGCGGGCTGCCGCATCACGTTCGGCCTGGGCCTGCTGCTCTGCCTGGAGTCTGGCCTGCTTAGCCGCTACCCGAGCAATCTCTGCATCGCGGTCGCGCCGGGCCTGCGCTTCTGCCTCGGCCCGTAGACGGACCAGTTCGGCCTGCTCGGCTTCGTACTGGGTGCGCTCGGCCAGCAGGTTGCGCAGCTTTGCCAGTGTCTCGTCCTTCACCTGGGCGGCCTCTGGCAAGAACTCTTCCCAGGCATCGTTGATCTCTACGGCTTCAAGGTTGGCAATGAGTTGGGCGACATGGGCGGCAGCCGGGGTTGTCTCGAAAACGGTCATATCCTTGATGGACTGAATACCGTCAACGTGCTTGTCTTTGCGGGCCTGCTCAGCCTCTTCCCACTCCGTCAGAGGCTGGCGGGTAGCGTCGCGAAGGTTATCCATCTTGGTGACGAACTCGCGCAGCTCAGCCTCGACTACCTTTGGCATTTCCTTGAGGCGCTTCAGGTAGTCGCGGCCGGGTGTTTCGACTGCCTTTTTGGATTTGCTAACCGTCGCGGCCAGAGAAGCAATGCGCTCGCGGCCCTTGCGGGTGGTCAGATCGGGCACCTCGGCGGTGACTTCAGCCTTCACCGCGTCGAAGAACTGGCCTAGGCCGCCGGCAACGTAAATGGCCGGAGCGTTGTCGGCGCTGATGTCGTCGATGGTGATGACCTGCTGTTGTGCGGACATGGGGAATCCTTGCCGCGATGCTCGCAGCGATTGAAGGTGGTGGTTATTGAGTGATTCGATCAGTGAGGGCGCAGAGCAACATCAGGAAGGTGCAGAGGGTGAGGACAGGGAAGAAGCCGCACCAGATGAGCATGTGCCTCGTGCGCTGGTGGCTGGTCATGGGATGCAGCGGTCGCTGCGGCCGCAGTAGCTGTAATCTGGGTGAAACTCGCGGGCATCGCAGTCGAACATGTAATCGTCTCCGCACGATCGGCATTCAGCTCTCCAGACCCCATCGATCCGCTGTAAGCCTTCTGGCTCGCGGCCCTGCGCAGCCTCATTACGGTAGTTGCGCTCTATCCGGCTGTGGCGCTTGGTCTCGGCAGCACGTATGCGGCCTGTGTCCGTAGCGTCGAATCTGCGAAACTTCACGGCGCCACCTTCACGGCGTATGCCACTGTCCACTCACCGCACAGGCAGGCCCGGCCGCTCCATGCGTGGACATTTGGAATGCCAGCATCGTGAGCCAGCGACAGGGCGCCCAGCCACTTGGTATGGGTGAAGGCCAGGATCATGCGGTCGGCGGGCAGTTCTTCGATTTGCTCATCAACCAGCGATTTCACGATTGGGGTTGTCATGCAGTCTCCTTGCGCTGTCGGCTGATCTTCAGCAGCCAGGCGCTGTAGTGATGGAACTCTTCGGCGCTGATAGCGCCGGTAGTGAAGTGGCGGACAATTAGGCCCTCAGCCAATGACTCGGCAAGGTCCGTCGTGTCTGGATGATCAAGGGCGAGTAGGGCGACGGTGATTGCTACGTGCGGGCTCATAGGTCTGCGTCCGCGTCGCTTTCTGTCTCTTCCCGCTCTGCTGCTACCGCGTCTTCGGCATAGGGCCTCAACAGCGCTACGGCAATACTCTCAACCGCCTCAAGCGGCCGTTGCTGGCCCAGCAGGTCGGCGGCATGGGTCCGGGCATCGCCCTGGCTGCCGAGCATTGCTGACAGCAGCAGTCGAGCAAACGAATCGCGTTGGTCCAGACCGTCGATCTGGCGCTGGTTCAGGTGGCCCTGCAGGACAGTGCAGAATCGGTCGAACGTCACCACCTGCGGTTGGCCGAAGCGGCGCTTCCATTTGATGTCCATCCCGCACACCAACTGCTCGGCCGAGTGCTCAAGCCACTCCGTCACCTCGTCGCTCTCGCTTACTTCTGGAGGCAACTGAGCGTCGTAACGCTCCTGACATATCTTCAATGCTGCGTTCATGGTCGCCTCCAAGGTGGCGGGTTGTTCACCTGTATTCGTCAGCACTCATGCCTCCCGCTGGTTGCCGATGGGCGCGGGTGGAGTGCTGACGCAATAGAGGTTAGGAAGGGTGCCGGTTACGCTGTCCGGCTCCTACGCTCTGTGTGGCCGAAGCCATGTCGAACAGGACGTTGGTGATGCAGATGGGTGGTTATAGGCCGCGATTTCGTCCGCATCCCAAAGCCAACTCAACGAATTGGCAGAGGTGATGACCCTTAGCGCAGCGCACGGACCAGGATGGCGATCAGCCAAACATTTACGACAAGGTAGAAAACCCAGAGAGGAAACGTGACGTACCACCAGGACCAGTCTATGTGTCCAAATAGCTTAAGGACGGTCAGCACAAGTGTTATCACAACTACTGCCACCAGAGTTGCGCGGGGTTTTACTATCATCCGTTTCATTCCTTTGTCCGGGAGATCTTACTGGCCGGCATTGTATGCAAGACTGGTCAGTCAGATCTTCGGATTATGAAATTGCGGTGCAGTGCTTGAGATAAACGAATCTGTTAACGACAGGCTGTCGTGGCGCTGGTTGTCACTCCTGCGAGTTGATCCACTCGTAAATGGACTCTTTGCCAATTGCGTTGAGCAGATCGATAGGGTCGATGTCGCTGCTCTTGATCCAATCCGCCAATTCCTTTTCGTCGAGCTGGTTGAGCGTCTTGTTGATCCCCATAGCAGTGATCACCTCATGCTCATCCAAGCCTTTGATGCGATCTTCAACATCGAGCGAGTCGAGCAACTCTTCCGGCTCGACCTCGGTCACGACCCTGATCTTGTTCTGCGCCCAAACCTCTGCCGAAACACTGTCGGCAAGAAATACGACTTCCATTGTGTTTCTCCGGTTGTTTTCCCAATGCCCACCGCTCTGGATGGGCATCAGTGAAAAGGTCCGTCAGCCTTCGCAGCCCATCTGGTAGTTGCTTGCATGCTCGGCGCTGCAAAACGACAACTCTCGAGTGCGAAGCACCTGCCGATTGCTGTATGGGTCGCGAGTGCGGTCGTGAATGTTGCGGCGCACCACCTTTTCGGCTGGCTTGCCGCAGTACGTGCACTTCGTTTGTGTTGCTGCTGCATCGGTCATCGTGTTGCCCTCCGTTGATTTCCAATGCCGCCTCATAGAAGCGGCATCAGTAAATCTGTGGCGCGCCGTGACCCGCTACTGGCGTCGGTCACCGGCTTGAATCGAATGTCACTCCAGCCGCGGGCCTTTCGGCTTGTTCTCCCGCTGGATAACTGTTCTTGGCGCTTTACGCTGCACGCCTGGGTCAGTTGCCAACCCTCTGAACCGTTGAGGCCGGTTCATCGCTGCCTTTGAATCTGGGCCGGTGGTGATCCGGCAAAGGGTGTCGCTAAAGAGCGGTGCAGGTTTAGCTGCTGGCCGGTGTTCTTTGTTGCGGCTTGAGTTGAATTTAAGCAAGCTGAAATTAATGTGTCAAGCATGCTGAATTAAATAATTCAGATTGCTGAAATTCGCAGGCGATAAAAAGCCCGCTCACTGGCGGGCTCACTCAAGAATCGCAGTACTCACGCCAGCCGATCCTGACGGCGCCGCCATCCAGATGCTCGATCCTGATACCGGCGGTGTCGCCGATGTCTTGGATGACCTGGTGCCAGGCTTCAGGGCTCTCATCTTCGCGCCTGGATACCTCTACCAACTGAATCCTCTGCACTCGAGGCGAGGCGATAAGCCCTTGGAGGCGACGGCCGACAAGCTCGTAGGAATTCCGTGGTTTGGATGTAGGGTAGGGGGTCTGGATCATGCTTCGCTCCTTGCGAATACTGTATGTGTACACAGTATTGATGCTGACGTATCTTGGCAAGGTTGCGGCAAGAAGTTTCATGCATAAATGCATATTTCGATTGGTGGGGCTTTTTTGCAATCATGAAAAAGCCCGCGCTTGGCGGGCTTGAGCTTGATCGGGAGAGCTATGCGTCAGGTGCTATAATATGGATATCGCCGAGAAGGTCGCTTACTGAGCGGATGTTATCGCGCGCACCTAGCGCCTCGGCCTCCGAGGCAAATGGTCCGACAGCGACGAATTTCGCCGATCCTTTCGTGGTCGGGAGCCCCAGGCGCTTCACTGACCGGGTTGCCTCCGCGTGTGCCCATGGCTCGCATTCCACCCGTACAGTCCATCCTGATATCAAGGGTACTTGCGCGGACAGTGCTGGGAGTACGTCACCACCGCAATGCTTGCACTTGATGGCTGCTCTTTTGATGGTCTCTGCACAGAGCGGGCAGGGGCGTGTATCTGTCTCGGCCGCGGCTTGCGGCGAAGTGGATTTACCGCCGAGAAGCACCATAAGCAAGCCGGCGAGGGCAATCATGCCGCCAACGATCGTATGGATCTGTCGGTCGGCCATAAGGCCCATATTGTTCACTCGGCCGCCGCCACCTGTCGCGACAGACACGTCCATGCTCAGTGAAAAGATCAGCCAGCACACGCCTACGATCAGCGCGAACGTCCCAAAACCTTTCATTGGATCCCTCCCGTAATTGATCCCGCACTTTACCATCCATGGCGTACAGCCACCATTGGAGTGCTACGGATTCAGATCGGAGAGAGCAGATACAAGAAGCCCGGCGTTGGGCCGGGCTTAGATGAGATAACGTCAGAAACTAACGATGCTTGTTCTTGTGTTTATGCTTGTTGTTGCCTTTGTGCTTCTTGCCATCAGAACGATAATTTTTCTCATCGTCCGCCAGGTTGTTTCCTAGCGCGCCACCCGCGGCACCGCCGAGACCTGCACCGATAGTCGAGCCAGTTGTGCCGCCGAGGCGATTACCAATTAGTGAGCCGCCAGCAGAGCCGAGACCGCCACCTAATGCAGCTTCGGCTCTGTTGCCTTTTTGAGCACCAACAGCACTACCGGCAGCACCACCTACGCCTGCGCCTACCGCTGCGCCTGTCGAGCCCCCGAGCTGCTGGCCTACGATGTTGCCTAGCGCACCACCAACGCCGCCTCCAAGAGCGGCTGTGCCATCTCCGGCTGCCATCGCTCCTTGCGAAATTAGGACACCCAAAGCTAGGGCGGGTAGTGTTATTTTCATTTTGTGAACCTCTATGGGTTGTCAGCAGGCGCTCACGGTTTAAAGCACGCCTAACATTATGACTAGAGTAAAAGTTTGAAGTTCTCTGCGGGCGCACCCTGCTGGTAAATGGTTGTAACAAGATGTGCTGTGATGGATTTGGCTGCGGAGGGTGGGCTTAAGCGGGTTCGCCAGGAATTGTTATGACCAGAGGAGCCCGAGTGTGAAAGGGCAGAAACAAGAAGCCCGGCGCTGGGCCGGGCTTGGGATGCTTGCTTTCATTAGCGTTGCTAAATCAGCGGCCTTTCTATAACAAGCTTGGCCTGTAGCGCGTCCAATAAGTCGAATGATGTGATATAGCCAACATTAAAATCCTTGCAGATATTTGGGATTTTAATTTTTTTGCTATTGTCTGGGGCTAAAACTTCATGAGTGACAATGGTCTTACCGGTAGTGGCCGCCTTTGCGATTAGCCAAGGGTCTGCCCCACCTAAGAACCGAATTTTTTCGGGATCGGTAGGGAGCTTCATTCCCATTACGTGCTCAGCAATTCGCCCGAAAAACTCTTGAGTATCTTTATCGTCAATTGCGTCGAACTGCACCTGACGTTTTTTTACCCAATCGGATAGCTCATCCCCATAGTCGGATAACTCCTTATAGACCATGGTTATGCTCGATAGTTGACCTAGCTGAAAAGCCGTATCGAGCCAATCCCAAAAGCCGGGACAAAAATTCATTCGATAATGAGCATTTTTAGCTTGTATGTAAGAGTTGGCATCTAGCAGGTAGCTCAAAATCCAAGTTCCTTCTTAGAATATTCAGAAATCTTGTGTGGCTTTATTCCCATCAGCCTAGAGGCGTCCCTTAAAAGCATGCGACCACTCAATGCCTCACTTGCCACGGCTTTGGCCAACGTCTTGCTAATACGCCCAGTCTGTAGGCGCGAGTAGGGTGGGGCGCCATCTTTATTTCTGGCTCTGTACACTGCTATTTTGCCGGCAATGAACTCGCGGTATTCGGCCTGGCTGATGAACCCTAGCGTAAGTGCACGCCTAGCCACCACCCACTCACTTACATGGAAGGTCTGAGCAATGAAAGGGACATTATCTTTCCAATTCTCTAGATTTTTCCAGGCGGCACGAAATTCACGCTCTGGCGCTAACAATTCAGCAGCAACAGCATTACAAAATATTTCTTCTTTATTGTGCGTTTGTGGCTCTCCATCAGATACGCCGGATTTCCCAGTCCATATATGCGAAAGCTCGTGAATTAGGGTAAATAGTCGAGCTTCAGGGCAGTCGGCAGTATTGATGAATATTACAGGAGCCAAAGTGTCGCTCATTGCAAATCCGCGAAACTCATCGACCGAAAGCGGTCTACTGGTATTGTTATTTACAATACTATTTCGCATCACGAGAATTCCAACGTTTTCTATGCTTTGAACCAGCTTAGAGAAGTAGTCATCGAAAGTTCCTCGTCTTGGAATTTCAGGTATACCCAACTTTTCCCGCATGCTAGCTACAACTGCCGGAATTCCATCCTTAATACTAAAGAGGCCTACTACTTCGTTTTTCTCATACCCCTGAGAAGTCAACCAGCTACGGTACCAATCTTGTCGCTCCATCGCCCAACGGATTGTGTCTCTGAGTGCGAGGCTATAGCTAGGCTCTCGTCCGTTTATAGTTCTAAGATCGGGCAGAGGAAGATCTTCAATAGGCGGCTTTTCTAGATACAAATAGCCAAAAGGGATGTGGGTATGATGCGCATAATTCATTGCCTGGTTAAAAGAAGGGCGTTTCGCACCGTCTTCCCAAGCGAGCACATTTCCCTCAGCCGTCCCGATACTTTTTGCAAGTGTGCCCGCACTGATCCGCGCCCTAGAGCGGGCCCATCTCAGTATTTCCGGATTGATTAGCGCTTCCATGTGCGAAACCTTTCATTAGACATTACATAAACACCTAGCATGCGGGCTGACTCTACTCGACAAAGACGGTGCCTAAAAGCTATTAGTCACCGATGAGGCTGCCCGCTCGTCTCAGAAATCGTACGTTTGCTAAGGCTTGGTTCGCTCAATCCTTCCCGCCTTCACCTCATCCGCATACCCGGTCAGCCGATCCTCGACACCCTGAAAGCTCAGCGCAATCCTCATCAGATCGTTGGCGCCTTGCTCATCTCCTGCCGCCAGAAGGCGCTTGGCGAAGACAAACAAATCAACGCCCGACCATTTGAGCAGGGCCGCAGCCTCTTTCAGGTCGCGGCGCAGCTGCTGGTTGGGCTTGGTGAGGGACATGGAGCCTCCAAGTGCATCAGTAAAATTTCTGCAGCGCCTGCACAACCACGCCCACGATCCGGCAGTTCTCGTCGACGGCCTCGATGGGGTAGCTCGGGTTCAGCGGCTTCAGGAACAGCCGGCCGCCGTCACTTACCAGCTTCTTGAATGTGGCTTCATTGCTGTCAGGGAGCTTGGCCACGACCAGCTTACCTGGTGCAACCTCTGCCTCAGTGTCCACCAGGATCAGCGTACCTTCAGTGATGCTCTGGCCGGCGGGCGCCGTCATCGAGTCACCTTTAACTGTCAGCCAGAACGCCGGGCCTTTTGAGTCGTACTCTGAAAACTCGTAGGCGTCCGAGAATCCGGCCGGGTAGGGCTCTACGGCCTCGGACCAAGTGCCTGCAGCCACCCAGCTAATCACTGGGTAACGAAACTTCTGCTCCTGCGTGTCTGCATCAGCCAGGTTTCCTGGCTCGCCGTGCTTACGTTCCGGCCCTCGGCCGACTCCAAGCCATTCGGCTTCAAACCCGGTGGCATCCGCCAAGGCGTAAAGATTCTCTGGCCGGAGGCTTTTGCTCTCCCCAGTAATCCATTGAGTGACGGCGGAGTTTGCAACACCGCATAGCGCTGCAATTTCACCCTTCTTTTTCCCGCTGAGCTGTATGGCTCGGGCAATACGTTCGTGTCTTTCCATGGACTCAATATTAAGTTAACTGAATTTAAGCATGCAGTAGGCAGAAAACGCCGTTGACTCGATAACTTAAGCATGCTGAAATTACGTCAGAGTCGAACGAGGATGCGAAATGAATACGCATGAAGTCGCCGAATTCTTCGGCAGCAAGACAAAGCTGGCGCTAGCACTGGGCATCCGCCCAAGCGCAGTGACCATGTGGGGGGAAACCATTCCCGAGTCCCGGCAGTACCAGATTCAGGTTCTCTCCAAGGGCAGATTCAAGGCAGCAAAGAAGGCTCAGGCCGCCTGACATCCATGTCCGCCGATCCATTGAGCAAATGATCGCTTCTGCATCGGCAGGGCGCCACGGAAACAAATTTGAGGTTTTACGAATGGAAGACTTTTTGGATGCATGCCAGGCAGCAGTGAAGGGCAACGAGCCCAAGACCCTGGCTGCAAAGATGGGTGTTCCACACGTTGGCCTGCTCCAGCGCGCAAACCCAGACAACGAAGCTCACCACCTGACCGTGGAGCATCTGTTCGGGATCTTGCTGCATACCGGCGACATGCGCCCACTTGCGGTGCTGGCCGCCGAGTTCGGCTTTGACCTGGTGGCGAAGACCGAGCCCAAGCCCGAGGCCCTAACCAAGTCGCTGATCAATGTGGCGAAGGAAGTGGCCGACCTGACCATCGCCGTCCATGAGGCGCTTGGCGACAACCACGTCAGCACCTTCGAGAAGAACCTGATCCGCCAAGAGATCAGTCACGTTCGCCAGAGCCTCGACGTGATGGGTGCGTCGGTTAAGGCCGCCTGAATTTCAGACATAAAAAAGCCACCGGACGAGGGTGGCTTTTTCTACAGCGGTAAACAACTGGAGCGAATCATGCACCAACACACAGAATCGATCAATAGCCCCACCAATCTCGCGCCACGTTTTCCGCAATCTGAAAACGTGGCGCGTAATTCCTCAGTGATTCCGTTCGACTTCGACGGCGCCGCAATCCGGGTCATCACCGATAAGCTCGGCGACCCGTGGTTTGTCGCCCGCGACGTTGCCGACGCCCTTGGCTACTCCAAGCCAGAGAACGCCGTAGCCCGCCACTGCAAGGCTGCGACCACTACCCCGAAACAGGGTGGTGGTTTCCTGACCATCATCCCGGAGCGCGACCTATACCGGTTGGTGATGAAGTCAAAGCTGCCGGCTGCTGAAAAGTTTGAAGAGTGGGTGGTGGACCAGGTACTGCCGAGCATCCGCAAGACCGGATCCTTTTCCGCTCAAGGCCCTAACAACTCCAAGATCGTCGGAGAGCTGGCCATCCTGGAATGCTTCGACCGCCTGTTGAGGCCTGCCAACTCCAGCAAGATGCTGATGCTGGCCAAGATCGCCGCCAACAACGGACTGGATGCCAAGTTCCTCCCAGGCTATGCCGTGGACACCGCGCCAGATGCCGCTGGCGGCTCATCGATGCCTACCAAGGCAATCACCGCCCTGATCAAAGATCACGCCATCGCCAGCACTCCGCGCGCTTTCAACATTGCGCTGAAGGCCCACGGCTTCCTGACTCTGCTACAGCGCAAAAATTCCAAGCAGGAGATGGTGGACTTCTGGTCCGTGACCGAGAAGGGCATGGCATACGGCAAAAATCTCACCAGCCCTCAATGCCCCCGCGAAACGCAGCCTCACTGGTACGTGGATCGCTTTCTTGAATTGGCCGCAAAGGTCGGGAAGGCCTGACATGCAATACACCGTCACGATTAATCAGGTGAAGGCGTTGGAGTGGGGCCTGAATTCTCAGCAGGCCCTGCTGTTCGCCTTCGTCTACGGCTGCCCGAGCTGGACCAAGCCAATCAAGACTGATGACGGGATCTTCTTCGCGCTGAGCAAGGCCAAGATCATCGAGGAGCTGCCGCTACTCACTGATAAACCGGATACCGCTTACCGCATGTTGAAGGCCCTGGAAGAGGCCGGTTTGATTGAGCTTCGCCCTGAAGCATTCCGACTCACCGAAAAAGGCTGTGAGTGGAACCCGGACCGTATGGGCCACGTCACCGCGCACCAACCACCGGTCCTCCCGCCCCGGCGCAGGACGAAAAAGAAACCAATCCCTTCTGGCTTGCGTGCTCGGGTATTCGCCCGCGACGGTCACGCGTGCTTGCGCTGTGGCTGCTCGGTGCTGATGCGCTTGAGGGCTGATCACGTCGTACCTGAAAGCCAAGGTGGAGAGGCTTCCTTGGGCAACCTCCAGACCCTTTGCATGTCCTGCAATAGCTGGAAGGGCGTGCGGACGATTGATTTTCGCGCGCTCGCCGGAGGTGCAGCATGAGCATGGGGCTTATGGTTGCCGCAATGAAGCTTCGCGTTGGTAATCCTCTGCGCAAGCTGGTGCTGATCAAGTTGGCCGACAACGCCAGTGACGTAGGCGAGTGCTGGCCCTCCTATCAGCACATCGCCGATCAGTGCGAGATCAGTAAGCGTTCTGTCATGAACCACATCACCGCTCTGTGTGAGGCGGGACTGTTGCGCAAGGAGATCCGGAAGGGTGGCCCAAAAGGGAATTCGTCGAACGTTTACTTCCTGACCCTCGAAGGGGGTGGTGCACCTCCTGCACCAGGGGTAGTGCAGCAGATTCACCAGGGTAGTGCAGCAGGTTCACCCCCTAGTGAATCTCCTGCACCAGGGGGTAGTGCAGCAGCTGCACCCAGAATCAGTAACTCTCTTGAACCAGTCATGGAACCGGTCATTGAACCAATTACGCCCCAGGCTACCGCCAAGGTCGTGACGGGGCAGGTCGTGCAATTCGTTCCGCAGCAACCACGAGTTGAGATTCCTGCTGACATGCCGGGGCCGAAGGATCAGGCCTGCAAGACCTTCAAAGTTTGGGCCAACTATGCCATGGCTTACCGCAAGCGCTACAGCGCTTGGCCGGTGTGGAACGCCAAGGCTGGCAAGCAGATGGCGTTGCTCGTCGACAGACTGGGCGCCGACGTAGCCCACCACGTCGCCGCTCACTTCCTGAAAACCAGCGATGCCACCGTCCTGCGCAAGTGCCACAGCCTCAACGAGCTGCTGGCCAACGCCGAGAGTTACCACACCCAGTGGGTGACCGGGCAGCGCATCAACGGCACGACGGCCCGCCAGATGGAACGGACCGAGGCAAACCTTTCCGCAGCAGAGCAGGCCGCCCAGATGGTTCTGGCCAAGCGCCAAGCAGGTGACCGCAATGAATACCTTTGAAATGAACGACCAGCAGGTCGCCGGGCTTGCTGCCGCCATCTGCGCGACTGCCGAGGCCATGGGCCAGGAAATGAACCCCGGTACTGCCGCGATGATGGCCGAAGACCTCTGTGCCTACCCGGTGCCCGTCGTCAAGGCAGCGTTGAAGGCGTGCCGCTTCGAGGTGAAGGGCAAGCTGGCGATGGCTGACATCCTGCAGCGTGTCCAGACCTCCGACGGCCGCCCCGGGAAGGACGAGGCCTGGGCCATCGCCATGACCACCAACGATGAATTTGAAACCGTGGTGCTGACCGACGAGATCCAGCTGGCTCTGGCTGCTGCGAAGCCCATCTTGGATGGCGGCGACAAAATCGGTGCGCGCATGGCGTTCATTGATGCCTACCAGCGGGTTGTGGGCCAGGCCCGCGAGGATGCGAAGCCGGTCAACTGGCACGTTTCCGTCGGTTTCGACGCCAATCGGCGCATCCAGGCTGTGACCAAAGCGATTGAACTGAAGCGCATCCCGCGTGAACACGGGCAGAAGTACCTGGAAGACCTGAGCATCGAGCCAATTACCGAAGACGGTCGCGCCATCGCGGGGTTGCTCACCGGTACGGTCACCAGGCTAGAGCCTGCGCTTCGCCAGAAGCTGGAGCTGGTGAAGAGCTCGATGTTGGAAATGCAGAAGGCCAGCGAAGAACGGAAGCTCGAAATGCGGATTGAGGCTGCCAATGAGTTGGCGGATCGCCGGGCGCTGCTGATCAAACAGGTCCAGGAATTGGAAGAAAAGAGGGCGGCGCAATGACCAAGCCAGCGAAACCTCGCCCAATGCCCGTGTACCTGGTGCTGCGCCGCCTGATAGATCCTGCCACCGGTAAGGAGGTAGCGGCGTTCGTGCCGTCCTCCGACGCTGACCGGTCGATCCTGCGCGAGCGTGAATTCAAGATGAACGCGAAGATCCGGGCCGACCTCAAGCAGCCGCGCAATCCACGGTTCAATGGTTTAGTACACGGCTTGGGCCGGGTACTGAGCCAGAATATCGACCGGTTCTCTGGCAAGCAGTCCCACGACGCAATCAAGGCCCTGCAACTGGAGTCGGGCGTGTACTGCGATGAGGAGGCGTTCGACATCCCGGGCCTGGGCCAGCTCACCCGCAAGACACCCCGCAGCCTTTCCTACGACTCGATGGGGGAGGAGACATTCCAAGACTTCTGGCGCCAGTGCTGCGCGTACCTGGTGCTGCATGACTGGCCGACGCTCACGGAAGAGCGCCTGACCGAAATGGCAGAGTTTGAAGCATTCAAGGAGGCCGCATGAAGCGCACCCCGTTACAACGCAAAACCCCACTCACGTCCGGTGGGCCACGCCGCAAGCGTTGCCCGTCATGCCGAGTGATGTTCACACCGGTGCGTGGCTCCCAGGCCGTCTGCGGGGAGATCGAGTGCGCCATCGCACACGGCAAGTCCGAGAAGGGACGGGCGATCGCCAGGAAAGCCCTGGCAGAAGTAGGGCGTCGCGAGATCAAGGTCCGCAAGGAGAAGCTGAAGAGCAGGGCGGACCATCTGCGCGAGGCCCAGGCCGCGGTGAACGAGTACGTCCGCCTGCGTGACGCGCACCTACCGTGCATCAGCTGCGACTCCACGCCGAACGACAAAGACCTCATGACCGGCAGCCGTTGGGACGCCGGGCACTATCGATCAGTGGGCGCCTGCCCAGAGCTGCGCTTCGAGCCGCTGAACATCCACCGTCAGTGCGTGAAGTGCAACCGCAACCTGTCCGGCAACGTCGTGGAGTACCGCATTCGCCTGGTGCAGCGTATCGGCGCCGAAAAGGTCACTTGGCTGGAAGGTCTACACCCGGCCTGCAAGTACACCGTGGAAGAGATCAAGGCCATCAAGGCCAAATACCGTGCAATGACCAGAGAGCTGAAAAAAGGGGAAGCGGCATGACCTATCGCAACGTTGTTTCCGCAGTGGTTCGGGCGCTTGCGGCCGAGACTATCACCTCCGCCGGCGGTTGCGACTTTGAGCCGAAGGTGCAGTGTGCCAAGCAGAAGGGGGAGATAGTTGGCAAGGAGGCCGCCTTCCTCCAAGACTGCTGGGTGTTCGGCCGGCTGCACAAGTCCCTGTCTGCCGAGCACTGGCGCGCCCTGGTGGCGAAGTTCTCCACCCACGCCGAGCGCAAGCACGCGGCCATTGCTGAGCTGACACGTGTGATGCGTTCGCCGGCGCCGGAAAGGTTCCTGCACTGCGCCGTGGTTACTTGGGCGTTGCCTCGGCTTGCTGGTGTCGACGGAAAGCGCTCCACCAACGTGTTGCCGGCCGGCTGGTATGAGATGGACAACTGGTCGAATGAGCCGCACCCGATCAAGACCCAGGAGCGGTGGAGGCGTGACATTCGCAAGGCGTTGGAAAGCAGCGTAGACCTGGCCTTGGTTGAGGCCCAGCACATTCTCGAGCTAGAAGGCCTTGTGATATCAGAAGTTGCTTGACGACGAGTGAGCCAATGAGCCATTATCTACCCATCCTGTCGTACTTGCGCATGTAGGTGACGCAAGCGACAAAAAAACCCGGCCACTGCGTCGGGTTTTTTATTGTCTAAGTTTCCCCAAGCCCTCAGAGCCTCTGATTTATCACGCTGATGAGGGACCTATTCAGGGCCTCGACATTGATCGGGGCTTTTCGTTTTCGGCTCCACCACGCCCATTGCTCCGAGCTGGGAGTGCTGTGTGAGTCGATTCAATTCCGCAGGTCATGGCCTGTCGTATCCCTAACTCCCTGACGGGGAGGAACCGAGATGTCCAATATGCCAGACAAACCAGACACCTGGCTCATCGTGCTTGCATGGCTGAGTCAGCATTCGCCGACGCTTTATGCCGCAGGACTATCTGCCTTGATGGCTGGTATCAGGATCATCTATGGCGGAGGGACCCGGCGCCAGGCTCTGCTCGAGGCGGCGATCTGCACCTTGATCACGATTGGCCTGATCCCGGTCCTTGAGTACTTCGGGCTGCCGCAGAACCTTGCGACGGCTGCAGGGGTGTTTATTGGATTCCTGGGCGTTAAGAAGCTGGCCGACTTTGCTGATCGGGTCGCCGAGTTCAAATTTCCCAGGCGCGGTGCGGGACAGTAATCCGCGCCACGTTTTCAAATGCGCCAAATTGTGGCGCTAGATTTGAGGTAGACATGAGCATCAAGAAGACGCTGATCCACTTCAACGACATCACGCTCACCTTGTCGGCGGATGATCTGAAGGCCGCATTGATCGCCAAGTATGGTGATTCCGCCATAGAGGTGTTGGGCGATGGTGTGATCCTTCAGAACGCCACCTATTCCACGTATTGCCCGGATGACGGCGTGAAGTTCACCTTTGCTCAGCCTCTGGAAGGGCACAACAAGTGAGCAACGTCACCCGGCTTCGCCACGCGCTGCCGTTGGGCCAAGACATTAACGCTGCGGTAAGTGCCCTCGACAAGGCCATTGCCGATGCTGTGGATGCTGCCAAGGCAGCCGGGCTGCCCCAGGGGCTGATCGTAAGCTTGCTCCACGGCCACGCCCATGCGCAAACCCACCAGATGGTGTGCCAATGACCGCTGAAGTCCACGACATCGCCGACCACCGCCCGCACCTTATGGTGGTAGCCAGTGATGGTGTCCACGTTCTCCCGCGCGAGCTTATCCAATCGGTGGTTGAGGGCAAGAAGCCGTCGGTCATCCTGACCGAGTTGGTGGTGCGGCGAATCATTGAAGAGTGGCTACAACAGGTGACGGCATGAACATGAAGCTCGTTGAGCTCAAGCGTGAGGGGTGGCGCGATGCTGCCAAGACGCTACGAAAGATTGCTGAAGACCTCGATGCCGGCGAGCATCCCGAGTGCACAGTTGGCGTTTTAACGCTGATCGACCCCAAAGGCCAGGTCACGGTATTTGGCCTTGGGCCCAAGTGCGACGACCTGCAGTGCTTGGGGGCCATGCGTCTGGGTGAGCAGAAGCTGATTGATGTGCTTCTGGATAACGCGGAAGGGTAGGTGTGCCGCAGGGTTAGTGCGGCGGGGATGGTCCGTTACTTTTTGTTCATTATTAAAACAACAGCTTCCACTTCAGCTCTGATGCTACTGGTTTGGCCTTGGAAGTGAATGGTGCCCCTCGGATAGATATTAATCACAAGCCCATCTGGAAATACAAACTGCAGAGCGCCAACAGAATTAGGGACTAATTGAGTAGCCTCCGGGTAAGTAGTACCCAGATGCTGGATGAGCGTCCGCGGGTCCGTGCATGACATTACCATCTGCTACTCCTTAGCCGGTTGAGCGTCATATTTTCAGTTATCCATACTCTAGTACAAGTTTGGAGGTTGTCTGTGAGCAGGCCAATGCCTCCAACGTCACTACTGGAACTGTTTGAGCTATCCGATTTCGGTATTCGCCTGACTCCTGCCCCTGAGGTGTGGGACTGGGTCCAAGCCGAGATCCTTGCCGACACCGGCAGCATTCACAACGAAGACCATGCCCACCTACTGGATGCAGACATCCGGGTCATGTGGGCGTCGTCGAGCTTCGAGAAGCAGGGCAGAACAGTCCTGGGCCAGGCGGAGCAGGTAGCGTTCCGCGCGGGTGGGTGGCAGAAAGCCCGGATGGAGCAACAGATGCGTGATTGGTTCGGCGACGTGCCGGCCTTCATCATCACCCTGGCTGCTGACTACTGCGCTCAGTGCAGCGACCTTGAGTTCTGCGCCCTGATCGAGCACGAGCTTTACCACCTAGCTCACGCGACCGACAAGTACGGTCAACCAGCATTCACCCAAGACGGTGCACCGAAGATCAAGTTGCAGGGCCACGACGTCGAAGAGTTCGTCGGTGTTGTCCGCCGCTACGGTGCAAGCCCTGACGTTCAAGCGTTGGTGGATGCTGCAAACAGTCCTGCTGAGGTGGGGAAATTGAACATTGCGAGGGCCTGCGGAACCTGTCTGCTGAGATCGGCCTGATTCTTGACAGGCTCTAGACGGATGAGAATTTATGGCAGCCCTGAAAAATGAGGTGAAGAGCTTCATCGTTCAGGCGCTGGCGTGCTTTGACACCCCATCCCAGGTGGTGGAAGCCGTCAAGAACGAATACGGGGTTGTGGTGAGCCGCCAGCAGGTGGAGACGCACGACCCAACCAAGTCCGCGGGGAAGGGGCTGGCGGTGAAGTGGGTGACCCTGTTTCACGACACTCGCAAGCGCTTCCGAGAAGAGACCGCCGAGATCCCGATCGCCAACCGCGCCTATCGGCTTCGTGGCCTGGGGCGAATGGCTGAAAAGGCCGAGAGCATGCGCAACCTGGCGCTGACCGCGCAGTTGTACGAGCAGGCCGCCAAGGAGGTGGGCGACGTTTACGTGAATCGCCGCCTCGAACCTGAGAAACCTCTGGGCTCCCAAGCGGACCAGCAGCACGCCGTTGCTGAGTACACCTTGGAGCCTGATGAGAATGTCCCCGCTACCCCGTACCTTTGACCCGCCGGTGAAGCTGACGCCCAAGCAGGCGAACATATATTGCTGGGGCTTTCAGCCTGAGGCCCGCTTCCGCGACGCGGTGTGTGGCCGCCGTTTCGGCAAGACGTTCCTGGGCAAGGCCGAAATGCGCCGTGCCGCTCGCCTTGCTGCTGAGTGGGGTGTGAGTGTTGAGGACGAGATCTGGTATGGCGCGCCGACGTTCAAACAGGCCAAGCGCGTGTTCTGGCGGCGCCTGAAGCAGGCTATCCCCGAAGCATGGCGTGCTCACCGCCCGAACGAGACGGAATGCTCGATCACCCTCAAGTCTGGCCACGTCATGCGGGTGGTGGGGCTCGACAACTACGACAACCTGCGGGGCTCCGGCCTGTTCTTCGTCCTGGTGGATGAATGGGCGGACTGCCCGTGGGCTGCATGGGAAGAAGTACTGAGGCCGATGCTGTCGACCTGTCAGTACACGATTCCGGGCGTCGGCGTGCGCAAAGGCGGCCATGCGCTGCGAATTGGTACTCCGAAGGGCTTCAACCACTGCTACGACACGTACCTGGACGGCAAGCCAGGTGGCGAGCCTGATCACAAGAGCTGGCAGTACACGTCATTACAGGGTGGCAACGTTCCTCCTGAAGAGCTTGACGCTGCCCGCCGCAAGATGGACCCGCGAACGTTCCGGCAAGAATACGAAGCCGGCTTCGAGAACTACGCAGGCGTCGTCTACTACACGTTCAATCGTACGGATTGCCGCACCAGCGAGCGAATCAAGCCAGGTGAGGCGCTGCATATCGGTATGGACTTCAACGTCATGAAGATGGCGTCCGTTGTCTACGTCGTTCGGGACGACCTGCCGCTGGCCCTGGATGAATTCCATGGGGTGCGCGACACGCCGGAGATGATCGAGAAGATTCAGACACGGTTCCCTGGTCATTCGGTGGCGGTCTATCCGGACGCCAGCGGGCAGAACACCAGCAGCAAAAACGCGAGCGAGTCCGACCTTTCGCTACTGAAGAAGGCCGGGTTCACGGTGGTCGTTGACTCAACGAATCCAGGCGTTAAGGACCGCGTTAATTCGGTGAACGCCATGTTCCTGAACACTTACGGTGAGCGCCGGCTGAAGGTCAACATTGACCAATGTCCACAGCTGATGCTCTGCCTCGAACGACAGACGTACACCGACAAGGGTGAGCCGGACAAAGACCCGAAAAAGGGTCACGACCACATGAACGACGCCGCCGGCTACTTCATTGCCAAGCGCTACCCGATCAAAACACGCACAGGCGGAACACGCCGAATTGGAGGCTTGACCTGATGCCAGTGCAATCGACAAACCCCGACTACGACGCGCACATCGCGGAGTGGGAGATGATGGACGACGCGCTCGAGGGTGAGTGCGCCGTGAAGCGCAATGACCGCAACCTGCCCAAGCCGAGCGGTATGGTCGAGGCGGAAAAGCTCGACGCCGCGGGTAACAAGTACCTGTATGAGAACTACACGAACCGGGCTCAGTACGAGCATTGGGTGCGTGACTCGTTGCGTTCGATGATGGGTCTGGTCTCGCGGCTTATACCTGAGATCCAACTACCTGCCGGCCTGAAGGGGTTGGAGGACAACGCCACAGCCGACGGCTTCGGCCTGAAGCAGCTTTTCTTCCGCATGGTGCGCCAGGCTATTTCCCATGGTCGGGTGCCGCTGGTGGTGAACATCGATGACCGCGGCGAGCCGTACTTCTCGACGTACGCCACACGCAACGCCATCAACTGGGGCACCGCTGATCAAGGCGGTCGGCAAGACCTGGTCCTTTCGGTGTTCCGGGAATTCCGAAAAAAGGGCGGGGACCGATACAGCCATGACTGCGACACGGTGTTCCGTGAGTTCTTCATGCTCAACGAGGTCTGCTACACCGCCGTGCGGAATGAAGGCGGCGAGCTGGTCGAGGACGAAAAGCCGCTGGGCACAACAGGAACTGACAACCGTCTGGTTAAAGGCCTGTCGTACTTGCCGGTGATCTACTGCGGCTCGACCGACAACTCGCCGGACGTCGACGAGGTGCCGCTGCTGACCATGGCCCGGGCCGCGCTGAAGTCCTACCAGTTGAGCGCTGACTACTTCACCTCACTGCACCAGACCAGCCACCCGCAGCCGTGGGTTTCTGGCCTGGATGAGGCGGTGGAGCTGAGTGTCACCGGCCCATCGGCGGCATGGGACCTTGGTCCGAATGGCGAGTGCGGTTACCTGGAATTCCAAGGCGCCGGTATCGAAGCAGTGCGCAAGGCCATGGATGACCAGAAGAACGCGGCGCTTGAGGCCGGTGCGAAGGTCATGGATGTAGCCGGCACAGAGTCGGGTGAGGCGCGCAAGACGCGTCAGAACGACCAGCACGCCACACTGCACAGCATCGTCATCACGGTGGCCGAGGCGGTGGAGCAGGGCCTGCGATACGCCGCCGAGTGGAAGGGCTATGACCCCAAGCAGGTCAAGTTCAAGGTTAACCCTGAGTTCGTGACCCCTGTGGTCGACGCCCAGGTGCTTGCCGAACTTCTCAAGGGCGTGATGGCTGGAACTGTCAGCGCAGACACTTATTGGCAGTACCTCACCACCGGCAAGCTGCCGGACCGCCCATACGACAAAGAGGCCGAGCTGATCAGCGATGAGCGCGAGTCGGCCGGCATCAACCTGGACAACGACGATGCCATCGACAAACCTGGTGCAGGCGGACAGCCAACTGCTGGAGCAGACGACCCGCCACTCGGTGATGCTGGAGCGACTTAAGGCCGGCGAGGTCAAGAAGTTCGAGAAGTACCTGCGCCAGATCGACAAGCTGGTGCGGGATCAACTCACCCGCAAGGAACTGACCACCTACAGCCGGGACCGCCTTGAGCAGTTCCTGGCCCGGGTCGACGGAAAGCTGCTGGAGATCTACAAGGCCTACGGCGACCTGATGCAGGCTGATCTGGTCGATATCGCGCTGTACGAGTCAACCTTCGAGGCTAAAAGCCTGAGCAATGCACTCTCCATCGATGCGGTGGTGCCGACCAACACGGTGATCCGTGCGGCGGTGTTCTCCTATCCGCTTCAGGTAAAGGGCATCGACGGCGGCAAGCTGTTGAAGAGCTTTGTCAGCGGCTGGACGCGGACCGAGACGATGCGCGTCACGAACACGATCCGGCTGGGCTTCGGCCAGGGCCAGACCAATTCCCAGATCATCCAGGCGATTCGCGGCACCGCGGCGCAGAACTTCACGGACGGCGTCCTGGCGGTGAGCAACCGCAATGCTGCCGCCGTGGTGCAGACGGCAATCCAGCACGTAGCCACCACGGCACGAATGGAGACGCTAAAGGCCAACAGTGACGTGGTTCTGGGCTATCGCTGGGTGTCGACGCTCGACCGCAAGACCTCGCAGCAATGTAAGGGCTTGGATGGGATGCGTTTCGACCTGGGCAAAGGTCCGCTGCCGCCGGCGCACATCAACTGCCGGTCAACTACGGTGCCGACCACCAGGCTTTCGGAGATGTTCGCGAAGGACGCCACGCGCGCCACGGTGGGCGATAACGGCGGGGCCCAGGTCGACGCAGGCCTGAATTATTACGAGTGGCTGGCAACGCAGCCGGCGAGCTTCCAGGATCATGCCCTCGGGCCGGTCCGGGGTAAGTTGTTCCGTGATGGTGGCCTGACGCCGGAGAAGTTCGCCAAGTTGCAGCTCGACAAATCGTTCAAGCCGCTGACGCTGGCGCAGTTGAAGGAAGCAGAGCCTGACATGTTCACCCGAGCAGGCGTTACACTCGGCGTTCAACCAGATTGAGATGGCGCATGCAGATCATCGTTGAGGACGGGAAGGGCAGGCCAGACGCAAATAGCTTCGTGCCCCTGGAGAAGCTGACCTTCTACCGCGACTACTACGGGTTCCGTATACCTGAAGCTGAGGCTGACCAGGTCGAACTGCTGCTGCGCGCTGCGGCCGACATCAACGGTCGCCAGTGGAAAGGGCGCAAGGCCAGGCCTGAACAGGCGATGGCCTGGCCCCGGCGTGACTGCAAGATCGAATACCAAACGCTTTCCGAGACATTCGTGCCCTTTGAGCTGGAATGGGGCCAGGTACGGCTGGCGGTCGAGCTGTACGCCGCCGAGCAGGACCTCCAGATCGAAGAGCCGACCCACTGCACTGAACCCAATGGCCGGCGCACGCGGCTCAACCGCGATACGCCAGGCTTTCGCATGCGGCCGCCGCCATACGCACCGAGCAGGACGCAATTCGCCGATTACCTGGTCTTGCGCGGACTCCGCTTGGTGGAAAACGGAAAGCGTTTGTAGGTTTTCTGGTGAGGGAGTACGCTGGATTTGCGATGTCAAGTCGCCATCCCATTACTCAGCCTGTGCGCAGGCCGGAGAAGACATTATGAAGCCCGAATACAAAATTCGTGAAGTTACCCGCTACGTAATCACCAGGCATGACGGGACATCTACGCAAGCCTTGGTTGAAGCTGACAGTAAAAAAGCTGCGCAATCTATTCTCTCCGCGCTAATCGAACAATCTGACCGACATGACGCATTATTGGATATCAGCATTGAAGCGCTCGGTATCCAGAAGCGCTGGCGGATGTCGTTGCTCAATGAGGGCATCAAGACTGTTGGAGACCTACGCAATTTATCAGGTAAAGACCTCGCTAGTTTTCCGAGCATAGGACTGGCAGGCAGGGTAGCTATTCAAGTTGCTGTCGCGCCATATGGCGGTCTACGCCAAGACTGAAAATAATTCTGAGTTACCAATAACCTCGGCCATGCCGGGGTTTTTTTATGCCTGCAAAGCGGGCCGACCAAACCCAAGGGGTGCACCAAGTGGCAGACGAAAACCAGATTGATCTTGAAGACCCGGCAGTTCAGACCGCCATTGCTGCAGCTGTAGAGGCGGCGACCCTGGGCCTCAAGAACAAAAATACCGAGCTGCTTGGCTCGCTCCGGACCACCAAAACCGAACTGGACGGCTTCAAGTCCCAGTTTGAAGGCCTGGACATCGCCGCCGTGAAAGGGCTGCTGACCAAGGTTGGCCAGGATGAAGAGACCAAGCTGATTGCCGAGGGCAAGCTGGACGAGGTCATCACCCGCCGTACCGAGCGCCTGCGCACCGACTACGACACCAAGCTGGCCGCCGAGAAGGCTCGCGCCGACAAGGCCGAGCAATTCGCCGCCAAGTACAGCGACAAGGTGTTGGCCGATTCCATCCGCGCTGCTGCCATCAAGGCCGGCGCGCTCCCTGAGGCTGCCGAGGACATCATCCTGCGCGCCCGGGGCACTTTCAAACTCAGTGAAGACGGCGAGGCGATTGCCACCGACCGTGACGGCGAGGTCGTTTACGGGAAGGACGGGAAAACCCCGCTGTCGCCGCTCGAATGGGCGGAATCTCTGCGTGAAACAGCAACACACCTGTGGCCAAGGGCTCAGGGTGCCGGGCAGACCGGCGACAACGGTGGCAAGGCCACGAAAAAGTGGGGTGAGTACACGGAAACCGAACGCGCTGCGATCGCCCGTGACAACCCTGAGCTCTTCAAGAAAATCCAGGCCACCAAAGGAACCTAATCCATGGCAACTACCCAACTGACCGACATCTTCGTCGGCGACTACTACGCCTCCCTGGCACCGGTTAACAGCCCGGAAAAGACCGCTGTGTACGAGTCGGGCATTGTGACCCGCTCGCCTGTGCTGGATGCGATCGCTTCCGGCAGCCAGGGCACCGCCGAGATCAGCTACTGGCAGGATCTCAACGCTGATGAAGCTCCCAACATCAGCAACGACGACCCGAACGACCAGGGTGAAGTCGGCAAAGTCACCCAGGACAGCATGCGTGCCCGCGTCCTGTACCTCAACAAAGGCTACGGCGTCACTGACCTGACTGCTGAGCTGGCGAACACCGAACCTCAGCAGCAGATCCGCAACCGCTTCGGCACCTACTGGACCCGCCAGTGGCAGCGTTACACCCTGGGCGCGGCTCGCGGCATCATCGCCTCGAACATCGCGAACAACGGCGGTGACATGGTCATCGACGCGGGTGCGACCATCAGCGCGAATGCCTTCCAGGATGCTGCGTTCACCGCCGGCGATGCGGCTGACCAGTTCGGCGCGATCGGCGTGCACTCGGTGGTGATGAACCAGATGGTCAAGCAGGACCTCATCGAGTACCTGCGCGACTCCGACGGCAAGATCATTCTGGCCACCTACCTCGGCAAGCCAGTGTTCATGGACGATGCCCTGGTGTATGGCGCGGGTAAGTACCTGTCTGTGTTTTTCGGCCAGGGCGCGTTCGGTTATGGCGAAGGCACGCCGAAGGTTCCGGTAGAACTGGAGCGTAAGCCCGGCGGCGGTAACGGCGGCGGTGCCGAAGTGCTGTGGGAGCGGAAGACGTACATCCTCCAGCCTGCCGGCTTCAGCTGGAAAGGTTCCGAGGCTCAGAACCTCAGCCCAACCGCGACTCAGTACGCAGCCGCCGCGAACTGGCAGCGTGTATTCAGCCGCAAGCAGGTCCCGTTCGCCGCCGTCATCAGCGGTACTACCACGCCGTAATCCGGCCCACACAACCTTGCGCCTTTATGGGCGCCGGGGTGCTTTTGAGGTGACTCATGAAAGTGATCTATACGAACAAGCCGGGCAAAGAGCGCGGCGTGTGCTACCGCCTGCTGAGCGAGTTCTTCGGCGTGATCGGCGCCGCAACCGAGGTGGTGGTCGACGGCGATGCCCCGGATATCTTCGATGCCTACCAAGCGGCCGGCATCAAGGTTTCCGATGGCGAGGAGCAGGAAACCCCGGAAACCGACCCTCTGAAAATGAAGGTCCCCGAGCTGAAAGAGTGGCTGACCGCCAAGGGCATTGCCTTCGACGCAACCGCCAAGAAAGAAGACCTGCAGGCCCTGGTGCCGGCGGAATAAGGACAAGCACATGACCGACTTCATCACCGTTGCCGATGTTGACGCCCAGCTCGGTCCTGACTGGGCCGGCACCGGTGATCCGGTCCTTGCTGTGGCCATGGCCAATGCCTGGCTCACAGCCAAGATTAAGCGGGCTGTTCCCGGTCCGGTCCCGGCCGAGATCAAAACAGCCGGCGCCCAGGTCGCCAAAGAGGCAGCGGCGGGCAAGCTGTACACTGCTACGCAGAAGGAAGTGCAGAGCAAGACGGTATCGGCTCAGTCCGGCACGTCTGTGAGCAAGACCTACGTGGCGGGCTCAACCGATCAGTCGGCGGGCGTGAACTTCGCCCTGGCGCTGCTCGCGCCGTGGATCAAGCGCTCCGGCGTAATGATGCTGAAGAGGATCTGATCATGGGCATGCGCGAAGAGATCCAGGCTGAATTGGCCGAGTCGTTCGATGATCCCGATGGCCTGGCCGACGCGGTAAAGCCGGTGACAGGCGTACGCAAGGTCGCTGGCGAATGGGACCCTGATCTGGGCGGCGAAACGCCGGAGACCACGGTGACGTACGCAGGGCGCGGTGTTCTAGGCAGCTACCTGTCCAAGGAGATCGACGGTTCGCTCATCCAGACCACCGACAAGAAGCTTCTGGTGCTGCAAAACGAGCTATTCGTGTCCGAGGCCGGGGTGCCAACGGCGGTCCCAGCAGCGCCGGCCATTGGCGATATCGTCAACGGGTTGCGGGTGATGAACGTCTCTGCGGACCCTGCTGACGCGACGTGGACGGCGCAACTGAGGAAATGATATGGCGACCCAATCCGGCAGCTTCGCCTTGAGCTTGGCCGAGTTCGCCACCCAGGCCAGCGAAGCCATCGACGCGAGCGTACGTGAGATCATCATCGAGGTCGGCAGCAGCCTGATTCGCATGTCTCCCGCGGGCAACCCGGAGATCTGGGCGCAGAACGTCGTAGCGACTCAGTACAACAAGGCGGTAGGCGATCACAACAGCGCGCTGCGTAGTGACCCGGCGAATCTCACCAAGGCCGGCAGGCTCAAGAAGGGTCGCAAACTCAACGATGGCATGGACATCAAGGCTCCCGAGGGCTACGTCGGCGGTCGGTTCCGTGCGAACTGGCACATATCGCTCGGCGTGGTCGAGAATGTCACCTTCGACGAGGTTGACCCCAGCGGCGCCGAAACCACTGCCGCGCTGGTCGCTGCAATGAGCGACTTCACCGCCGGCCAGATGGCCTACATCATCAATAACTTGCCCTACGCGATCCCTCTGGAGTTCGGTCATTCCACCCAGGCCCCCGGCGGCATGGTCCGGGTCACCGTGGCTCGCTTCCAGCAGATCGTGCTGGAGGCCATCAGGAGTAACCAGGTATGAGTCACGCAATCATCGCTTCGATCTACGAGGCCAAGCTCATCGCCTGGAACGCTGCCAGGTCAGAGAAGCTCAAGATCGTTTTCGAGAACATGGCCTACACGCCGGCGGCAGGCGAGACCTACCTGCGGGCCTTCACTATCCCGGGCGACACCGCGAGCAACACGCTCGGCGGTGATCACCGGCTGTTCACCGGTGTGTTCCAAGTGAGCATCATCGCGCCGGCGGGCACCGGCAAGACCAAGACGAACCCGATAGCAGCTGAACTGACAGATCTGTTCCCGCTGTACGCCAGGGACACCAAGGGCCCGGTCACCTTGGTGACGATGTCGCCGGTCGACCAGGGCCCCGGTATTACCGGCGATTCCACCTATACCGTCCCGGTCTCGTTCTTGTACCGAGCCGACACGGACTGATCCCGCCCGTTGGGCAAACCCACGAACCCGCCATCGAGCGGGTTTTTTCATATCTGCAAAGAGGAAATACCAATGGGCTACAAAATCCCGAACGGCGGCACCTTCCAGCACGCTGCAACCTATGCGGCTGCTCTGGCGTTTGCCAGCATCACCAACGCCGCTGAGGCAGTGGCCACCGTTGTCGGCGGCACCCTGGCTGCGGGCGACATCGTCCTGCTCACTTCTGGCTGGAGCAAGCTGGATAGCAAGGTCGTGCGCGTGAAGGCGGCGACTGCTACTGCAATCACCCTGGAAAGTATCGACACTACCGACACCCAGGCCTTTCCTTTCGGTGGTGGCGCCGGGACCATGCGCAAGGTGCTGACCTGGGTTCAGATCCCGCAAATCTCCGATGTGGCCTTCTCCGGTGGCGAGCAGAACTACCTCGACGTGGTTTTCCTCGAAGACGACCAGGGCAAGCAGATTCCCACCGATAAGTCGGCTGCCAGCATGGTACTGACCCTCGCCGACGATCCGATTCAAGACTTCAACAAGGTGTTGATGAAGGCCGATGCGGGCAAGCAGGTCGAGGCCGCACGTTTGAACCTGCCGGGCAATGACACGCTGCTGTACGGCGCCTACACGTCGTTCTCCAAACAGCCGGCGGTGTCTCGTAACAACCTGCTGACGCGCACCGTCAACCTGGCACTGCAGGCCGAGCCGACTCGCTACCTGACTGCGGTGGTGTAACCCATGGCCAAGATCCGTATCGCGCAGAACGCCACTTTCGCTGCGCCAGTGCTGATTCCAATCGTCGGCAGCGCGCCTGAGAAGGTTGAGTTCACCTTCAAGTACCGGGATCGCGCCGAGCTTGCTGCTCTGTTCGATGAATGGAACGAGAAGCGGAAGAAGGCGCAGGCCGCATTGGGCGATAAACCGTCATGGTCAGAAATTGTGGCCGTGGATACCGAGCAGCAAACCCAGCAGATCAAGGATCTGGTAGTAGGCTGGGGCTTCGACGACGAATACAACGACGACAACATTGTTGCATTCGTGAAGTCCTGCCAGGGCGCCGCCGAGGCGGTCGTTAAAGCCCATGAAGGCGCATATAACCAGGCCCGCCTGGGAAACTAACCGACGCCGCCCGCGCCATGTATTCGCCGAGAGTGCCCGACGCGATTATCGGGATGTTCGGCCTTGCCCCTGGAGATTTGGTTGAGGAAGTGGAGGTTTGGCCATGCAACTGGCCGGCCTTCCTCCTTTTCAACCGCATGTCCACCCAGTGGCGAGCAGGCGCCGGCGGCGCGATCGGTCTCGACTACAGCTGCATCCGCGACGTGGCCGGGTTCCTCGGCATCAAGAAAAAGAAACTCGCTGAAATCTTCCCTGACCTTCAGGTGCTGGAAGGCGAAGCCCTGCGCGTTATGGCGGAGGAAAGGGAAAACAGCCCGTAACCACGGGCACTTATTCAAGGTGAGTCGATGAACATTGCAGAACTCGGCGTCAAGATCGACTCGGCCGATGCAATCCAGGCAAAAACCAACCTGGATGATATGGCGAAGGCCGGCGGCCGGGCCGAGCAGTCCGCCGTTTCGCTGATGAACGAAATGCAGGCCCTGGAGAAATCGCTTTCCACCAGCGCCAAGACTACCCAGGATCTGGCAAAGCAACGTGAAGCTCTCGCCAAGCTGACCAAGACCGGTGCCTATGGCGAGGCCGAGGCGGCGAAGATCTCCGCGCAGCTCGACAAGCAGCAGGTGGCCCTGGCCAAGTCTGCCCTGGACGAACAGAAGGCCCTGAACAGCCTGCTGGGTGCCATCGACCCGGCCCGCGCCGCACTGGCGAAGCTGGACACTCAGGTCGAGCAGCTTGGTAAGCACCTGGACGAGGGGCGCATCAGTCAGGACCAGTACAACAGCGCCCTGGGCAAGATCGACAAGGACTATGCCAAGCTCGAAAAAACCACTACCGGGTTCGACAAACTGCGCCTCGGCACCCGCCAGGCGCAGGAAAATGTCACGCAGCTTGGCAATGCGCTGTCCTCTGGTGACTGGGGGAGCGGTGTTCGTGCTGTTCTCCAGCTTGGCGCGGGTGCTGGTGCATCGGCTGCCGGCCTGTTGGCCATGCTGGCGCCTATTGCCCTGGCGACAGGCGCCGTCGCCGCTCTTGGGGTTGCCTACTACAAGGGCAGCGAGGAGCAGGACCGCTATAACAAGTCATTGGTCCTAACCGGCAATTACGCCGGAGCAACATCCTCATCGTTAGGGGGTATGGCGCGTCAGGTCAGCGACACCATTGGCACTACTGGGGCGGCAGCGGCGATTCTGGCACAACTGGCGGGCTCCGGTAGGATCGTGAGCAGTAGCTTCGAGCATATTGCGGTTGCTGCCTTGTCGTTTGAAAAGGCCACCGGAAAAGCGGCATCAGAAACCGTCGATGAGTTCGCCAAGCTGGCGGATGACCCGGTGAAGGCTGTCGTTGCGCTCAACGACAAGTACAACTTTCTCACTGCCGCCGTGTACACCCAAATTCGAGCCTTGCATGAGCAGGGTGACACTCTGGGTGCCCAGCAGTTGGCAGAGAGCGCCTACGCCGATGCTTTGATTCTGCGCGCGGATACCATCACCAGTAACTTGGGCGCAGTAGAAAGCGCCTGGAACTTGGTTAAGGGAGCCGCGAAGGGGGCATGGGACGCAATACTTGATATTGGGCGTGAAGAGACATTCGACCAGAAGTTTGAAAAGCTCGCGGATCGCCTGAATACGCTTCGCAACGCCAAGTCGAACCCCATGATCCTGGGCGAAAACCCAGACATGATGATGCTCAGCGGCGGCGAGTCAGGTGCCCAGAGCGACATTACCGCCCTGTTGCAGCAAGAAGTGGATGACAAGGCAAAAGCGCGACGGGAAATGTTTCAGGCCCAGGATATCCAAGAGGGAACTAAGGCCTATGAAACCCTGCAAAACAACCTTGACGCCACTGCATCAAAGTCCACGAAACTGACGAAGGCGCTTGAGGAAAATCAAAGGCGTATCGCTGCTGCGCGCCAGGCAGGCTACACGTTCACCGCAGCCGAGGAGGCGGCCCTAGAAAAGCAGACTCGCGACAAGTTCAAGGACTCGAAAACAGGCGGATCTTCGGCGGTCGACTTGGCCAGCTTCAACAGCGCCAAGAACGACCTGGCAGCCATCACTGACACCTACAAAAACCACCAGAAGGAACTGGAAGCGGCACAGAAGGCCGGCCTGCTGTCTGAGGAAGACTATCTGCTGCGGCGCCAAGCACTGATCGGCAATCAACTCGACCAAACCACGGTAGCCTACGAGGCCGAGATTGCCGCACTGGAGGCCGCCAAAGGCAAGAAGACCACCTCGGCAGCGCAAAGCATCCAGCTGGACCAGAAGATTGCAGACGCGCGCGCAGGGATGGTCAAGGCACAGAAGGATGCCGACAGCCAGCTGGAGGTTTTGGCGACCAATGAGGCTGGGCGTCTGGCCAAGCAGGAGCGGGCAATCAGCTCGTACGTGCAGGCGCTGGGGCAGCAACAGCGAGCCCTGGAGCTTGCGGGCCAGCGTGCAGTGCTCGGCGTTGGCCAGGGAGATCGGCAGAACGCGCTCAACGGTGAGCTGAACGGCCAGCAAGACCGGTTTGCTCAGCAGTCGCTGGATCTGGAAAACCAGCGTTCCGATCCGTCGCGCAACATGTCGGAGGAGGAGTTCAAGCGGAAGTCGCAGGCGCTCGCAGACGCGAACAAGGCTGCTACCGACCAGATCCGGCAGAACTACGCGGATGTGGAGGCCGCTCAGGGTGATTGGACGAAGGGCGCGACATCGGCCTGGGCCAACTATCTAGATTCGGCGCAAAACATCGCTGGCCAAACCAAGGCTCTGTTCGGTAATGCCTTCAGCTCCATGGAGGACTCGATCGTCAACTTCGCCATGACTGGCAAGGCGTCGTTTTCGGACTTCGCCAAATCGATCCTGGCAGATATGGCGCGCATCGCAACTCGGCAGGCCAGTTCGGCACTACTGGGAAGCTTAGTCGGCGCGGCGGCGAGTTATTTCGGCGGCAGCGTTGCCGGCGGCAATGGTCTGGCAGCCGGATCCGCTGGCGCGGCGTCGTCGAACCTTGGCGCGTCCGCCGGCGGCTACTCCGGCTCGTACTTCCCGCAAGCCATGGGCGGCGCTTGGTCGGGTGGTGTGCAGATGTTCGCCGACGGCGGTGCGTTTACCAACTCCATCGTCAGCAAGCCCACGGCGTTTGGCATGGCCAACGGCAAGACCGGGGTGATGGGCGAGGCCGGGGAAGAGGCGATCATGCCCCTGACCAGAACCTCCAGCGGTAAGCTGGGCGTAATGGCAATGGGCGGTGGCGGGGCGGATGCAACCCAGATCAATGTCGAAGTGCATATCGACGGTGAGGGGAGCGCATCGTCTTCCGCTGACGCGCCTGGCTACGACCTATTCGGTAAGGAGCTGGCCGCGTTCGTTGAGCAGAAGTATCAACAGATGCGCAACAAGGACATGGGCCAGGGCGGCGTCATCAACAAAGCAATCAAGGGGCGCTGATGGCAATCGAACGATTCACCTGGGCGACGGAAAAGGGCGCTGAGGGCGATATCGCCCAGCGCGTTCGCTCCAAGCAGTTTGGCGATGGGTACGAGCAGTCGGTCGAGGATGGCCTCAACAATCGGTCGCAATCCTGGCCCGTGACCTTCACGGGCGTGAAGGGACGCATCAAGGACATCATGGACTTCCTCGATCGCCACAAGGGGGCGAAGGGCTTCCTCTGGGAGCCGCCCCTTGGCGAGCTTGGCCTATACAAGTGCAACGGCTACAAGCCTGTGCACCGCGGCGGCCAGGTCTACGCCATCACCGCCACCTTCCAACAAACCTTTCACCCCTGAGATAACTGCCCATGGCACTGATCACGGACATCCAGAAACTGGAGCCCGGCGGCGAGATTCGCCTGTTTGAAATTGACGGGACCGAGTATGGCGCGGATTACCTGCGCTTTCATGGGCACGCCATTCCGCACACGCCCGAAGAGCTGCTGGCCTACGAGCATTCTGATGAGGATTTGCCGGCCAAGTCGATTTGGTGGCAGGGCGAGGAGTACGCGGCCTGGCCGGTGCAGATTGAAGGTATTTCTTCGAGCAGCGATGGCACAGCCTCTCGGCCGACTTTCGCAGCCGGTAACGTGAATGGGCGGGTTACTGCGCTTTGCCTCGCCTTCGAGGATCTACTGAAGTTCAAGCTGACGGTTCGCGAGACGTTGGCCAAGTACCTGGATTCAGCGAACTTCCCCGAGGGAAACCCAACAGCCGATCCGACCCAGGAAGCGCTGGAAATCTGGTACATCGACCAGAAAACCAGCGAGGACGGCGAGGCTGTGGTCTGGGAGCTGTCCTCGCCGGGCGAGATCGATAACCACGGTCTGCCAGGGCGCCAAATGACGACGTTCTGCCACTGGGCCATGACGGGGGGATACAGGGGCCCTGACTGTAACTACACGGGGACAGCGATGTTTGATGACGAAGACAACCCCACGGATGACCCGGCCAAGGATCAGTGCAAGGGCTGCCTCTCGTCCTGCAAGTTGCGCTATGGCGAGAGCAACGAGCTTGCTTTCGGTGGGTTCCCTGCCGTTTCCCTCATTGCCCGGAGCTGATCATGCGAAAACACGTCATTGCGGCCATCCAGACGCACGCGGCGGCGGAGTATCCGAAAGAGTGCTGCGGCCTGCTGTTGGCTGTTGGGCGGGCCCAGAAGTACTTCCCGTGCCGGAACATTGCCACGGAGCCGAGCGAGGAGTTCCGGCTCGATCCCGAGGACTACGCTGCGGCGGAAGACCTGGGTGAGGTTATCGGCATCGTTCACTCGCACCCGGACGCTACCAGCAGGCCTTCACCGCACGACCTGGCCATGTGCGAGGCCACGGCCTTGCCCTGGCACATTTTGAGCTGGCCCGAGGGCGACCTACGCACGATCACGCCGACCGGCCATACACCACTGCTCAATCGTCCGTTCGTGCACGGCACCTGGGACTGCTGGCAGGTCTGCGCTGATTGGTACCAGCGTGAGTGGGGGCTGGAGTTTGAAGCCTTCCAGCGCATCGATGGGTGGTGGGAGAGCGCGGAGAACGCGAGCCTGTACGAAGCGAACTACGAGGCCGCCGGCTTTGTGCGCGTTGACCGGCCGCAGCGCGGTGACATGATCGTTATGCAGGTCGGGCGAACAGCTCACCCGAACCACGCTGGCATATACCTGGGCACCGATCCGTCGCTACCGGGTGAAGAGTCCGGCACGTTCGGGCCAGGGCCATTCCTGTTGCACCACCTGTACGGCAGGCCGTCGGAAATCATCGTCTTCGGCGGCCCGTGGCATGACAGAACGCGCCTGATCCTCAGGCATAAAGATGCAAAACAACCATGACGCGGCAGGGCCGCTGGAGCAGGGCATGCAAACCTCGCAACGCTACATGCTGACCATTTACGACCTTTTCACCATTACCGACGCTGGTATCTGCGGTGCTGAAGCCGAAGTCGCCATTCTGGATGATGGTGTCGAGATTGATCGCATGAAATTCTCCGGCAAGTGCCAGAGCAAGGATGGCTACAGCCGCGCATACATAGGAACGCCAGGCCTTACCGCTGGCCTTGTGTCTGGTCCAGGCAGAATTGATTTTGCTGTGGCGCGGGCGTAGGGAGCCGCCGTCAGTTGTCGAGCATCTCCCGGCGCATCATGGCCTGGAATTTCGCCCTCTCGATCTTGCCGAAAGCCTCTGCCACTTCGAGTATCTGAGCGCCAAAGCTATCTTCATCTGGAGTGCCGGCCGCCGCTCTGGCTTTTTCCATAAGAGCATTCATTGCGCGGCTGTACTTGGCGCCTTCCATGGTGAGCCTGGCTATTTCCCTGTCCAGTTCATCAGCCTTTGCCACCTCAACCTCATCTAGAGTTCGAGGCGAGAAGCTGGTGGTGAGTCTGGAGATGATCTCAGCATGCAGTGAGCGCGAGCCTTTACGGGCGCTCTCCTCAAGCTGATCTCTCAACTCGGCAGGCATCCGAATTGGGTACGGGGAAATCTGGTGGCGGTCAGTCATGAATTGCTCGGGGTGGTTTTGCAATGCGGGCAGTATGCGCAATGACTCAATTAGGCTCAATGATCCTACTTGACTCTATTTATATCTGAGTTAATATGAGTCCACACACCAAGGAGGCAATCATGAAAGACGCGCACCAAGTTGCACCGTACAGCCTACGGATCGCAGAGCAACTTAAGGGGAAGGCAAAGCAGGAGGCACACGCCAATCGCCGAAGCCTCAACGCTGAGCTCGGACTTTTGATTGAGGAGGGTTTCAAGTGGCGGGAACAACAGAGCAAGCAGGCGGTAGCCTGAAACGAGGAAGCCCCGGCGTGCAGGCCAGGGCTTCAGGTAACGAGATCAACTTCAGAGAGGAAATCGTCATGAGCAAGAATACCACAGTAGTTGACATGCGCAAATTCGTTGAGGCCCGTAACGGCGAGGTCTTCACCTCAACTCGGCAGGTCGCTGAAGCATTTGAAAAGCTCCACAACCACGTTATTGCCAAGGTCAGAGCGCTTGAGTGTTCTGCTCAGTTTTTAACCGACAACTTTTCGTCGGTTCAGTTTGAGCATCGCGGCAACACCTATGAAGCCTTCGAGATGACCAAGGACGGTTTCATGTTCCTGGTGATGAGCTTCACCGGCAAGAAAGCCGCAGCTATCAAGGAAGGTTACATTGCTGCCTTCAACTGGATGGCGTCTCAGCTGGGACTTTCGAGCAAGAGCCTCGTTGCCAAAGCTGTTTCCGAGGCGCTGGGCGCCGAAGGCGCGAGGACGCTCAGCAACGTAATGCGCTGCCGTGTAGCCAAGCTGGATTCCGAGCATCAACGCAGTGCCACAGCCAAACTCGCCTCAGCACTCCACGCGCGCTTCGATGTTCCGCGCATGGAACTGATTCCCGCCGACCAAATGGACGCGGCCTGCAATTTTGTAGCGAGCTATGCAATCGAGGGCGAGTACATCCCTCGTCAGTCGAGCTTGATCCCGGAAAAGCTTGGTCAGTGTGATCGTTATCTCCTCAGTGCTGACCCAAAAGGCAACGCGCAGATCACTCCAGTTCCAATGGGCGCGTTCGTTCTGACGCGACAGCAGTTCATGCAGTCGATGCTCGTTCACGGGGACATGCCAGTTTCGACGGCGGAAATGTTCGAGTTCGTAGCGCTGGCTACCGAGAATTTGCGGCGCCGGTCGCTCTACCAAGCTTCGCGGAGGGCGGTGGCATGAACTTCACCCTGAAAGCTGGTGGTCGCGCACTGATCCTGATGCCGGAGCGGCCAAATCTGGTTGGTCGCTCCGGCCAACTGATCCGCAAGGTCGAAGAAAACTGGCTGATGCTGGTCGAGGGCAAGCGCTACTCGGTCAGCGAGAAGAGCCTGTTGCCGCTGGACGGATTCAATCCAGGCGCAGCGACGTCAGTCGAGTCGAGGAAAACTGCATGAGCAATATCGTTCCGTTTGATTACGAAGGCCATCCAGTGCAGCTCAGCGCGGATGGCTGGCTTAATGCGACAGCGATATCAAAGAAATTTGGCAAAAGGCCAAGTCATTGGCTCGCGCTCCCAACCACGTTGGAATACCTGGAGGCTTTGGCAAAGCGCCTATGTGTCGGATCCTCCGACACATTAATTCGTCGAAAGATGGGGCGAAGCGGCGGGATATGGCTGCACCCTAAGTTGGCTGTCGCATTTGCGCGGTGGTTGTCCGCCGACTTCTCGGTTTGGTGCGACCTGCAGATTGACGCGCTTCTTCACGGCGACGTGGATGTTCGTAAGCGCTTCGACTCCGCATGCCTTGCCCTTGAGCGTGGTCAGCAACTCGCAAGCCTAAGCGGAAAAGAGCTTTCGGGGTGGCGTTGGTCAAAGCCAGGACTAGAACACAATGTAGATTACTGGCGCGAGCAACTACAGTTGACTCTTGCTCTTGATGCGGCCTAGCCTCATTGCACCACGAAGATCCCCGTTAATTCGGGGCTTTCGTTCAACCGAAAGATAATCAAGGAGCGAAAAATGAACCCGGTCAGTCGCAGAGAAAAAGCGCGAGACGCTAAAGGGAACGAAGTGTTGAAGGTTGAGTATCTCGGAAAGGTAATGAGAGCCAACGTCATTCTTGGATCTAATCAGGCTGAAATTGATAATTCCAAGATCCCTGAAGGCGCAGACATGCAGATGAACATGATTTTGGATCGTGCAGTGGTTGCCAAAGAGGTCCGCGAGATGCTTGACGAGGCCAAGAACGGCAATCACATGCTGTTCATGTGCAGAACGTTCAACATCAGGAAGGATGTGTTGACCGCTCTCGGTTTTGTCGAAGGCGCGCTCACCGCATAGGAAGGGTTGGGCTGTAGTGATACGCTCCCTCCTTTAACAGGGAGGGATGTCATGCGTATTTTATTGGCTTCGGTCATGGCTGTTTCTGTGTTGCTGGCTGCGTGCTCGACACCCGGCGATCTTAAAAAAAATGCCCCAACAATCAGTTCGAGCAGCAAGAAGTCGCCAAAACAATATGCGCTTTGCGTGTTCCCGAAATGGCAGGAGGAGCGATCAGCCTCAACCATGTCCGAAACGGAAGATGGCTATCGCCTTATTGTGGCGACAGACATGATGGCAGACGAGGTCCTTGAAATCGGAAGATCTGGAAGTGGCAGCAGGGTCGCGCTATATCAGCGCATGCCCTGGGCAAAAATGGTGGGGCGAGGCGCGATAGAAGATGCGGTTCGCAGCTGCCTCTAACCGTTTCTGAAGAAAAACCGCCCAACGGCGGTTTTTTTACGCTTGGAGAAATGCAATGGCAGCACTCGCTATTGAATATGCACCGATAGAAACTGTTCGACTCGGCGGGCAATTACGCCAATTTGGCAAAGAGTACAGACTGGCGGTTCGGAGCCCAGCAGAGGCTATTAAGGCTTTGTGTGTCCAAATTCCTGGGCTTGAACGATTTATTAGCTCTGCTAAAGCCCGAGGTCTTGAGTTCGCAGTTTTCCGTGGCAAACGGAACATTGGCGAGACAGAGATTGGCTATCAGGGGCGAGGTGTGATTCGCATAGTCCCGGTAATTACAGGTTCCAAGCGCGCGGGGATTCTTCAGACCATCATCGGCGCTGTCCTGATTGTTGCCTCATTCTTTGCTGGCCCGGCTGGTCCGGGCTTGATGGCCGCCGGTATCGGCCTTGTCGCCGGCGGCGTGATCCAAATGCTCAGCCCCCAGGCCGGCGGCCTCAAGACAAGCGCTGCGCCTGAGAACACACCCGGCTATGCCTTCGGCAGCGCCAAGAACACTACCGCATCGGGTAACCCGGTCCCGCTATGCATCGGCGAACGCCGCTGGGGCGGGGCAATTATCAGCGCAGCCATTTACGCCGAAGATCAGATGTAACGAAAACCCGCAGCACCGCAACCGGCCATGAGCCGGTTTTTTATTGCCTGGAGAAAAGCATGGGCGCAGCAAAGAAGCTCGACATCTACGGCGCCAAGGGTGGTTCCGAGAAGCCAAAGACCCCAACTGAAGCCCCGGACAGTCTGCGCTCTGTCGCCATTGCCAAAATGCTGATCGCGATCGGGGAAGGTGAGTTTGAAGGCACGCCTACCGCGCGGGACATCTATTTAGACAACACTCCGCTGCAAGACCCCCAGGGGAACATGAACTTCCCGAACGTGAAATGGGAGTGGCGTACGGGGGCGGTGGACCAGACCTATATCCAGGGCATTCCGTCGATCGAGAACGAAACCACGATCAGCACCGAGCTGCGTAGTGGCACGCCATGGGTTCGAGCGATCAGCAACACCCAGCTTTCTGCCGTGCGAGTACGTTTCGCCTGGCCGGCGCTCCAGTCCGTGGATTCGAGCAACAACATCAACGGCTACCGTATTGAATACAAGGTCGAGGTGGCCACCGACGGCGGCGCGTATCAGCAGGTACTGAGTGAGGCTGTGGACGGCAAGACCACCAGCACCTACGAACGCACCCGCCGTATCGATTTGCCCCGGGCAACCACCGGCTGGCTGATGCGCATCACGCGCCTGACGACCAATCAGAACAACAACAAAATCGCTGACACCATGCAGATCGCGGGCTTCACCGAGGTGATCGACGCGAAGATTCGCTACCCGAACACGGCGCTGCTCTATATCGAGTTCTCCGCCGAGCAGTTCCGTAGCATTCCGGCGGTGACCGTCGGCTGCAAGGCTCGCAAGTGGCAGGTCCCGAGCAACTATGACCCCGTGTCGCGCACATACAGCGGCATTTGGGATGGGACGCTCAAGGAGGCCTACACCAACAACCCGGTCTGGGCTACGTATGGCATCACCACGGCCGACCGATTTGGCCTAGGCCGTCGTATCAAGCCGTGGATGGTCGACAAGTGGGAGCTGTACCGCATCTCGCAGTATTGCGACCAGCAGGTGCCGGACGGGAAGGGTGGCCAGGAGCCGCGCTTCATTTGCAACCTGAACTTGCAAAGCAAAGCTGATGCCTGGTCTCTGCTGCGCGATATCTCAGCGATCTACCGGGGCATGACCTACTGGGCCCAGGGCCAGGTGTTCACCCTGGCGGATATGCCGCGCGCCACGGACTTCGATTTTGCCTACACCCGCGCGAACGTGATCGACGGCAAGTTCACCTATTCCAGTGCGTCGGAGCGTACCCGCTACACCCGGGCGCTGGTCAGTTACGACAACCCGCTGAACAACTACGACACCGATGTCACCCCGGTGACCGATCCGAAGCTGCAGCGGCGCTACGGCGATAACCCGCTGGAGATCAGCGCTATTGGCTGCACCCGCGAGTCTGAGGCCCAGCGCCGCGGCAAGTGGGCTCTGCTAACCAACTCCAAAGACCGCGCCGTTACCTTTAAGGTCGGCCTCGATGGACGCATTCCGCTGCCTGGCTACGTGATCCCGATTGCGGACGAGCTTCTGGCCGGTAGACCTGTGGGCGGGCGCATCTCGGCGGTGAACGGCAAAGTCATCACACTGGACCGCGATACCCAGGCCAAGCCCGGCGATCGCCTGATCCTCAACCTGCCCGACGGCAAGTGCGAGGGGCGGACCGTGCACCTGGTCAGCGGCCGGCAGATTACCGTGACCGTTGCTTACTCCGTAGTGCCGGAACCTGAGCTGGTGTGGGCGCTGGATGCTGACGACCTGGCCATCCCGTTGTACCGCGTGGTCAGCGTGGCCCGGCCGGAGCCAGGTGTGTTCGAGATCTCGGCTGTCCAGTACGACCCGAGCAAGTTCGCGCACATCGATACCGGCGCACGCCTTGAAGATCGCCCGATCAGCGTTGTGCCGATCACCGTCGTTCCGGCGCCGGCGAGCGTCGATATCACGTCGAATTACTCCGTGGACCAGGGCCTGGCCATCAGCACCATGAACATCTCTTGGCCCGCCGTTGCTGGCGCGGTCGCGTATGACGTGGAGTGGCGCAAGGACAGCGGCAACTGGATCAAGCTGCAGCGCACTGGCTCGACCAGCGTGGACGTTACGGGGATTTACTCGGGTGCCTATCTGGCTCGGGTACGGTCTGTGAGCGCCTTCGAGATCTCTTCGATTTGGAAGAGCTCAAACCTTACCAACTTGGAGGGGAAGGTCGGCTTGCCGCCGGCTGTGGCGTTCCTGACCACCACCAGCCTGGTCTACGGCATTGGCATACAGTGGGGCTTTCCACCAGGTGCAGAGGACACCCAGCGCACAGAGGTCTGGTACAGCGAGTCGCCGGACCTGACGACGGCGATCAAGCTGAGCGACTTCAGCTACCCGCAGGCCAAGCATGAGATGCACAGCCTGCTGGCGGGGGCGAGTCTGTTCTTCTGGGCGCGGCTGGTGGACCGTACCGGCAACGTCGGGCCGTTCTTCCCGATCCCTGGTGCGGTCAATGGCCAGGCAAGTTCGGACCAGACTGAATACGACAAGTATTACGCCGGTAAGATTGGCAAGGGAGCTCTGTACCAGGACTTGCGCGAAGAGATCGAGCTGATTACAGGCGACGGTCCTGGGTCGGTCAATGATCGCCTGGGACAGGCCAAGCAGGAGCTGGAAGAGCTGCTCGGGCAGGTCACGGGTGCAGCGCCTTATGATCCCGGCAAACCTTATCCGGTTGCGGCGTTTGTCCAGGAAGGTGGGCAAATCTACCAGGCTATCCAGGCGGTACCGGCAGGCGTAACCCCGCCGAACTCCACCTACTGGAAGGATATCGGGACGATCCTCGAAACCACGAGCGCGCTCACTCAGCAGATTGCCCTTGTCAGCACGAAGATCGAAGAGATCGACGGAAAGATCGTGGCCACCGCATCATCCATTGAGGCGCTGCGCTCAGCAGCACGGGAAGATGATGGTGCTGGTGACCTGGCGGGCGTGATCAAAGGCTGGCAGTCAACCGCTGATCTGGCTCTGGAGAAGCGCACCAGGGCCACCGAAAACGAGGCGATGGCGCAGCAGTATCTGACGATGAACGCGCAAGTAGGGGCGAACAAGTCAGGGCTGACCGTTCTGGAGCAGGTGGTGGCGACCAACAGGGAGACGGCAGCCACTCAACTGAACCAGCTCAAAAGCGATCTGGCGCTGACCGATGAGAAGGTGGCCGGTAATGCCGTGGCTATCACTGGCCTCGACACAAAGGTCACTGAGGTTGATGGCAGGGTCATGTCCCTGGCAGCCAGCAATGAGTCGTTGCGTGCTTCGGTGCGCGGTGATGATGGTGCCGCTGATTTGGCCGGCGTCGTGAAGTCTTGGGAATCCACGTCTGCCTTCTTCACAGAGAAGAAAGTGCAGGCATCGGCAAATGAGGCTTTGGGCAGGACAACGGAAACCCTGCAATCAAGCATAGGGCAGACCAACGCATCGGTTCAGCAGGTTAGCCAGACGTTGGTTGGTCTCGATGGCAGAGTTTCCGCTCAGACCACCATGAAGGCTCAGACCATCGTTGATGGAAGAAAGGTTATATCGGGCCTTGCGTTTGGCTCAAACGGAGAGCAGTCGGAATTCCTGATTTACGCCCAGCGATTTGCCATCGTGAACGAGCTAGACGGAACGGTAATCCCGATGTTTGTTGTGGAGAACAACCAAGTGGTATTCAACACCGCAATCATCAGCAAGGCGATCATTCAAGAGATCATCCTGGGAATGACTCTACGGTCGCCAACGGTTGACTCCAAAGGCCGACCGCTTCTGGAAATCAATATTCCAGCAGGCAAGTTTACTTTGCGGGGCGAAGACGAAGACGGTTCATCACTGCTGAACAATGGTGGCCTTACAGTATTTGATGCCAACGATATCGACCGCGCGACCGTCGGGAGACTTTCGCCATGATTTATGGACTTCGCACAAAGAGTGCTACTGGAGTTGTTGAGCTCGATGAGAACTCATTTACGGTAAGGATCGTTTACTCGGCCCTTATTCCGAGATCTTCTGGCAGGTTTGTGGATATAGCTATATCGGAAGTCGAGCCCGAAAAATATTCGGCGGTGTGCGTGCCGGTTGCCCCATACAATACAAGCGGGCAGTTTTGGGATGCTATTTGTTTCATTCCAGAAGTTACCCCAGGTAATGTAAGGGTGTGGTTCGGTAACAGGCAGAGCAACAATGGTCCGCTAGGGACGGCAACACAGCGGTTGCTTGTCATGAGGTATAGGTGATGTCATATGGGCTCAGGTTTAAAAATAATAATGATGTCGTAACTCTGGACTCTGAATACGCTCGGCTTGTAGTTCTTGAAAGTGGGACTTGGGATGGTTTCGGGCAGGGGGTTGATGTTCCGTTCGCGGCCCCAGTCTTAACTGACGAGCCTCCTCTGGTTTTTGTCAGGCCCGAGACGGCGGATACTCTTTGCTTTTGTACGCTGAGTGGTGGGGCCGGTGCGTGGTATGGGTTTTCCTTTAAAAGCATTGTAGGGGTGCCAACACGAGGTAAGTGGTTTGTTGCGGCATTCAAATCTGTGCCCACTGCAATTTATGGTATGAGGTTGCGGGATGGTAGCTCAAAGCTTCTATTTGATAGCGCAACACCTGCCGCCCAGTTCACGAGGAGTATCACAAGCTGGCAATATATTGGCGCCTCATCTACTGGGCAAGGGCAAACTAGGCTGAGTTGGACGGCCCCGTTTAATCTGTCATCAGGCGATTATATGCTCTTAAATAATATTGCTATGGATGTGGCGGGCTTAACATCTAGGCAGGGGAATATGTACGCGGTTTGGGAATATGCACTTGATAGACTTGTGATGCAGGTCGTTGGCGTGGACATATCAACCACTCTCTATAACCCTGTTGTTTTTGCCAAGCCCATGTCTTAGCGATTGAAATTACTGATCAAACCCAATAGCCGCCTTGTGCGGTTTTTTGTTGCCTGGAGAAAAATATGGGTTGGTACAAAGAGGGAAAGGTGAACGTTGTCGCTGGTCAAACCAACGTCACTGGCGTGGGTACGAACTTCGCAGCGAACACGCTTACTGGGGATGCATTCATCGGCCCAGACGGCCAGTGGTACGAGGTCATCAACGCCCCGAGCCCGACCACGCTGTCGATCAGCCCTGCATACCGCAGTGCCACGGTGTCGAACGCAAACTATGCTGTGATGCCGGTGCAGGGCTACCAGCGCGATCTGGCCATTGTTGCAGGAGACATCATCCGGCAGTGGGGTTCTACACTGGCCGGGCTGGGCACGGTCTCAACCGAGAACGTTGTGCCGGTGACGAAGGGTGGCACAGGCGGAACAACGGCGGCTCTTGCTCGCGCCAACCTGGAACTGAAATCCGCATCTATTGCGGATCTGGTGGGCATCATCACGCAAGCCGCCGGCGTCCCAGCGGGTGCAGTCTTCCAGCGTGGTAGCAATGCCAGCGGCGAGTTCATTCGTTTTGCCGACGGCACGCAGATCTGTTGGCACACGGCCACGGCCAACTTCGCGGTCTCAACTGGTCCAGCTTCTGGCCTCTACTATGCCTCGTATGGGTGGACCTATCCGGCTCAGTTCGTAGGGACGCCTGTGCCCAGGGGGATCTCCAATTCGCCCGGGGCGCTGACCTTGGAGCTCGCTCCAACGACGGGCACTACAGCCGCATCAATTGGCATTGCGTCGATTGTGTCCCTGGCTGCTCGAAACTTCACTATGACGCTGTTCGCAATTGGAAGGTGGTACTGATGATCATTAAGTTCAAACCCTGCGCCCCGGTCGACCCTACCGAAACGCTGCAGATCAAAAAGCGCGGTGACGTGCTGACGGTCAACGGCGAGCGCTTTGACTTCCGGCCACTGCCTGACGGTGCAACGCTTCCCGCATCGGCAATCGACTGTGACTACATCGAGGAAAGCGTGCTGCGTGTCGATGGCGACCTGATCATCACGTTCCGCCTTCCTGTTGCGCCTGGTGCCAGCCAGGCGGCCTGCTTCCCGCGCGACATCATCAATCCGCCTGATGGCAATGTGAGCATTCCCCTATGATCGAAAACATCGATTTCAGCCAAGCAATCACAGTTGAGAAGCGCCTGGAGGATGAACAGAAGCAGGCGCTGGAGTCGGCACGGGCATCGCGCCAGGCCGCCTACCTTGCCGAGTCTGACCCGCTGCGTCTGGAAGCCGACTATGACGCCCTGAGCCAGGGTCTGGAGCCTGACTACACCGCATGGCTCGCTTCTGTGGCAGCCATCAAGGCGCGCTACCCGATGCCGGTCAGCGTTGGGCCTCTCGCTGACTGATCCGCGCGCTGAGTACAGACACCCGCCATCGAGCGGGTTTATTTTTGCCTGGAGAAAAGCATGATCACTTCCGATAAAGACCGGGACATCCTAGCGCGCACGCTGTGGGGCGAGGCCCGTGGGGAAGGCCTGGACGGCCAGATCGCCGTGGCCTGGACCATCCGCAACCGCGTGTTCGACGGCAAGGCCAAGTCCTGGTGGGGGGAGGGCTACGCCGGCGTGTGCCTGAAGCCCTGGCAGTTCAGCTGCTGGAACCAGAACGACCCTAACTACGCCTACCTCAGCGGTGCGAAGCCGATCCCGGCCGCGCAGTTTGCCCAGGCCCAGCGCGCGGCTGACCAGGTGATGACCGGCGCGGTAGCGGATCCAACCGGTGGGGCCACGCACTACTACGCAACCACGATGCCCAAGGCCCCGGCCTGGGCGGCGAAGGCCAAGCAAACGCTGCGCCTCGGGCATCACATCTTTTTCAAGGATGTGCCGTGATGACGCCCATCCAGAAGCTGGCCGGGCTGGTGGTGCTGATCCTGGTGCTGATGGTCAGCGCCGCCGGCTTCACCTGGCAGGTGCAGGACTGGCGCATGGGCAAGAAGCTGGCCGAGCAGGCCGGCCTGCACCAGGGCGAAATGGCCGGTGTCAGCGCGGCGGCTGCCAAGCAGGTGAGCGCCGAGCAGGGCAGGCGCCTGGCCCTGGAGCAGACGCTGGCCACCTCCGATCAACAACACACCCGAGAACTTTCCGATGCTCAACGCAACCAGGCTCTGCTGCGTGACCGCCTTGCTACTGCTGATGTGCGGCTGTCAGTCCTTCTCGACGCAACGGATTCAGCCGGTGGCTGCAACGTGCCTGCCGCCCCCGGCGCCGTCGGCGTGGTTCATGGAGCCCGTAGAGCCCAACTTGACCCAGCGCATGCTCAACGAATTATCGCCATCACCGATGCCGGCGACCAAGGACTGATCGCGCTGCGGGCTTGCCAGGCGTATGCGAGGGCAATAGCTCGCTGACACTCGATCAGTCGGGCGCCATGAGGACTGCCAAAGTCAACTTGATGAATTCTTCGTTCCAGTCGAGCGTGTTTAGAGCACCCCGCACGTTTTCGGCGACGGTAGTGCCGCCTTGCTGCTCAACCCAATTCGTAAGCTCCATGATGGCAGCTTCAAGGGCGAGTTGGTTTTCGTTGATTTTGGACAGCAGGGAAGGGAGTAGTGAAGGGAGCAGGTCAGAGTTCGGCATCGGTGTTCCTCCTTGGAGTGAACAGCTTAGCAGTTGGGTTGCTTGGTGGTGGATTGTGAGCTGTCGGCAGGACGCCGTGGACGGGTGGGAAGTAGTACCAATACTCGGAGGTGCCCCCTTGCTCCTCGGGGCTTGTAGCTGCGCGAAGTTAGTGAGGTTATGGTACTGAAAGCACGTTGCAAAGCTTATGCCGTGGTGTTTTGGTGGTCGGATTGCAAATCCGCCTACGCCGGTTCGATTCCGACCTCGGCCTCCACTCTTGAAAACCCCGTAGATTAGCGTCTACGGGGTTTTTTATTGCTTGCTAGAAAGTGCTGGAGTTCCGAAATTTTAGAAGGTGGAGTTCCGAAACTATCTCATTTTGAAGGCTTCACGAGCGCACCGATGCGCCGGTACACACGCTTGGCGATCAAGGGGCCCCGTTGAAGGGGCGCACGACGTTTTCCATGGTGATCATGCGCGGGCATACGTCATAGACGTCGGTGATGTAGTGCTCGGCGCCTGGGTGGTTACGCTTGTGCATGCTGATGGCGTCGGTCCATGGTCGCGCCACCGCCACCGGCGAAGTTGAGGCCGTACTGGGTTCTGGCTGTTGATAAATCTGGTCGAGGATTAAAGGAGCCTCCATGGACGATATTTCTAGATTTGTTCACAATCACACATTGAGTGATGGCTAGGAGCCACAAATGCTTCCCGAGGAAATTCGTTTTAAAACTAATACATTGCTGAAAGTCGCCCTGTCGCCCCCAGGAGCATTGTTTATTGTTGTGGCTATAGTCCTGATGTTTCAGCGTTGGACTTTTGATAACGCTGCTGCTTGGGTCCAAGCCATAGGTTCCATAGGCGCGATTATCGGCGCATTTATGGTTGCTACTCGAACTCATGAATTGGAAAGGCGAAAAAGTCGCGAGGCTGACCTAGGCGTTGAGATACGCGCTGTGTCTTTGGCAGAAGGTATTGTTCAAGAAGCGGTGTCTGCGTTGACTACGATTTGTAGCGACTTTTATCGGCCGGGTGAGACTCCATCTGGATTGAAGCGCTTGGAAAGTGTCCATCAGGCGTTGATGATTGCTATTTCTCAGCCTGTGAGCGAACAAGCGTTGAAGCCCACATTGAAGGCTCTTCAAAGTGTTAGCCACTCCTGCGGTATTCTTCAGGATGCTTTGTCCCATGCAGGAACACTTCGTACTCAGGATAGAGAGACTCTGAGGCGTCACCTTGACGGTATGAAAGCTCATAGAGATATTCTTAAGGAAATTCTCGGGGACATACGTGCGCGGATGAAGCGCAATCTGTAGCTCCCCATCTTTATAGACTGAAAAGGGGACAGATTTATTTATCTCTGATAAATCTGCCCCAATTTCTCTCACTGCCGCCAACTCAAGGCCAAAAACTGCTTACTCCCCTATTGCAGCGGAACATAAATATCCGTTTGCCATTGATCCATCGGCGTCTGGGGATAGGTGCTCAGGTAGTTGAAAAACAGTGGCTGGTCACGCAGTTCCTCTCCACTGGTAGGAAGCCAGTCGCGGTAAATCGGGTAGATCGTTTCGCCAATATGATCCGGTGACCCCGCGTGTTGCACCACAACGCAGCGCCCGCCAGAAATGACGAGCTCGTGCACGCCGAACTCATTCGGCGCCACCGCCTCATGAATCTCGCCGCAGATTGCGAAGCGGAATGCTTGGGGAGGTGTTGTGTCGGGGTTGTTATAGGGAATGCCGAAGGTACGACTCGATGCCTGCGGCGACTGGCCGCTCTGGATTCGCCATTCGATGAACTTGCGCACACTCTCATTGACGAGCCCGGGAGGGCCGCAGTGCTCAAGCGCTGCTACTTTGACCTCGGGGAAATCCACGATTCTTACTTGCATGATGATAGTCCTGGAAAAGTGAGGGATTGCGAAGACCGTATTCCAGACCTGCCAGTTCGGTTCCTTGCTGAATGCACTCGGTGTCATGCCGATCGCCCGCTTGAACGCCCTGCAAAATGCCTCGGGGCTTTCAAAGCCGGCATCGAGTGCCGCGTCCAGCACCGAGTGATCCGCAAGGGCCGCCAGGCGATGTGCCGCGCGGCGTAGGCGCATCAGTTGCACATAACGTGAGACCGGCACGCCAACGAACGCGGTGAATTGGCGGTGGAAGTGAAATGCCGAAAAGTTTGCCACACGGCTCAACGTCTTCACCGACAGGTCACCTTCGAGATTGCCATCAATGTAGGCGAGCACGGCGTTGAAGCGTTTTGTGTAAGCGCAATGGGGCGGCAGGTCAGACACTGGAAAAGCTCCTGGAAGTACGGTCGCCAATAGAGTCGACTATAGCGACGTAAGGGTGCCTAGCCGAGTTTGCTCAAGGCATGAGGCTGGCCCACCGTGGCGGGGACGTCGAACAGCCTACGCAACAGGTACTGGATGTATTGTGGGGGAGTACGTGTCAAAGACAGGAGCGTTTCGACCCAAAGCCTTCAGTCGACCTGAGGGCATGGGTTGAAGGGTATGTACCAGTGGGCTGCGGAGTCGAGATGGATGTGTTTCTGCTTTTGAGGCAAGAAGGGTGTATCGAGCGTGCCCAGTGCTATTGAAACCCAGTTGGCAAACTCGCCTTGAGACCGTGACCAGAACAATGCCGACCCGCACTGCGCGCAAAACTCGCGTACTACCGTCTTTGACGATGCATAAGTTTTGATATGGACGGAGCCACCAGCTATGCGCAGCGCGCTACGCGGAACACTGCCGTAAGAAGCAAATGCTGCCCCATGACCTTTGCGGCACTGGCTGCAATGACAATGAATCACTGCTTTCGGCGTGGCGGATAGCTCGTAACTGACGGCTGTGCATAGGCAGCTTCCCTGGTACACCTTTGTCATACGCTCTTCCATTGATGCGAAAAACGCCAGCGTAACCGGCGCAGTCTAATCAGTCGACTGACTTGAAGATCACATCCAGGTTAATACAGTGACAATGCACAATGGGACATAAAGGAGATCGGATTTATTTATCGAAAAGTGGCCTGCTCTCGGACAATAAATCGGTGCCATTTTTGTTTTTTGATGATGATCAGGCACGCCGCGCCATCAATAGGGTCGAGGCCGCAGCGGATAACAAACCGGCACAGCAACGATTAAAAATCTTCTTCCCACGAGGCTGTGTAAACCAGCGGCGCATGTGCAGTCCGATGTATGCATAGACGCCAATGGCAATCCACTCCAATGCCAGGAACAACACTCCGAGCAGTGTGAATTGGGATCCAACGTCTACCGTTGGGTCAACGAATTGAGGTAAGAACGCGGTAAAGATCAGAATGGCTTTGGGGTTGCCGGCGGCGACGAGGAACTCCTGCCTTGCTAACCCCCACAACCCCACCCGAGTGTTTTCTGATTCGGCTTGTGCTTGTGGTGTGGCGTTCCACAGCTGATACGCCAAATAAAAAAGGTACGCCGCGCCGACTATCTTGATCCCGTAGAAGACGAGCTCTGAAGTTTGCAATACGACGGCCAGGCCCGCCGAAGCGAGTGCGATCATGATTGCGAATGCCAACAAACGGCCGACGCCTGCGAGGCAGGAGGTGCGATATCCGTAGCGCGTTGCATTGCTGATGGACAGCAGATTGTTGGGCCCTGGCGCCATATTCAGCGCAAAGCATGCGGGCAGGAATAACGCTAGTGTTGCAAAGTCCATAGGCCTCTCCAGAACCGTTTTGCATCAATCTTATAGTTGAAACCCTGTAGGTGTCAGCGTCCGCTGAGCACCTTTCAAGCGACTTACTGGACACTTATTGGCGAGTAATTATCGAGACCGCTTGCGTCGGCGAAACCACGGCGGTGTCTATGCAAAACGGCGCCTCGTCCCACGCTTCATATTCATGATCCAGTACAGACTGCCAAGTGGGTGGAGTCAGCCCTGGAACATCAATCTTCCTTGTTTCTACCCGCCGCTGATGTTCATTTTTATCAGAGCAAATCACTTGAATATTGACTAACCGGACACCGGCCTTTGAGGCGACTTCGCTCCAGGCTATTCGGCTTTCGTTCACAGGGTTTACACAATCAACGACGACTGTGTGGCCGAGGCGAAGATTACTCAATGCAAGCTCGTTAGCAACCCTGTAGCCACTGCGTCCCACGTCTTGTGCAAATGCACCGGAGGAGTTGCGGAGCGCTTGCTCAATCGTATCGATCCGTAGGTAGACGGCACTTGTCGTAGCCGCGAGGTCCTTGGCGATAGTGGTTTTTCCGGTGCCGGGAAGGCCGCTGAATACGATAAGCACGCTATGTCCTTCGCTGAGTGGGTGTTGCCTGGCAGTTAGGATCGTTTGTGTAACACAACCTGAAGGGGGGCGTGGAAGTGGCTGATGGTTCACAGGCGTCAGCCCACAGACTGCAACCATTCAAGTAGCTCCATTTCCACGCTACCCAGCTTAGGCGCGGTAGGCGATAGCAGGCAGTACTGCGAGCCATCTTCAACAAACCCCAATGGCGCGGCTAACACACCGCTTTGCATAAAGGGGAGCGGATTTATTTATCGAAAAAAGTGGCCTGTTCTCCGAAAATAAATCTGTCCCGTTTTTATGCAGCCTCTAGATGCATTTCATCTGGCTTAGACCCTTCACCGCCACTCTGGCGGGACGGCCTGGAGGGAATTAGCTCGAAGCCGCTCCAATAGCGACGGGCCTCACGGGAGATTGAGCACCCCCTTTGATCTTCAAGGGCAGGACTATTGCGCAAGATGACCAGACCTGGTTTTCTGCCAGTTCGTCCAGCTTGGCGTTCTGGATCTGATAGATGCCCGCCTGAGTCAGATTGTTATGGTGGATAGCGAAGGGGAGCCCCTTAGGTGTTCCCTCCGGTTGTTTCGTGCCGTCGAGCATGCCTTTTGGAGCTGGGTCAGTGAACGGGTTATCCAAAGCGACTGCCACGATTTCATGCTGCTGCAAATAAAGCGCTGCGTCATAACCGAGCCCCGGGCCCTGGGTGTAATACTTTGCTGGAGCTTCATCCCAGTTCTTACCCCAGCCTGTGTAAATCAGCAGCATATCTCCGGGCAGGAGACCTCGTTTGGCCAGCCCTTGTGCTTTTAGCATGCCTTCGATATCAGCCTGGCTGATAATCTGATTGTCGTTGAGACGCTTGCCATTATTCAGGTAGCGAGCGGCATCCAGCAAGATGGCGGAGGTTACAATGGGCGGGACTTTTTCGATTCCCAAGGCTTGGAGCCTTGAATCATCGGTAGGTTTGATCTGCTGATGTGTCCAGCCTCCGTAGTATTTGAGTTTGTCTTTTGGAAACTCACCCTTGCCATCCCATATGAATGGAAGATACCCGAAGTGGCCAAGGGCATCGATCTGAGTGCCTTGCCCCCCGATATTTCCTTGGACCGATTCGGTGTTGAAGCCGTGGCGAGTATTAGGTAGGCCATGCGGGGCATCAAAGCGATACTGTTCGTTCTCGGCGAACTTCGCTTGTGGCATCTCATTGGCCCGCTCGTGAGAGAGTTCAAAAGCTTTGGCGCCTGGTTTTTCTAACTCAAGCGCGCAACGCGCCCAAGTAGCAGTACCGAGATGACGGGCCATGCCGATCTGATCTTTTAGGTTCTCGGCCAGAGCGGGTGTCGATATTATTGGAAGAATAGACAGCCCCAGCCCCCAAACTGAGATGCCAAACTTCCTCTTTACGCTGCTCATGACGATCTCCTCTAGGTGAGTCGCCAAGGTAGACAAAAATACTCAGGAAAAAAATAACAATAAACTTAATTATGTTCTAAAGATTTCTTATTAATTGATAAGCAACTGCCCCGGATGCGTGTCTCAAATTCGCCGATCAGGAGGGAGCTAGTTTCCTTGCGGAGATTATGGATATACCATCTTACGGGGTCTTGTAGTAACCTTTTAAATGACGATAGAGTTTTGCCAAGTTTAAAATCTTTAATTTTTATTAATTGAACTGCCGCTAGGAATTGAATGGCAGCGTCGATTTTTTTGTCGCCGACGATGGCGAAAATTTTGATTTCGTCTTTGTGGTTTTTATATCAAAAAGGAATTTTCATATTCCTTTGAGCTATAAGACGGAAGGTTGATATTTTGGGGTTGACGAGCTTTCCTGGAGGAATTACGTTTTGCGTAATTCGATTACGAAAATGAAAAAGGCTGTTTAGATTAAAAATCTGTAAGCTATTTCACCCGTCCCATGCCATGCGGTAACCCTAAAAAAATAAAAGGTACCTTGCGATGCAGAATCAGATTGTCAGTTTTCGTACTGCGCTTGGCGCTAGTCCGATGTCCCGTTACCAGCTTGGTTTGCTCCTTCTTCTGCTTTATTCCGGTCGCGTTATTCATTTTGAAAGTCCGATCCTCTGGAGAGAAACCTACTGAGGAAGGCGTGCTCGCGCCCTTATCGCTGGAATCGACAAAACCCTGCCCCGACTCATACCGTACAACTTGATGTTATTTGGATGAGTATTCCGTGTATTCGCATGTTGTTCGGGGATGCGGCCATTTTTATCGCTTGATCGTCGAGAATAAAAACAATGACCTTCTTTCGTTGTGTATCTGCGCGTCCGCTTACTTTGCTGATAACCCCGTTGTTTTTTACCCTGACGGTGCCTCAGGCCTTTGCGGATTTTATCAGTGACAGTAAAGCCAGCATCGATATGCGTAATTTCTACTTTAACCGCGACTTTCGCCAGCCGACTGCCACACAATCCAAGCAGGAGGAGTGGGCACAGGCATTTACATTGCGCTATGCCTCCGGTTACACCTCGGGCCCGGTGGGTGTGGGGCTCGATATGATTGGCCAGTTGGGCATCAAGCTGGATTCGAGCCCAGATAGAGCCGGCAGTGGACTACTTCCTCGGGGGCGCTCAGCACCGCGTCGAGCGCCTGACGATTTCGGACGCTTAGGGCCCACCATCAAGTTGCGTGCTTCAAACAGTCAATTGAAGGTCGGTACGCTGATTCCCAGGCTTCCCACTGTGCTGGCCAACGACACCCGCCTGATACAGCAGACCTATCGGGGGGCTCATCTGAACAGTTCTGAGATTGATGGACTGACGTTGGATTTTGGCCGCCTGGACAGGGTCAGTCAGCGCGACTCATCGAATGCAGAAAAGATGACCATCACCACGGGAGGAGCCAAGGGGATTGTGGTAGGCAAGAGCAGTGATCGTTTCGACTTTGCAGGGTTGACCTACCAGTGGCAGCCAAGGCTCGCAACGGGGCTGCACTATGGCCGGTTGGAGGGGCTCTATGAGCAGAAGATTATCAATCTGGTGCATACGTTGCCCATTGCCCAGGGCCAGGTCCTGAAAACCGACTTGCGCTATGCTTGGGCCAAGAATGGGACCAACAGCAACGTTGATAACCGGGCTCTGGGTGGGATGTTTACTTATACTTTGGATAGTCATGCATTTACGGTTACCTTCCAGAAAATGAATGGGAAAACGGGGTATCCCTATCTGGGTAATGGCGATCCATTCTTGGTTAACCTCGTGCAAATATCTGAGTTCGCCAACCGTAATGAGCGTTCGATGCAAGCCCGCTACGAGTATGACTTTACCGCCCTGGGGGTTCCTGGCCTGACCTTTATGACTCGTTATGTGAAAGGGGATAGCATTGAGTTGGGGGGCGGTCTTCCCGAGGGTTCGGAGTGGGAGCGCAATACCGACCTGGGTTACGTGATTCAAAGCGGTCCAATGAAAAATGTGGGTATCAAATTGCGCAACGCAACCGTGCGTTCCCGCAATTTTGGTAGCGATATAGATGAGAACCGTTTGATCTTTAACTATACGTTGGCGCTGTGGTGAAACTGATCACGTGAAAACGTGTTGATTTTTTAAAGAGTGAAGACTGCCCCCATGCTGATGAAAACGTGTCGATCAGCAAGCGGGTCGCAACGGATGTCACGAAAACCCATAAACGTCAGCCCACAGCCTGCAACCATTCAAGCAGTTTCATTTCCACGCTACCCGGCTTAGGTGCGGTAGGCGAGAGTAGGCAGTACTGCGAGCCATCTTCAACAAATCCCAATGGCGCGGCTAACACACCGCTTTGGATATCGTCGCGCACCAAGTGCCACGGGCCAATGGCCACTCCAAGGCCTGCAACAGCCGCCTGGATGCTGAAGTAAAAGTGCTCAAATGGTTGCATGTCCATGGCCGGAGTGGGCAGTCCTTTTGCACTGGCCCACTCTTGCCAAGCCGTAGGCCGGCTCGTCGTCTGCAGCAGCGGGGCTGAGGAGAGCAGGGCTTGCCTGCGTTTGCCAAACCACTGCTCGGCCTTTTCCGGCCGGCACACTGGGCCGACCTTCTCTGGGAATAGGGGCTCGGCATGGTAGTCGGCAGGTCGGGGGAAGTCGTCCCGGCGAATGGCCAGGTCGATCCCCTGGTTGAATGAGAAGGGGCCACCGCCGGCAACCAGGTGAATGTCCAGCCCTTGATGATGGGCCTGGAAGTCGCTCCAACGAGGGATCAACCAGCGCATCAGCAGCGTTGGCTCGCAGGACAAGACCAGCTGGCGGGTTCGCCGGGCATCGGTGCGTATCCCGCGCACGGTCTGGTTTATCAAGCCAAGCCCTTCACTGACCGCTTTTGCCAGGCGTCTTCCGGCCTCGGTCAAGAACACCCTTCGGCTGCGCCGCTCGAACAGATCAACGCCCAAATCCTCTTCCAGCAGGCGCACTGCGCGGCTAATGGCACCAGGGGTCAGGTGCAGTTCGTCAGCCGCACGGGCGAAATTTTCGAGGCGTGCGGCTGATTCAAAGCAGCGCAATGCAAGCAGAGACGGCATGCGGCTCTCAGAAATCAGTGAGTTGCAGTCACTATTTCCTTCAGGAATCATCGTTATTACCCAGGCATAAGATCTGTAAATATTGCGTCATACGACCAATAGATCAAAGGGTACAACATGGGCGAATGGATAGCAGTAATCACCATCACACTCCTTGCATGCATCAGTCCGGGGCCAGATTTCGCCATGGTATCGCGCAACGGACTGCTCCTGTCTCGACGGGCAGGGGTGTTCACCGCTGTGGGAATTGGCCTGGGGGTGCTTGTCCACGTGGGCTACACGTTGCTCGGACTCGGGGTGGTGCTGCAACAGACACCTTGGTTGTTCAATGTATTGAAGCTGGCTGGAGCGGCCTATCTCGTCTACTTGGGGATCAAGATGCTTCGCTCCAAGCCGGCCCTTGAACCGTTGGACGCCGCGCCACCGGCTATGTCGGATCTGGCAGCGCTGCGTACGGGGTTTCTGACGAATGCGTTGAATCCGAAAACATCGATCTTCATCGTCAGCCTGTTCATGGGGGTAGTACGAGCAGACACCCCGTTGACCGTGCAAATGGCCTATGGGTTATTTATCGTTGGCGCGCATGTGCTGTGGTTCAGCCTTGTCGCGCTATGTTTCTCGGCCGGGATGGTGCGCGAACGGTTAATGGCCGCGGGACATTGGATTGATCGCATCTTTGGCGGCCTGCTTGTGGGCTTCGGGATCTTACTGACAGTGACCCAGCGTTCCGGTTGAGTTGAATGGAACTTGGGGCTTGAGAAGCGCGGCCATTATTCGCAGCGGTCTGGCCGTTATGCCGTGGCCTGGAGATCGCCGCGATGCACGATATGCACTTTGTTCCCGTCCGGGTCCCGCAGATAGGCGCCATAGTAACCGTCGCCATAATGCGGGCGTGGGCCGGGCTCGCCGTCATTGAGTCCACCCGCCAGCACTCCGGCGGCATAGGCCACATCGACGGCATCGGGTGAGGGGGCAGAGAAAGCCACCATGCTGCCATTGCCCGCTGTGGCGTCCTGGCGGTTGTAAGGGGAGTAGACATAGAAACGTGGCATTGGGCTGCCTGGGGTGATCCAGCAAGCGGAAGAGGGCCCGTCATCCGGGGTCACAGGGCGGCGGCACAGGCCCAGTGGGATCAATACGGCATCGTAGAATGCGGCGGCTTTATCCAGGTCGTTGGTGCCTACGGTGATGTGGCTGAACATGCTGACTCCTTGAGGGCTGTAGGTGCGCGACAGCCAGGGTTTTCAGATGACAGCACCATAGCAGAGCGGGGTTGAACCATCCAGAGTACTAGGCTCATCGCAGCAGCTCCCACATGGATCTTTATTGCAGGTTGTCAGCGGCCTTAAGTGGGGAACTTGGCGGAACACCGTCCAAATTGTATCTCTCGATCTACCTCTAGCTGTACGGGGCGAGGCGTCACAGAACGCTCTACTGTCAGGGCAACAATAATTTGCCCGGATAACGCCCCATGTTGATGTCCACCAGCCTGCTGTCGGCCTTTGCGCTGTTTGCCTTCGTCTCTTCGATTACCCCTGGCCCCAATAACACCATGCTGTTGGCGTCGGGGGTGAACTTCGGTTTTCGCCGTTCGATTCCCCATGCCCTGGGGATCAGCGTGGGCTTTATGGTGTTGGTGATTTCGGTCGGCCTGGGCCTGGGGGAGGTGTTCAAGGCATTGCCTTGGGCGTACACCGCGTTGCGTTATATCGGGGCGGCGTACTTGTTGTACCTGGCGTGGAAGATTGCGACCTCCAGCGCGATGTCAGACGACACGGACGGCAAGCGCAAGCCCATGACCTTTCTCGCCGCCGCGGTGTTCCAGTGGGTCAACCCCAAGGCCTGGGTCATGGCGTTGGGGGCGATCACCACCTATACACCGGCTGAAGGTTACTTCACCAACGTGCTGGTCATCGCCGTAGTGTTTGCCGTGGTCAACCTGCCCAGTGTGTGCGTGTGGGCCGGGTGTGGCACCGGTTTGCGCAATATCCTGCGTGAGCCTCGCTGGTTGAAAATCTTCAACGGGTCGATGGCGGGGCTGTTGGTGCTGTCGTTGTACCCGATGTTTTTTGCCGGCTAAAGAGCCGAGGCCTTTGCGGGCCAGGGCTCAGACCGGTGAGATGGTGGCAAGCAGGCCGATCCCGATGGTCAGTGCCAGAAACCCAAACAGAAAAAGTGCCATCTTAGCCATGGGGCCTCCAAAAGGCAGAAGGGTGGCAGGAGGGTTCCTGCCGATGAGCCATTGTCGGGGTTGTGGGCTGTTCGGTACAGATGCAGCTGATAAAGAAAAAAGCGTATCAGATGCAGCTTGCAGGCTGGTGTGCCGGGGTTTGGGCTGGGGCCTGGAGGTGCTGATCAGACCGTCCGGGCCCCCTTGGGCGTTCTTGGGGCGGGCTCAGCGGCAGGCAGGATGTATTTGAGCCATTCCGTGCGGCGCGGGCCTGGCAGGTCCGGCGTCAGGTCGGCGCCCGTCGCTTCAGCCTCATCGATGGGGTAGCAATTGTCACTGCTGCGCCGGCCATCGGGGTAGACAATAAACCCCCCGCGCCCGCTGTCACAGTCGTGCAGATACACCGGCGACAGTTCTCGCTGCTTATCAATGCGCGCATTCAAATGCATGATATAGGCGCCCATCGCAATCGATACCCCCATAATCACCCCCAGGCATATCACCACCTGCCAGGTGTAACGGGTGCCGCTATCGGAAGGCATTGGCGCCACAGCACGGAGCTGCCTGCTCGATGCCCGTGCCCAGCAGAAACCGGCTGCCTTCCCCCCGATGCCCGCGAGCGGGCAGGACGCTGGCCATCAGGGCGAAGAGCATCAAGGCCAGCAGGACTCTTTTGACCATCGAGTAACGGTTCATGACGGTGATGACCTCTGGATAGGAAGAGGCCAGCTTAGAGAGTGGCGGGTTAACGCGAGGTAAACATCCACGGGAAATCGCGCGACTTCCGTTATCCTTCAACCCTCTGCGCAACACCTGTCCGAGGGGACGTTCCCGTGCATATTCATCTGTTGCTGGTCGAGGACAACCTTGACCTGGCCACGACCATCATCGAATACCTGGAGATCAGCGGCATGGTCTGCGACCACGTCAGCAATGGCCAGGCCGCTCTTAACCTGGCACTCGACCAGCATTACGACGTGATCCTCCTGGACATCATGTTGCCGCGCCTGGACGGCCAGCAAGTGTGCGAACGGTTACGCGCGCAAGGCAGCCAGACGCCGATCCTGATGCTCACTTCACTGGACGCCCTCCCGGACAAGCTCGCCAGCTTTGCAGCAGGCGCCGACGACTATCTGGTCAAGCCCTTCGAGCTGGCCGAACTGGTCGCCAGGATTCGTGCCCTGAGCATGCGCCGCAGCAGCCAGACCAGCCGCCTGCAAGTGGACGACCTGGTGATGGAGCTGACGACCCGCACCGTCAGCCGCGCCGGGCAGGTACTGCATTTGTCGCCCATCTGCTGGACCTTGCTGGAGTACCTGATGCGCGCCAGCCCTGAACCCGTGCCCCGGGAACGCCTGGAAACCACGATCTGGGGCGACGAACCACCGGACAGCAATACCCTCAAGGTCCACATGCATCGGCTGCGCAAGGCGGTCGACAAACCCTTCAACCGGCCGTTGATCCACACCCTTCCTGGGGTCGGTATTCAGGTCAAACCCCATGCGTAACGGCCTGAGCCTGAAGTGGGTGATCAGCGGCAGCTCCTGTTCCTGATTGCCGTGGTGTTACTGATCTACAGCCAGCTGCTGCCGGTATACACCGTGCGCGGCCTGCTCTACACCGCCAGCGCGATGATGGAAGAGGAGGCCCGGTATTTCGTCAGGCACTACGAGAAGGACCCGACCACGCCACCCCCGCACAATTACTTCTTCGAGTCCGTCATCGGCAAGGAAGCCTTGCCGGCCAGTGTGCGTGAGTTGCTCAAGGCACCGCCGAGCATGTCCTTCGGCGCGGTCCAGGTCTTTGGTGATACCGACTCCGATGACGACGACACAGAGGTCCGGGCGGTCCTTTCCCAGCCCCTGGGCGACGGCAAGACCCTGTATATGTATGACATCGACCATGATCACGAAGAGGGTGGCGAGGTCGAGACGCCGCTGTCCGACGCCTACTTTGACCAGGTCCTGCAAGGCGTCGTGTTTATCAGCCTGGCGGTGTTCGTGCCGGCGCTGATCATCATCGCCCTGTTGGTCTGGTGGCTGGTGCGGCCGCTGGGGCGCCTGGCCCAATGGTCCGGCACCCTGAAAAACCCTGATGCCATGGCCTGCAAACGCCCGGATTTCAGCTTCAAGGAGTTCAATACCCTGGCCGACGCCCTGGCCCAGAGTGTTGAGCAAGTGCAGGCCGCCAGCCAGCGCGAAGGGCGCCTGTTGCGCTACACCAGCCATGAACTGCGAACCCCGCTGGCGGTGCTCAAGGCCAATATAGAACTGCTGACCCTGCAGGCCGGCGGTGTCCTGCCACCCGCCCTGCAACGTATTGAGCGCTCGGTGCTGAATATGCAGCTTATCGCCGAGACCTTGCTGTGGATGAGCCGCGAGCGCCCCGAACCGTTGCCGCAGGAAGACATTGACCTGAGCGCGTTGGTGGGCGAGTTGATTGACAAACATCGCTACCTGATCGGCAACCGGGATATCGAGTTGCTTGTCGACATCCACAACGAACCCTGCCGACTCCCCCCCACCGCGTGTCGCATCGTGATCGGCAACTTCCTGCGCAATGCGCTGCAATACGCGGAAGAAGGCCAGGTAGAAATCAGCTTCGACTATCCCCGGTTGGTGATTGCCAATCACGTCCGGGAGGCCAAGCCGCGGGAGGAGTCCAATGATTTCGGTTACGGCCTGGGGCTGCAATTGATGCGTCAGTTATGCGCAAAATTGGGTTGGCAGATTGAGGTGATCCTTGAGCAGCAGCGTTTTACGGTGATTCTTGAGTTCACGAGTTTGCGGGGCGGAACAGGTAGTAAAGTTGTGGGGCGCACAGGTGCGTAACGCTGGGAACCAGGCCATCAATAGATGGGCGGCGCCGATGCGGTCGTGTCACAACGTGCTTGAGGGTAAGTTCTCACAGAGGTAAACCGTGTCATAGGTGTAGGCAACCGTTAATGGGTGCTGGGAGATGCCTTCTGCGACGATGACCTTGGTGGGTGGTTTGACGGAGTGTAGTTTCACGGCACCTTGACATACCGATTCGGCTTTTTGCTGACACGGGGTGGCGTCCGTAGGGATGCTGCTGGAGCAGATCACCGACACCCGTCGCGTGGCGTCTTGGCTTACCGTCTTGGGCGGTTCTTGAGCGCAGCCAGAAAGAGACAACGGTATCGTTGTCAGCAATACGCCCATTCTGGCAACGGTTCTGAAAAAACCAGGCATATTCCTCATGGCCAGCCTCACTGCGTTATCGTCATGCTTGCGATGGCTATGTTGGCCGAACAGGATGTATTGACGGAGGCGGCGCCTGGATCAAGCTTGTATACCCCCGATGGGGGGAGAGCGCGGCGGTAATGGGCGTGAGTGGCAGAAGGGCCCGGGTCGACACTGCTTGGTTTTCGACAACGGTTGTTGCGGAAGGCGGGAGCCTGCACACCACTACGGCACCGACACCGTCCCCCTTTTTCAACTCGCCTTGCAGTGTCACATCAGATCCGCCCTTTGACTCGCAAAAAAGCTTGCGTAACTGACTTTTTTCCTCGGCATCAACCTCGGACGTGGCGTAGATCAACGGTGAAAGTGTTAGACCCAGTGCACCCAGCATCAGCAGGTATGAGGCGTTCATAATCCATTCCTTTGATGAAGTGAGACCTGATGTGAACCTATCACTGACACTCGGCTGTTTTATGACAAAAGCTCGCGTGTCGCTGGCGAGCGGCTGCACGTTGAAGCCGGCAAGTTCGCCGCCGCTGCCTGCGGCGATCCCGGAACTACCAAGCGAGGCGCGAGCATAAACTGGTACGAATTATCGTCATCACCGACGAAGACGACCGAGGCCTAATCCTACTCAAGGCCTGTCAGGCCTATAGGCGCGAAACAACAGTCTGAAAAGAAGTGAGCCGGGCGGATGCGTTAACATCCAGACCGGCTAGCCATTCGGGGCACTAGCCTAGGAAAGTATTAATATAGGTTCGGTAGTACTTACTATTGATCTCAAAGGCTAACTTGACCTTTACTTACCGGCCTCTGCCTATTAGCTTGATCGTGACTTTGTGCAAAAACTTTTGAGGATATGGTAGTTGTGTGGTAAATGGTCACCGTAATAAGAGACCACATCTCCAACGACCATAAATGGTGTAAATCCTTCATAGCCACCTTCTGCGCCTTTATAATTCACATACCCACAGACTCCTTCATAGCTTTTACCGCTAGCGAAGCGCCCCTTGAATTTGTAAATAGTTTCAAATTTCGCGGAGTCAGGGTCTGATATACGTCTGAGCAGCTTCCTTTTTGCATCGGCGATTTCGGTCTTGCTTGCAATAGAGTGCTCGACTGTGGGGGGAGCGGGTGGCGCTGGGGGAGGGAGAAGTCCGCATCCTGTAAGTGCATGTTTAGGACTGAGATAAATCCATAGGGAGCGGTGAGATAAACCTGGGCTAATCCGGGATACGCTGGCCTGGGTTGGGATGGATTGTGAAATAGAGTTGCAGCTAGTGCAATTGGAAGTAGCCCCCGATCAGCTGGTGCTGGCGGGGGCATGTGGCTGGGTTTAGATCGTAGCGGGCTCAAGCATGCTCATCGTCCGGTGGTGGGAATAAGTCTCCCTGGTCACGGGCGATGATTGCCAGTCGCATACGTTTCACCACTGTATATACGTGCTGAACAGAGACGCCGTGCTTCGTCGCCACCTGGTGGTGATTCCGTCCTGTGAAGTCATCGTAGATTTTTTGGTGGAGCTTCGAAGCTTGGATAAAAACGCCCTTCGGGACGTATACCACCTGGCCCCCCCACAAAAATGCGAACAGCGTGGTGATTTCCACGCTCGTCGCTTCGGCCAGTTCGGGGCTGACCCCTAGAGTGTCGCGAATCACTTTGGCAATAGGCTCGACGGCTTCGCTCAAAAGATCACTGCCGCGTAATGTACTCATTGCTGGACTCTCCCCATCCATTGTTTCAGGTTCTCAATGACCCGGCTTGCCTGGGCTGTGGTCAGCCACTGCAGCGCTTCGACACGAGTCATGCTCTGTACGAACTTGGCCAGAGCCGCCTCGGAGGGGTCGCGCACCGCACCCAGGCCGTGCAGCTCCAACCACAGTGATCGGATCTTCTTCGATTGGATGTCGTCGGCCAGAGGCCGCTTCTGCTCTTTGTTTGGACGAGCCTTGAAACCCTTTAGCTTGAGCTGTTCCAAAACCCTGAGCAGGTTTGGAACGCTCAGATCAGCGGTGGACGTTGCGCCGTCCAAAACCTTCATGCCAGCCAGCATCAGGCGATAGGTGTCATCTTCCATGCGTAGCTCACGTCGGGCGACGTGGATCAGCTTGATCAAGCGCAGGCGGTTCGGGTTGGAAGGCGCGGTTTTCACTGGGCACCTCCCTGCGTCGAACGTGCGCTATTGCTCTGCTGGTTTCGGGCAGCGTGAATCTGTTGCCGAGCCTTGCTGCATTTGGTGTGGTTACCGGTGTTTCGGGTGCGCTGGCACTGATCGCAGATCGCCAAGAACTCCAATACACCGGCTGAAAGTTTCCCTGTGCTGGTCGTGGTCATTTCAAAGCCCCATGGTCAAGCGTGCGCGAGGCTGGTGATTCACCGCCTGGTGCAGTTGAGCGGATTTACCAGCCTCATAACCGGCATCACTGGCGCCTTCATTGCGTGCTTTGACCTTGCGGCGCTTGAGTTCGACGCTCTCCAACTCAGGGTGATGTTTCTGCATGAACGCCTCGATTGCCTCCGCAATATTGTCCTCAACTCCCGCGAAAGCCTGGATCTTGCTGTGGACAGCATCCAACCAACCGTTGGCGAACGCGTCACCTCGGGCAACTTTCGTCGAACGCTTGCAGCGCTTCTGAGTGTCCAGAAAGTCACGGCGAGCTTTCTGCAGTTGGCGTCCGAGTACCTGGTACGCATAACCGGCCAGTTCAGGTGCAGCTGAACAGCCAACAAAGATGAAGCGAGCTGCACTCCACCGAGGGTTGGAAATGATGAACCTGCTGCCGAATGCATCTGCGCAGACTTGGGCCAGGCGCACACGCCAAACAGGCGGAGAACCCTCAGAGCCCGCAAGGGTTGTGTGCTCGCTCGCCATGCTGGCGAGTACATCACCCACCTCCAGGTTGTACATTTCCATCAGTTTGTGGGCTTGACGTAATGCGGTCTCCGCCTCGTGGGGGTTGCTGGTTTTGGACTTGGCCATCTCCAGGCATTTCTTGATTTTTTCCAGAGTGCGGTTGTTGTCCATATCACTCTTGCCCCGCGTCTGTGTCGTCGCTGGCGACCTTGGTCATAGTCAGTGGGAACTTGCCAAACAGTTCCAGTGCTGTGGCGCAACCAGCTTTGAAGCCCTTACGCTCTTCACCGATCAGTGAAATTTGCTGTCCATTCTTTCCGCGTAATACCAACTCGGTATCTGAAGGTACCTGCACAATCATCTGCAGTTTCTCAAGGCGGTTGGCATGCCACTGCTGGAGCATTTCGATAATCTCCACGACGTCATGGTCGCAGATGTTTGCTTTGGCCAGATCAGTCATGTCACACCACCGCTAGGTCAAGAGGGATCGCTTTGTAGTTGTCCGAGTCGCCGATCCGTTCATATACACGGATATACACCGCGCTTCCCGTGACAAGAATCGAATCCTTGACCGCCTGCATCGCCGCCTTCCAGTTGTCGTCGTTGATTTCCAGACGAAGCAGGTCGAGCACATCAGAGGTCTTGATCTGGCCGTTACGGTTTGGGCTAAAAGTCCTGTCGACGATAGCCAGCAAATGGCCGTCCGCGCCCTTGCTCCAGGCCCGAATGCAGTCGTAGACCAAGACCTTCGCCACTTCCATTTCCTCGGTGAACGTCAGCCGGTCAGCATATGAGCGCTGCACTTTGAACTGGCCATCGTAGGTCGCGATAGTGACGTTGCCTTTCTTACCCCCCATCTGAACGCCGTAGCGCTCACCGGCAATACTGATCAGATCAGCCACGTCAGTGAGTGATTTTTGCTTGAAGTTCTTCAGAGCCAGGTTCAGCGCCTTCGCCGCTTCAGCCAGTTCGCGGGCGACTTGGTCACGCAGTTTGTCCTGTTCACGCACCTGGTCGACAGGGACCAGATGACCTACGGCATTGCGGACAAAACCTTCTGGGATCTTGATGTCAGACATGGCTGCTCTCCTTTATAAGAGCCTGAAGATGCAAGGTGGCCCATTGGCAGGTTTCATCGGCGCCCGCGCCTTGAGCCTGCACAACGACCCGCTCAACCCCGCCGGTTTTGTCGTAGACGGTGATCATCCAGCCAACGACTCTGTTGAAGCCGATCTCCAGCCATAGGAAGGGCCGCAGGCTCAGCGCGGCGTCGAAGGCCGTCACCAAATCAGCCAACCGGGTGACGTGTTCGCTGCACTCGGCGTGCAGGCAGTTGATGACCTGTTGCAAATGTTGGATAGCGTCCGGGAAGCGGGCTTCAGCAATGGCCGCATGAGCCGCTTCTAACGCCCGAGATGAATTGGGCACCCGCTCAGCATGATCCAGCAGTACCGCCACATGCGTCATGGTTTCCTGCCAGAACAACGTTGGGGTTTCGGACTCAACAGCCGCTCTCAGGGCTTTAATCGAGACATCAAGCGCGTGATTCATTGGTCTTGCTCCTTTACCAAGGAGTACCAAGCCACATCAACACCCCGCACCGTCACGGTGTTACGGGTAAAACGTCCTGCAGGCGTGTAACGCAAGCCGCGCAGTTCGTGCCCAAAACGGCGCAAGAACAGCTCAACGCAGCCCTGCTCAATGAAGATTTTGTTGTCCAGCAGTACCAGGTGCTTTATCTCGATATCGGCGTTGCGAATATCACGGGTCAGTTCGTTGAATGCCAACAACTTCACCGGGAATTCCTCAGCCAGAATGCTGAACCTATGAGCTGTTGGCGGACTTACCAGATACAGAGCGGCCATCTCACACCCCCTTCACAACATCGGCGGTGACTGTCGGCACACCGAGGTGGGTGGCCAAGTTCATCGCGGCGATCATCAAGTTGCCGATGGCCAGCGGATACAGCAGCGAGATTGTTTCGTCTCGACCACCACGGCGGTCGGCCTGCGACAGACGCGCAGCAATGGCCTGGATGCCCCCGGCGTCGATCACCTCGGCCAGCGGCTTACCTGCACGCTCAAAGCGGAACTTCAGAAACTCCTCCAGGCGAGCGCCTTCAACCGGTGGAAGCGTGACGCGCTCGCACCGCTGCACCACCTCGCGCACATCGGCGTTGCGCTCGCTTAACTTCACGCTCAGCTCGGGCTGGCCGATCATGATGATGCTGACCAGCTTGGTGAAACCCACCTCCAGCTCCAGGATGCGCTTGAGGTGCTTAAGCGTCGGGATAGGCAGGCTGTGGGCCTCCTCGATCACCAGGCAGTGGCGATATCCCGCCGCATGGGATTCTTTCAACGCTTTGTGCAGTTGCGCAAAGCGCGCTTCGGGGCTGTTCTTGGGCTTGGTCAGGGGCGAGACCGCCGCCATCATTGACTCCGCAATGTGAGTGCTTTTCAGGGATTTACCCTTGGTATCGTTATCTTCCGAGGCCAATACATAGGGCTCAATGATCAACACAGGATCGTTGTTTTCTGCGATCCGGTTCACCAGGTCACGGCGCAAGGTGCTTTTGCCTGCACCGGATTCCCCCTCAACCGCGATGAAGCCACCGTGTCGGGCGGTCTGGTACATCACCTCGCGAACGTAGCGGATATCCGGGCTGACCCACATGTCCTGGGCGCAGGAAAGCTCATCAAATGGGTCACGGAAAAGGCTGAACGCCTTGCGGGTAGATGGCAGCAAAGTTTGTTTTGGCAGTAACATAGGTTCGTCCTCCCCGGACGGCTCTTTTTTAAGGGCCGGATCTGTCGTGTTGGCGCACGGCAGATCCACTTCTTCAAAAGCGTTGGCGATATCGGCATCGTTGGCGCCGGATTCGGTCAGGAACACACGGATGCGCCCCTGCAGTTCTTCGTTATCCAGGCTGCGTGGCCACTGGCCGTGGTTCAGCAGCTGGGCGATGGCGGCCTCGCTGAGCTTCAGCGACTCGGCCAGGGCCGATTGAGGTCGGCCGACCCCCTGTAAAACGTGCTTAAGTTTCAACATCACTCACCTCCAACCGCAGCCCGAACTAGGCTTAGCGGTTTGCGCATGACCTCTACAGGTCGTTTCAGCTCGGCCTCGATGGTGTCGAGCTGCTCCTGGGCGATGCCCTCCGGGTATTGCTGCTGCAGCCAGTTGAATGTCTCGGCTGACCAGAGATTGGCCATCCTCGGGCGCAGTAATTTCGCAGCCTCTACATGCGACAAAAGTGCATGCTCGACAGTAGGGACGTTGACATTCAGGGACGTGCCACGACGCGGCAGGTAGGCTGGCAGCACGGTGTCAGTAACGTGTTTGTGCGGGTCAATGAGTCCACCGAATGGCAGGGTCTTGGCCTTGCGGGCAGCCTGGGCGTCGGCCTCGTTGGTAGTACCGGTAGCGATCTGCTCCAGCAGCTTGCGCGAGGTTTGAGCAGGTGTTTCCGCATGGCGTTTGTATTGTTCTCCGATGGTCGCTGCCGTCTGAGCGAAACCGAATTGATCCATGCCAATCCGATCAACGACGTGGTAATGCTCGCGACCGTCGGCGCCGATCATCACAACGATGGCTGAGTCCTTGTCGCGCCAGCAGTTACGGGTGATCAGTAGCTTGTCGCCTACCATCACGTCCTGTACCGAGCTGACATCGAACTGGTCGCCTCGGAACGAAACCCGTAACAGGTTGCTGACCTTGCGTTGCTCCGGCGTGCTGACCGCCAGTTCCCGGCAGACCTCAACGCTGGGAGCCAGGCGCAATTCGTCCTGCTTGATCATCTGCCACACGCCATAGCGGCTACGGCGGGTACGGGTGTGAATAGACGTTGCGTTGAAGTAACGCATCCACTGGCCTGCCCAGCTGTTGATCTGCTCTAGGCTGGTCGCGGCTTGAAACTTCAGGGCACTCTCAAATTCGCGCTCGACGATGTTGTGAGCCTGTTCAACCTGGCCCTTGGCCCGAGCATTACCGACCTGGTTGATGATCAACTCAATGGACATGGCACGGCATAGGTTGCGGAAAATCCCGCTGGTCATGGCGGCGCCGGGGTCGGTCATCAGTATCCAGGGCACGCCGTGGAATGGGTCTGACTCGCTGCGTTTCTGCATGGCGTTGATCAGCACGTTGCACAGGTTCTCAGCCGACTCCGCCCCCAGCACGTACTCGACATACAACGTGCCGCTGGTGTGGTCGGTGATCACGTAACGCCAAAGACGTTGGCGCTCGATCTTCTTCAGATTGCCCGGTTTGCCATCATAGAATTCTGCCTTGAGCATCACCCGTGCTCCGTCGTCCGCCAGGTAGAACTGCGTCGAGATTGACGCGTCGACCTGCCAGACGTGATTGGGGTGCTTGCTGGCCAGCGACACGGCGGGTGCATCGTGCAGCAGCTGCTCCGGGTGCAGCTTGTAAGTGCGTAGGGCGCGGCTGATGGCGCTATTGGTCAGCGGGCGAAACGCTCCCGAGCCCTCATCCACGCGGCCCGCAAGGATCAAGTTGTTGCTGCGCAAGCGCTCAACAGCTCGCTCTATGGTGGACAGCTGCTTGTTGTTGGCCCGGATGGACTCCAGCAACACGGCTGAAATCATGCGAGCCTCATCCAAGGGCAAGGCGCTATTGCCTGCATCGCTGCGACGTTTACGGGGTTTGCTCACCGCAACCTCCTTGAGCTTGCGCTGCAGGGTTTGAAGGGAAACACCCAGCTCGGCTGCACCGGCCTTGTAAATGGCGGTGCGCTGACCATGCGGGGCATTGGCTGCCCGTTGGGCGATCTGAGCCAGTTGCTGGGTCTGTACCGGGTTCATGGGTTACGCCTCTACCTGGTCCATCCACACAGGGTTGGCGCCCTGGTGATGGGGCAGATGAAACTCGCTGCGTACTGTGGCCAGGGTTGTTTCCAGCTGCAGGATCAAGTCGGCCTGATAGGCGCGATGGTCCTGGCCATTGTCGGTGGCGTGTTCCGCCATTTTGGAAAACCCTTCGCGCAGCTCGCCCAGGATCTTGGCCTCCACTTCAAATTGAAGGGCGACTAACTCGGTGCGCAGTTCTTTGATGACCTCGTCCGGCGTTGCGGTCTGGATGCGTTTGCGGTGTTTCTCCAGCTCCTGCTTGGTGCTGTCCAATTCTTTTGCTTTCTTCGCCATGACTTCGCCCTGGGCGTCGTAGTCGGCGTTGATCTCGTCCAAGCGCTGGGTGAGTTCGGCTTTTTCCTTGGCGTGCTTGGCAATTATTTCTTCTGCCAGGTCAACAAAGGCATCCTTGTCACCGGCCTTGGCAACTTCAATCAGGGCTGCTTGGGCGTCTTCAGGCAGGCGCCGGTACTGACGCATTTCGCGGTAGCCGATGCCCATGCGGGACATGGACTCAAGGGCGTCCTCGCCAAACTGGCGCAGGTTGTTTATGTCTTCGTTTACCTTGGGTGCAGAAGTGCCGAGCAGGCTGCAAAACTCCTCCCAAGTGCCGCTCAAACCGCGACCGTCGCGGTCGTGCATCCCCGCCAAGCCCCGGTACAGCTTGTGTTCTTTCACATAGGCCATCTTGGAAACCGCGACCGTCGCGGTGAACTTGCCGATGGAGTCGGCCATTTGGGCCTGGCCGAGCAGCTGATTGACGATGTCCCGCTCCTCACTGTGTGAGGTCATTGCGGTGGCCATCGAGTTTTGAGTGGCGGTGAGCATTTCGCCATCCAACGCAGGCAATTCAATGGGGTCAGCAATTTGGTTTTTTGCACGTGCCATGGTTGTCTCCTTAGTTTATCGAGCCAGCGGCAATGCGCTGATTGATTTCTTGCATCCGTTGGGTCAGCCGCGCCATATGCTCGGCGTGTGCCTGGGCGATTTGCAGCATTGCCACCGAATGGGCAAACCGCCCGTTGTCTAGCTTCACCGCCAACCCTTCTTCAATCAGGGTCTGCATCGCACGGGTGATGTTGCTCGGGCTGTCCTTGGTCAGCTGGGCCAACTCGGTATTGCTGAGGCCGGTGACGGTGTGGCCCTTCAGCGCTTTCAGCACGCCCAGCACACGGGCTGCTCCTGAGGCAGTGCGGCTCATGGCCGTCCCTCCAGTTCAAGTTGTGGGTGTTGGGTTTGGCTGACGTTGCCCCGGTGCCAGGCGAGCCCTTCCATAGCTTCCTGAATGGCGGCTAAGGTCTCGTCGGCTTCGCTATTCTTGGCGTAGAAAGCCAGCAGCTTCCCTGCAGCGGTTGTCAGCAGTTCCTGTAAAACCTGGGTGTCCTGGGCGTTGCAGTTACGCCCGGTGGGCATATCAATAGTCAGGCGACCTGCGCTGGCAGCGATCCAGCGAGTGACGTAATCGCAGTTACACACTCGCTCGTAAGGGCGAATCAAGTTGGCGGGCATGCGGCCAGTTTGTAACCATTTATAAAGCGCCCAGTGATCAGGGAGCCCCATTTCATCCGCGATGCGCTGCACACTTTTATTGTGAGCGTCGATTGCAAAATCCTTGCACAGCTCTAGAGCGTGGCGCAGCGATGTCGGGCGAACGTTCTTCCAGCGGCGACGATTCATTGGAAACCCTCCTGCAAACGGCCTTCCAAACAAATGCTTTTTTTGCAGCTAGCCAAACGGGTTGCGCCAGCTGCAAAGTTTTGCGGTACATTCGCAAACTGAGACATGGCTATGACCGACCGTATTGAGGCGCTTGAAGCGCAAGTGAATGCTTTGGCGCAGGGCTGGTTACGCCTTGCGGCAGTTTTTGAAGTTGAAGGTCTTGTGACCGCTGAGTGCCTTGAGAAGGCGCTGAGGCCGATTCGTTGGCCAGGCCAATCAATTGAGGCTGAAGCGACGAAGACGCTTGGCTGGCTGTGCGATCAATTGGCTGAAGCCCGCATGGCTCGCCAATCGACAACGCGGCAAGCCGGAAGCCGAAGCGGTCGACACCCATCTGCACGACAGCCATTACGCTGCCAACGCCGATGAAGGTTTAAGCCCCAGTTTCACCGCAATATCGTGAGCCTTGCCGTAATGGGCTTTGGCTTGGCCATTGAGTACGCGGTACACCTCGTTACGGGTGTAGCCGTTCTCGGTAGCCCATTCAGTGATGGTTTTGCCAACCCGACGGAAGTTTTCTTTCACCTGGTCGGCGGATAGGGCTTTGGCATGGGTGGCCATGGTGGTGGCTCCTGTGATGCAAAGATGATTAGTGTTTGTGTGGATTATTTTGGTGGGATATATACACCGTGTCAACTGATTTAGTGGAATATATACACGTTCGTTTGCGCGAAGAAATCGACCGCTGCGGTATGTCGCTGGCTGCGGCTTCTCGTGCCGCGCACGAGTCGAGCCCGCAGCGGCTCAAGGATGTCGTGTCAGGAAGGCAGAAGTGCCCGGCTGACCTCGTAGCCAGACTGATGGTTATAGGGGTGGACGCGATGTACGTACTCACGGGAGAACGCCCTCAACATGTGCCAAACAAACTGGCGCCTGATGAAGAGGTGCTGATTGACGGTTACCGCACGCTCGATACGTCAAGTAAAAAGCGTGCGCTTGCTTCCATGCTTATGGGCACAAGCACTGCTGAGCAGACATCGCACACAAGTACACAAACCGTTTCCGGGTCTGGTCACCGAGTAGCAGGGCGAGATTTCAATACCAAGGAGTGATAGCGGAAATGGGTATCAACGGGGACAACAATCGTGTAGCGGGACGCGACTATTACGAACACAACACCATTTTGAAATTGTCGTCTGAGCAGCTTAGGCAGGTTGCCATCAAACCATGTGCCCGGTGCGAAGATAGGGTCGTCAGCGCTGATGTCACCATCTGCAACCATTGCCGCTATGAACTTAAGACTCAGGCACGAAATGAGCGTCTGTTGCGCTTTGGCTTCATGATTATGCTCGTTTGGGGAGCGTTGCTGCAGTTGCTGAATAGCCGCTCTCCAGATATCCCCCCCGTGAGCTTTTTTGAACTCGGAGCTATCTCAACAATGCTTGTTTTACTCGGAGCGGCGCTTTGGAATGGATTTCGGCAATGGTGGATACTTAACGGCTCTGTAGTGCTATCCCTTGTTGGCAAGCTCCTCATTAGATTGATAAGAGGGAACAAGTAATGAGTAGACGCACCGGAAGACACCTTATTGCTGTGATTGCTTTCGCACTGTCTTCAGTTGCACATGGTCTGCCGTTTACGGAGCCAAGCCCAGATGCGTTCAAACGCGCAACAAAACAAATGATTGCACTGGATAAAGCAATGGCCGACGGGGTTACGATACTAGAAGCAGGCGATTTGAAAGAGGTGGGAAAGCATAGCCGGCACTTCACATCACTTGTAGTCTTGGGGAAGGCTTCGTTTGGATCATCAGTTCTTGACCCTTTAGGGCACTGTAGCGCAGCTGGTGTTTATGCCCAAAGCTGGTGGCGAGCGAAAGTTAGTGTTGCGGGTCGAGGCGATTTCGAGTCCGCTCCAGACTCCTTGTCGGCGGCCTTGGAGCAGTTCCAAGCACACCGTACCGAGTGCCTAAAAGAAGCCCAGCCAGCTGCCTCCGCCAAATCAGTAAAAAACAATAAAGATTCAGAATGCCTAACAGTTTTTGGTGTTGATCCACAGACGAAAGAAGTGGTCGCAAAGCCGAAACCAGTTTATTGCGAGAGCTAACGGAAGTAATCTTCTTAATTCACGCAGTCACTTTTTGAACGCTATTCTTCCCAATGGGCGTAGCACACGTTAGTATTTGGAACTAGAAATGAACATGAATGGAATCTTCACAGCATCATCAATCAAAAAAGCTGTATGGTCGGTAGTATTTTTCTGTATTGCTTGGGCGGCGACAAAAGCTTTCGACTACTTTCTCGACTTTACGATCCTATCGACCATTTGGGCTGGCATCCTCTATGGTGCAGCCCTCCTTAAGCAAGAAATTCCTACGCCTCTATGGCAGCTAATAGCTTTGCTGCTCTTCGCACTACTCCTATGTCTCTATATCTTTTTCCAAAATAGAACATTGCATGCTACCAATGTTGAGAACGAGAGACTAAAAAATCCGCCAGTACGAACCAAGCCGCCAATGCCACAGCTGAGCGATATCGAACATTCTGTACTCATGACAATCGCTGCACTCCTCGAAAACAATCAATGCCCAGATGATCACGACATCATGGAACAACTCAGCCTTACGCGGCTCCCTACTCAGGCCGCCATTGATGTTCTGACCGATAGGTCTCTGATAACAATTGAGTACGATGCTAACTTTTACAATTACTGGGAGCTAACCCCCAAGGGCCGCATATACGCGCTAAATCCAGAGAACCAAAAAAGGAAATGATTCTAAGCAACTAACGTATATTGCTAATAACCGCTCTTTAAACCCGATTAAAAGCCTTCCTGCCACACGCCGCCGATCATGGCGGCGTGTGTATTTCTGGCGCCTGAAACCTACGGCGCCTTTACAGGAGGTGTCCCATGCGACCCGAAACCCCTCGCGGTATCCGCAACTTCAATCCCGGCAATATCCGCCATGCCAAGGGCGTGCGTTGGCAAGGTATGGCCGTCGCCCAGGGCGATACGGAGTTCGTTCAGTTCACCACCCCGCGCTGGGGTATCCGTGCCATCGCCCGCGTACTGATCACCTACCAGGACAAGCGCCTGGCCAAGGACGGCAGCCGCATTGACACCGTGCGCGAGTTCATCGAACGCTGGGCGCCACCCTCCGAAAACAACACCAATGCCTACACGGCTAGCGTGGCACGTGCGCTTGGCCTTCACCCTGACTATGAAGGCGTGGACGTGTACGACTTCGACGTCATGCGCACACTGGTCAGCGCCATCGTCCGTCATGAAAACGGCCCAGGCCCATTGCCCGGTGATCATTGGTATGGCGATGCAATCATTGCCGATGGGCTGGCTCTCGCTGGTATTGAGCGCGGGGCAAAGCATGGGGTGGCGGCATGAAACCCATCTGCGGCTGGCGTTGCTGCTACCGGCTCTACAGCGTCCAGATCACCATCCTGATCGCGCTGCTGGGGTTCGCTCAACTTGAGTTGCTGCCAATGTGGCAGGCCCAACTTTCACCACGTGCCTATGCCGCCCTCAACAGCGGTTTGGCGCTGGTGCTTTTCCTCGCTCGCCTGATCAAGCAAGGCCCGGATCAGGGGGCATCGGCATGAAGTTCAACTTGTGTGGCCGTCTCTTTTCGGCATTGCTCGCGAGTTTTACGTGGGCGCCTCGCTGGCCCGTGTCCAGTTCCGCCGTCGGCAGTTGGACCAGGGCGTCAGTCACACCCTCCTATCGGCACGGCAAGACCGGCATCGTCGCTGCCAAACGTCGTGCACGTAAATCACGCAACCGCCAGAGGCATCATCATGGGCGCGCTTGAGCAGTTGGTTTGGCCCTTACCGGCTCGGCTCGCTGCTGTCGGGCTCGCATGCCTGCTAAGCGCCTCAGCTGCCGGTTCAATCGCGTATGGCTTCGGCTTTCGTTACGGCCAGTCCTTGGGCGCCACTGCTTTGTCAGATCTCAAATTCAAGCACGCAGAGCAAGCCCTGGCAGCGGAAAGCGCCAACCGCCTGCAGCTGCTGCAGCAGGTCACCAGAGCCAACGAAAGCGAGTCGCTGCTGTTCAACTTGATGGATCAGTACGCGAAAGAAAAACAACTGCTCCAGGAGCGCATCCCCCATGTCACGACCCAATACCGCCCTGCGCCTGGCGCAGCTGCTCAGCCTATCCCTCGTTGCGTGTTCACTGCTGGCTGGCTGCGCGACTACAACACCGCCCTCGGTGTGCCTGCCCCAAGAGCAGGCGCCACTGCCACCCAATCTGCGCAAGCGCCCTGGGCAGCCCCCGGCACTGACGCCGAACTATTGGAAAGCGGCGTCACTCCCGCAGACATCCTTGCCCACGCCCAGGATTACGGCGTGTGGGCTCGCAACAACCTTGCCCAACTCAACGGCTTGCTGGATCTACAGAAAAAGGACTGACGCTCTATGGATGTAGCCGAACACGCTACAGAGCAGGACGACGATGAGTCGGAAGCACGAATCTACGCCCGTGGGCTGCAACGCCGATCCGGGCCTTCAGCCTACCGCTGTGAGGCATGTGGCGATGCGATCCCGGAGGACCGCCGCCAGAACGAACCAGGCACCGAACACTGCAGCGACTGCGAAGGCGCTTTACAACACATGAATAGACGGGGTTTTCGATGAACCTGGAACAACTGAACTTCAGCTTCACCGCCATGCAGTGGGTAGTGCTCACGGTAATTGGCATTTACACCTGGCTCACTAATCGTCAAGCCGCCAGCACGCAGGAGCTGCTGGTACTGCGCACCAGGATTGTCGCCCTGGAAGAACACGTTCGGCATCTGCCTGACCAAACTGCTGTCACCGATCTGCTGGGGGATATGAAGGCTGTGCGGGCCGAGCTGTCTGGAATGAAGGATGCGCTAGGCCCTTTGGCACGTTCGCTGGACCGGATCAATGATTACCTGCTGAGAGAAAAGACATGACCCCATATTCCGACTTCATTCGTCAGGATGTCCGCTTAGTGTTGCTGCGTTTGCTCGTCGAGATGACCGCGTACCGTGCCAACAGCTCCGTGCTGACTATGGCCCTCGATAGTTACGGGCATACCCTCAGTCGCGACCAGGTCAAAACTGAGCTGCACTGGCTGGCAGAGCAAGGGGCGTTGACCCTTCAGGATGTCGGCCCGGTGATGGTGGCCACGCTCTCCGAGCGCGGGCAGGACATTGCTGCAGGACGCGCTCGCGTGCCCGGTATCAAGCGGCCAGGAGCGTAACCATGGCGGGCAAGTCCTCCATCAGTCGTCTGCCGCCCTTGGTCAAGGCGCACATCCAGAAACTGCTGCGCGAAGATCGCATGACCCTGGATGACATGCTGGCCGATATTCAGAGGCGATTTCCCAGCGAGAAAGCCCCCAGTCGTAGCGCCTTGGGCCGCTTCAAGTTGGGCTTCGACGAACTCACCGACAAGGTCCGCCAGCAGCGGGAGATGGCCGAAGCTTTTGTCGGTGCCTTTGGCGAGGATGCATCGGATAAAACCGGCGTGTTGCTGGTCGAGGCGATTTCGACCCTGACTTACCAGGCGGCGATGGGTGCCCATGAAAAGGACGAGGTCACCATCGCCGAAGTCTCGGCCTTGGCCCGTGCCGCCAAGGCCACCATGGAGGCGCGGACAATGAGCGTGAAAGAACGCCAGGTCATCGAAAAAGCGGCCCGCGAACGCCTGCTCCAGGAACAAGCGGCTGAGCTGGACAGCGCTGTGAAAGCCAAAGGCATGACCGAAGATCAGGCCATGTTCTGGCGTCAGAAATTCTTGGGCGTGAGGCAATGAAACCATCGTCTAGCACCGTCCGCGTCATCGAATGGGACGAGTTGCCCCCCAGCGTTCGCCAGATCCCCGACGGCTATAACCCTTTGGCAGAAGGCATCCTGATGGCCCACCAGTCTGCCTGGTTGGCATTGGACGCTCAGATAAAACTCTGTGAAAAAGGACGTCGTACAGGCATCACCTTTGCTGAAGCGTTGGATTCAGTGATCACTGCCGCATCTCAAAATGTGGCCGGTGGCATGGATTGCTTCTACATCGGCGACACCAAGGAAAAAGGCCTGGAGTTCATCGGCTACTGCGCCAAGTTCAGCCGGGTGATCGCGGAAGCCCAGACCTCAGGTGTGAGTCAGATTGAGGAGTTCCTGTTCGATGACCAGGACGAGGAAGGCAACACCCGTAAAATCAACGCCTACCGTATTCGCTATGCATCAGGTTTCAAGATCGTTGCACTTTCGAGTAACCCCGCCGGTGTCCGTGGTTTGCAGGGCAAAGTGATCATCGACGAAGCAGCGTTTCACCGTGACGTGTCCGCCGTGCTGGATGCCGCTACTGCCTTGCTGATCTGGGGCGGTCGTATCGTCATCATCAGTACCCACAACGGCAAATCCAACCCTTTCAATCAGATGGTCAACGACATCCAGGACAAGCGTTATGGAGACAGTGCCGAGGTGTTCCGAGCAACGTTTGATGACGCGGTGGCCAACGGTTTGTATGAACGTGTGTGCTTCATGGCCGGGAAACCCGCCAGAGCGGAAGGCAAGGAAGCCTGGTACAAAAAGATCCGCAATGCCTACGGCCCGCGCAAAGCACAGATGCGCGAAGAGCTGGACGCGATCCCAAGGGACGGCAACGGTGTTTGTATTCCTGGCGTGTGGATCGACGACGCTATGCGAGCGGGCCGAGAAGTACTGCGCCTGGCGCTGCCGGACGACTTCACCCAGCAATCTGTCCAACGGCGCGACGCCTATGTTGAGGACTGGATAGAGCGGTATTTGGCTCCATTGGTAAAGCAGCTCCCTCTCGATCTGCGCCATTACCTGGGCATGGACTACGCCCGCCACCGCGACTTCTCCATTGCCTGCCCGATGTCAGTCGACCAGTCACGCCACCGAGACGTGCCCTTTGTCATCGAGATGCATCGTGTCCCCGCGCGTCAGCAAAAACTCGTGTTGTTCTACACCCTGCGCGGATTACCCCGCTTCAGCGGCGCGGCGCTCGATGCGTCGGGTAACGGTGAAACGCTCGCCGAAGAGACCGCCGACGAGTTCGGCCACAACCTCATCAAACAAGTGAAAATCAGTCGAGCCTGGTACGGCGCCTGGATGCCGAAGTTCGTCGGCCTGTTTGAGGACAACACCATCACCATGCCCCAGGACGACAACCTGCACCAGGATGTGCGCGCCATCGAGCAAGTGGACGGTATTCCTATGATCGTCAAAGCTCGCTCCCAAGATCTAAAAGACCCGGACCTGTACCGCCACGGCGACTTCGCGGGCGCGGGCGCGCTCGCCAACTTTGCCACGCTGGAAGTCACCTCCGGCCCGGTCTCTGTCAAATCACGTCGCCGCCGTCAGGGCAAACGCATCACCCAGGGGTTCGCATGAACAAGAGAGGCTTGTGGGTCAGCCCCACTGAATTTGTCAGCTTTGCCGAAGCCAAGCGCAGCTCGACGCTCAATCAACATATCGCCACCCGTGGCCGATCCGACGCGGGCAGCTTTAGCGGCGCCAACCTGCCAAACCCTGACCCGATCCTCAAGGCACAGGGCAAGGACATTACGGTCTATCGTGACTTGCGCAGCTCGGCTTTGGTTGGCGGCAACATCCGCCGCCGTAAAGCGTCGGTACTTTCACTGGAGCGCGGGATCAAACGCGGCGCGGCGCCCATCAAGGTTGAGCGATTCATCCGCGACTGGCTGACGGATCTGGATCTGGACCGCATCATTCGCGAGCTGCTCGACGCACCGTTGTTTGGATATCAGCCCGTCGAGCTGATGTGGCAGCCAGTCGGTATGAACCTAGTGCCAGAAGACCTGCTAGGCAAACCTGCCGAATGGTTCTTCTACGACAAGGACAACGAACTGCGCTTTCGATCCAAAGAAGCAGGCCAGGACGGTGAGCTGTGCGACCCGCAGCGGTTTATCGTTGCCCGCCAGGATGCTACCTATGCGAACCCATACGGTTTCCCGGACCTCAGCATGTGCTTCTGGCCCGCGACCTTCATGAAGGGAGGGTTGAAGTTCTGGGTGCAGTTCACCGAGAAGTACGGCAGCCCGTGGGTTATCGGAAAACACCCGCGTGGTGCCACTGACGGCGAGACCGATCTGCTTCTCGATAGCTTGGAGGCGATGGTGCAGGACGCCGTCGCGGCGATCCCTGATGACTCCAGCGTGCAGATCATTGAAGCCGCTGGTAAGGCTGGCAGCGCTGAGGTTTACCGCGAACTATTGGAATATTGCCGCAGCGAAATCAACGTGGCCATGCTTGGGCAAAACCAGACCACAGAGAAAGACAGCACCCGCGCAAGCGCTACGGCGGGGGCTGAGGTTACTAAGGATATTCGTGACGGCGATGCTGGAATTGTTGCTGCATCACTGAATGCTGTGATTCGACGTATCGTCGATATAAATTTTGGCGAACAGGTGATCGCTCCCGTTTACGAGCTGTGGGAGCAGGAAGAGATTGATAAGGTGCTGGCTGAGCGAGACAAAAGCCTCAGCGAATCAGGCGTCACCTTCACCCCGCAATACTTCAAACGCACCTACAACCTGCAGGACGGCGACATCGTTGAAACGACGCCTTCCGATGTCGGCCCAGAGTTCGCTGAATCCGCGCTCAAACCGATCCTTGATCAGGTTGCACTCGACCAGGCCATTAACGCTCTGCCTGCGTCGTTGCTCCAGGAGCAAAGCGAACAGGCAATAGCGCCGCTGATTGAAGCACTGCAACGTGGCCGTGCCGACAGCGAAGCGCTCGGGCTGTTGGCCGAGGTTTATCCCCAGATGGATACCCAAGCCCTTGAGCAGACGCTGGCACGCTTGATGTTCATCGCGGACACCTGGGGCCGTTTGAGCGCCAGCGCCGACCGGGAGAACTGACATGGCCAGCGCCGCAAAACCAGTGAACCCGGCTGACCTCAAGGCCATTTTCGGCCTGGAGCCAGAAAAGGCTATGGAGTACCTGAAGTCCAAAGGGTATGCGATCACTTGGAACTGGCAGGAAATGCTCGATCAGGCACATGACCAGGCCTTCACTGTGGCCAAGGCCATGCGTCTCGATCTGCTGTCCGATATTCGTGGCGCACTGGAGACGGCGCTCCAAGATGGGCAAACGCTTAAACAGTTCATTGCCGCACTGCAACCAACGCTGGAATCTCAAGGTTGGTGGGGCCAGCAGGTAATCGTTGATAGCCAAGGCGTGGGTGAGCTGGTGCAGCTCGGCAGTCCGCGCAGGCTTCGAACGATCTACCAGACAAATCTGCAGAGCGCCTACATGGCTGGCCGTAAGGCCGATATGGAAGAAACCACGGACACCCATCCGAATTGGATGTACGTCGCCATTCTGGATGGCAAAACAAGACCCAGCCATCGAGCGTTACATGGTCAGGTGTTCCGTCACGATGATCCGATCTGGGCAGCGATCTTCCCACCGAACGGCTTCAATTGCCGCTGCCGTGTCGTTGCACTTACGGAGGCGTCGGTAAGGCGCCGTGGTCTGAGGATCATTTCAAGTGAAGGTCGCATGTTCACCGAAACGGTTGAGACAGGCACGGATAAACGAACTGGCGAGATACGCACCGCCGAGGTTACGGGCCTACGCACCACGGATGCAGCAGGCAAGGCAATTACCTTCCTTACGGACCCAGGGTTCAACCATGCACCAGGTGCTGGCCTCGCTGACATGCTGAAACGCAAACAAACCGCTGTGTAGGGAAGTTGAAATGATCACTGTTGAGTTGGATCACGAACGTCTGCAGGCCGCCCTACGCCGAGTTGAGTGGGCCGTGGGAGATGTCGCGCCGCTGATGCGCGGCATCGCTGCTGAGCTGGTCAGTCAGACCGAAGAGAACTTCGCCGAGGAAGGTCGACCCGACTGGGCGGATCTGTCGGACACCACCACCGAGCGCCGGGCGAAGAGCGGTAATTGGCCTGGCCAGATATTGCAGATCAGCGCTGCAGGACTGGCAGCCTCGATCAGCAGCCGTGCTGATGACAGCACCGCCTTGGTTGGCAGCAACAAGCCCTACGCCGCCATGATGCACTTCGGCGGTAAAAAGTCGGACTTCCCGCACCTGTGGGGTGATATTCCAGGCCGCCCGTTTTTGCCGATGGACACCGAGGGGCAGCTGCAGCTTGATGCAGAGGAAGCAATCCTTGAGTTGGCCATGCATCACATCGAAAGAACCGCTCGCCTGTAGGGCCTACAGGCGCGCCCGTGTGTTCATGTCGCTACGGTTCACAGGTATCGAGGCTGAAAAATCTCTGTAAACGCTTTATAAAGGCTTATTGGCCCTCTTTTCGGGCTATGCCGAATCTAACAGTAACCGACTGAGACAATCAGATGAACAAAATGGAAGATGAGGTCATTTATTTGTCAGCAGTAACCGAGCTACTTAGGTCAATGGTCAATTATCAGCTGATGACGGTGGTTGGTAAGGGGGAGCATAAAAACGTTTGGTTTGAAACCTCGGTACACCGACAATTCTTTTTCATCACCCTAGTGGACTTTTTATCGCAAACTGATCCAAAAGCCCCCGTTCCATCAATACCCTATTTACAAGCAATGAATAATATCTGTGATGCGCCAAGCTTCGAAGTGAATGGCTCTGTGCAGAAACTAAAAAAGGCAGTGATTGTTTTTAGGGACTGGCTACGTGAGGAAATGACCGTTGACGCTTGGTTGCCATCGATAAATCTGCAGGTCGAAATCTCTATCCCAAGATATGTTGTGATGAAAATCGTCGGGAATCTCTCGAAGCACAACACTTTGCGATCTGTGGGCGTAGCTGAAGATATACAGCGCTACCTTCAGAAAGCCGGTAAGTCCGTTGAGTTGTACCAAGCAATGCTTGCCCAAGGTGACTTTTATGAAATTTTCTATGAGGACGTTTGCGCGTATCACGCCAGCACAATCGCGGAGTTTTTGAACGGGCTGACATGGGGCATTCAAGACTACTTGGCACCGGAGTACACGAGAAGTTATACCCCGCCGGACAGTGACGAATTACCCATGTATAGGTTTCAGTATCCCGAGGAAATTGAGCATCCATATGCCAAGGCTTGCTATTGGGATTTAATGAATCTACTGAGATCCGGGCCAATATTTCCACCCTTCGTGGTGACTCAACACTTGAAGATTGAAGGGCGATACTGAGTCCTTTTTCGACACTCTTTAAACTCGATTAAAAGCCGCCGTCAGCTCCCCGCTTCAATCTGTGCGCATCACCTTCAACGGCAGCGCACAGCCCCATGAAACCCATCCATATCTTCAGACCCGGTAAGCACACTGCGATGAGCGGCGCCAGCTTCGACTTCAGCGAGTCGGATCTGGCAGCCACCGTGCGTGCGTATGACCCGGCCCTGCACGAAGCGCCGATGGTTATCGGCCATCCCAAACATGACGGCCCGGCCTCCGGTTGGATTCAGTCACTCACAGCCACCCCAGAAGGTCTTATCGCCGTCCCAGCGCAGGTCGATGCTGAGTTCGCCGAGCAAGTGGCCAAGGGCAGCTACAAGAAAATTTCCGCTTCCTTCTACCACCCCGATGCTGCCAACAACCCTGTGCCAGGCGTGTACTACCTGCGCCACGTTGGCTTCCTAGGCGCCCAGCCACCATCGGTAAAAGGGTTGCGCCCCATCGAACTGGCCGACGGCGAGCAAGGCGTTGTCGAGTTCGGCGACTACGGACACGAAGTCAGCTCTGATCTGTGGCGCCGCTTTCGCGAGTGGCTCATTGGCAAGTTCGACAAAGAAACTGCCGACCAGGTCGCCCCGTCCTGGGCAATAGACAGCCTCGCCGAAACCGCACGCCAACCAGATCAGCCCCTTCAAAACGCCTTTTCCGAACCCACTCGCGCCACTGAGGTAACCAGCATGTCCGAGCAAGACAGCGCCGCCCTGGAGGCGGAAAACAAACGCCTGCAAGCAGTCATCACCAAACGCGACAAAGCAGACCGCGCCGCCGCCCAGGCTGCCATTCACACATCGAACGTTGAATACGCCGAACAGCTCGTAGCCGCGGGCATGAAACCCATTCATGCATCGGCGGTGATCGCGGCGCTGGACTACGCCGACTCCAGCGAGACCCCACTGGAGTTCGGTGAAGAAGATGAGCGCGAGCCATTGAGCAATGGTTTGAAAGCCATCTTCAACGACTTGGCGGGTGGCGTCAGCTTCGCCGAGGTGGCCACCAAAACCCGCGTTGGCAAGTCCGTCAACCAATCCACCAACCCCTTGCTGGCAGACGCTGAAGCCCGCGCTCAACGATAGGAGGCCCCATGGCCACGTTCAATCAGCCCAAAGACCTGGGCGACTTGCTGCTGGTAGAGGTCGCTCCAGGCTGGACCAAAGAAAAAGCAACCTTGCTGGGGGGCGTCAATTACGCGTTCGGGCAGGTACTGGCCAAGGTGGCTGGCAAGTTCCAGGTGCTCGACCTTGCAGGCACTGGTGCCGCAAAAAAGGCAGCTGCGGTACTTGGCGAACACATCGACGCAACGGCAGGTGACACGACAGGTGTCGCGATTGCTCGCGGTGCTGTTGTTGCCACCGCCGAACTGGTTTGGCCGGAAGGCATTACCGAAGCCCAAAAATCGACTGCCCTGGACGAACTCAATGCCTTGGGCGTTGTGGCTCGTGCGGCCCTTTAACTAGGAGTACTCCATGAATCTGCAAGACATGTTCAGCGTTGCCAACCTCACGGCGGCCATCAACAAACTCCCGGCCATTCCGGGAAAAGTCGGCGCCATGGGCTTGTTCGACGAGAAAGGCGTCAACAGCACCAGCGTGGTGATCGACGAGCGCGAGGGGCGTCTGGTCCTGGTGCCCAACACGTCACGTAATGACGATCCTGCGCCGGTGAAAGCAGGTAAACGCAAACGCCGCAGCTTTGAAACCCTGCACCTGCCGATCTCTCGGCCTCTTTTGCCAAGCCAACTGCAAGGGGTTGCCGCGTTTGGTCAGGAAGGTGCTGCCGCGCCAGTTGCGACCGTAATCAATGACAACCTGCAGGAGTTGAAAAACAGCATTGAGGCCACCCGCGAGTTCCAACGTGTCGGCGCGCTGCGCGGCAAGCTGCTGGATGCGGACGGCGAAACCATGTTCGACCTGTACAAGGAATTTGAAGTCGCCCAGAAGAAAGTGACTGTGGCCCTGAGCAATGCCAGCACCAACGTGCGCAAGGCATGCCTCGACGCCAAGCGCCATTCCGAGTCGAAGCTCGGCGGTGTGATGGTCACCGGTTTTCGGGCGCTGTGCGGGCCGGATTGGTTCGATGCGTTGATTGATCATGAGAAGGTCAAGGCCGCATTTGCCAATTATCAGGAAGCCCAGGATCGACTCGGTGGTGATGTGCGCTCTGGGTTCACCTTCGGCGGCATCGAATTTATCGAGTACGACGTTACGGTCAGCAGCCAACGGTTTATTCCAACGGATATTGCTCAGGTCTTCCCGTTGGCCCGTGGCGTATTCCGAATGTTCAACGCACCCGCCAACTACAACGAGACCGTGAACACCCTCGGCCAACCGTTCTACAGCAAGGCCGAGCCACGTCGGTTGGGTAAAGGCTGGGACCTGGAAGCCCAGGGCAACCCATTGGCCATGTGCTTGTTTCCTGAAGCCCTGGTCGAGCTGAAGTTGGGCTGACCTATGCGCTACTGCACCCGCGCTGACGTCAGCAACGCCATCCCTGAGCGCACGCTGATTCAGCTATCCAATGACGATCCAGCGGCTGAGACCCCCAACGAGTCTGTCATCGAGGACGGTGTACGCCAGGCAGAGGAACTGGTCGACGGTTACCTACGTGGTCGCTACAACCTGCCCCTTGATCCAGTGCCGACGGTGTTGCGGGATGCGGCGGTGTACCTGGCTCGGCATTGGCTTTATCAGCGTAGGCCGGAAGGTATGGTGCCCGATGCGGTTAAGGACAGCCGCAAGGACACCATCAAGCTGCTGGAAAGCATCCGCGACGGCGTAGTCACCTTGGGTATGCCGACCGGCCAAGCCGCGCCGGAGCCTGGTGAGATCAGGGTTCGTGCGCGACGTCCTCAATTCACGGATGACCGCTGGGAGCGCTACTGATGAGCCAGCCCAGGGCAAAAACACAAACCGAGCAGCTGCTGGACGCTTTTGTCACTCGGTTGAAAAAGGACTTTGACCGCGAGCTGGCCATTGAGCTGTTCCCCGAAAACCCTGTCCAGTACCGGCTCAACCATGCGTGTGGCGCGATCCTGGTTGCATACGGGAAATCGACGTTCGGTGCATCAGAGTCCACTGACGCGGTGTTCCAGGCACGCAACATGAGCTTTCAACTGACGCTGGTGTTTCGCCAGCTTCATGGCACCAGCGGCGCGATCAGCTACCTGGATCGAATCCGCGAATGCCTGACCGGCTGGAAGCCACCGTACTGCGATATGACGTGTCGCCCAACAGCCGAGAACTTTATCGGTCAGGTACAGGGGCTCTGGCAATACGGCCTGAGCATCTCCACTCGCGCAGTGCAATTACAACTCATGGGCCTTGAAGACGGCCCGCCACTGAAAGAAGTCCGCTTCGAGGAATACCCATGACACTGACCCGATACCGTTACACCGGCCCTCAGAGCTGCGCATCGCTGCGCGTTGGCGAGTCGCGTGAACTGCTCGACGTGCAGCTGTTACCTGGCCAGCCGGTCGAGCTTCCAGCTGATCACGAATACACCCTGGTGTTGTTGGAGCTGAAGCACCTGGTGTTGCTGCCGACCACCGAAAAGAAAGGAGTAAAAGCCAATGCCAGCTAACTATCTACACGGCATCGAGACTATCGAGGTCGAGCGCGGCCCTCGGGCTATTCGCGTGGTCAAGTCGGCGGTCATTGCCTTGGTCGGTACTGCACCGATTGGTCCGGTCAACGAGCTGACGTTGTCGCAGACCGAAGTGGACGACGCCCAGTTTGGTCCAGATCTGGAAGGCTTCAGCATTGCCGATGCACTTGCGGGGATTCACGTGTTTGGCGCCGGGACTGTGCTGGTGATCAACGTGCTTGATCCAGCGGTGCATCGCAGCAATGTCGTCGGCCAGGCTCGCCCGTTCGGGGACAACGACTTGCTACAGGTGCAGCACGGCGCGTTGCAAACTCTGGCGTTGAAGTCCGAGGACGGTGCCACCACCTATGTACCTGATACCGACTACTCGGTGGACCTGTTGACCGGTCGCGTCACGCGGCTGCCGTCTGGCGCTATTCCTGCCGCTGCCAACGTCAAGGCGGACTACACCCATACTGATCCAAGCAAGGTCACTCCGGCTGACATCATCGGATCGGTCACCCTGGCTGGTCGCCGCACGGGCTTGAAGGCGTTCCCGGATAGCTACAACTTGTTTGGCTTCTTCCCCAAGATTTTCATCGCGCCAGGGTTCAGTACCTTGAACTCGGTGGGCGTAGAGCTGATCGCGTCAGCAACCCAACTGGGCGGCGTTGCCTACATTGATGCCCCCATCGGCAGCACCGTGCAGCAGGTAATTGCGGGTCGCGGGCCACGTGGAGTTATCAACTTCAACACCAGCAGCGACCGGGCGCGTCTGTGCTATCCCCACGTGAAAGTCTATAACGCACGCACCAACAGCGACCGGCTGCAGCCTCTGTCGATCCGTGCCGCAGGCCTTCGGGCCAAGGTAGATAACGAAAAGGGCTACTGGTGGTCCAGCTCCAACCAGGAGCTGGTTGGGGTCATCGGTCTGGAGCGGCCACTGACGGCGCGGGTCGATGATCCGAACAGCGAAGTCAACCTGCTTAACGAAAACGGCGTGACCACCGTGTTCAATTCGTTCGGTACCGGCCTGCGTCTCTGGGGCAACCGAACGGCGGCATGGCCCACCGTGACCCATATGCGCAACTTCGAAAACGTGCGCCGGACCAAGGATGTGGCCGACGAATCGATTCGCTACAGCTCGTTGCAGTTCGTTGACATGCCGATCACGAACTCTCTGATCGACAGCCTGACTGAAAGCGTCAACCAGTTCTTCCGCAAGCTGATCGGCGACGAGGCTCTGCTCGGCGGTGAGTGCTGGTTTGACCCGACACGGAATCCACAGACGCAGGTCGAACTGGGCAACCTGCTGATCAACTACAAGCTCACCGTGCCGGTGCCCTTTGAACGCGGCACTTTTGAAACCGAAATTACCGGGGAATACCTGGTCAAACTGGGAGCCGAATAATGGCTGGCTTTAGCGCGCATCGGATCGCCAACGCGAACGTATACCTGGACGGCAACAGCTTCTTCGCTCGTTGCGAGGAGATCGAACTCGGCACGGTCAAAGCCGTGATGTCTGACTTCCAAGGACTGGGCATGGTCGGCCTGATTGAGTTGCCCGACGGTCTCGACAAGCTGGAAGGCAAGATCGTGTGGAACAGCCTTTACTACGACGCGGCGAAGAAGTTGGCCACACCGTTCAAAAGTGTGCAGCTGCAGTGCCGTTCGAACGTACAAGTGTTCAACAGTGCGGGGCTGGTGGATGAAGTCCCGCTGGTCACGCTGATGACGGTGACTTTCAAGGAATACGCCCTGGGCAGTTACAAACCACGTGACCCCACCAAGTTCGAAACACCGTTCTCAGCCACTTACGTGCGCCAGCTGTTGAACGGTGAGGAAATCGTGCGACTGGACTACCTGTCCAACATCTTCCGCGTAGGTGGTGAGGATCAGCTATCCAAGTACCGGAAGAACATCGGTCAGGCATAAAAGCTGAAGGCATTTTGCTAAGCAAAATGCCTTCAGCTTTGTCAATCCCTCACTGATAGCCCGTTGGCCTGTTAAGAACTCAGCGCACTTGGAACTGATCCGTAGAGCTTCAGAGTCTGCAACGTAGCAACGTAGTGATCACGCGCTCCTGCTCGGATGTAGCCCTCAGCGATAAGCCATTCAAGCGTGCTGTTCAGAACTTCCTCCTCTGGAGTCTGATTATAAAAACCCAGAATGAGCCCACTAGACGGTGGACTCTTCTCGTAATCCCCCTTTGGAAGGTTCAGTGTTTCAACGGTAATCTCAACCTGCAAAGGACAAGAATCTATCAATAAGTTGAGTATCGTCCTTACCAAACCACTGAAACTGAATTCGTGATCGTTACTCATGCTTTCTTACTCCTTTCGTGATGAACAGTAATGCGCAAGGTGCCTGGTGCCCCCAACAATTACTGTCTCTTTAAACTCGATTAAAAGCCAGCGCCACGTCCAGACGCGACACTCAGGGCTCTCATAGAGCAACCGATCACTCGATCAACCTGGAGTATCAAACGTGGCCGACCAAGTCAGTTTCACCCTCAAATTTCCCTTCAAATCAGGCACGGGCGACCAGCTCAAATCTCTGCCTATCAAACGTCTCAAGCGCAAAGACATCAGTGCAGCTCAGGCAGTGGCCAAGGACGAAGGCGCCATGGAAGACATGCTCTGCGCCAAGATGCTCGGCATTACTCTGGAAGACCTACTGGAATTTGATATTGCTGACTCCAAGTCAGCCACCGAGGTGTTGCGGGAAATGTCCAACGGACGAGACATTGCTGAATTCCTGGGACGAGGCGCTGCTGCTGGTACTGAGGATGCAGCCGTCTGAGATCGATGAACTGGAGATGGAGCGGTACGGATTTTGGGTTGATGTATGTCAGCGAGAGATCAACCGCCGGATCGAACTTTCCGAGCAAATGAACCGCTGAGCAAAGCTACCAACCCAACCACCACTCCCGCCAGTAACGCGCCGCTCGCTGCTATAGGGGCGGCTGCCAGGGCAAGCAACGGCAGTCCCAGGCAGAACATCAGCACCGCCGCCCACAAGGGCAGGTTCGCCAGGCAAAGCCCGGCAAGCCAGATCACACCGACGCCGATGGCCAGTGCATAAAGGGTTTTGGCGGTGAGCAGAGCGGCTTTTTCAAACATGCTTACAGCGTAGCAAATTATGGCTAATGAAGTCCTCGTCGGGTTAAAGATTGGTGCCGTGGTATCGGGCAGCCTGCACGCCGCGTTTGGCTCGGCTAAGTCCACTGTGCAGCAGCTGGGCCGCGCTACCGATGGCTTGACCACCAAGCAGAAACTGATGGGCACGGAGCTAGCGGCGTCTATCGCCAGGGGCGGTACCGGTGTCGAGCGCCTTCGCCGGCAATACGACCAGGTCGGCCGCACCATTGAGCAGCTCAAGACCAAGCAGGAGCGCCTCAATACCAGTATTGCCCGTGGCGAAACGCTGAAAAACAAACGCGGGGATCTGCGTGGCCAGGCGATGGAAACCATCGGCACTGGAGTCGCTCTGGGCGCGCCTGTGGTGCAGTCGATGCGTACTGCTATCGATTTTCAAGACCAGACTCGTGACATCGCCATTACAGGCGGCTTCGACGAGGCCGAGGAAAAACGCCTTAGCGATGTGATGCGTGGGGCCGCGTTGAGGTGGAACCAAACTCAAACCGACGTGGCCAAGGGTACGGGTGTCTTGATCGCTGGGGGTATATCGAGCGCCAAGGAACTCGCGGCTTACGCTCCAGTAATGGCCAAGGCCGCTACCGCCACCCGAGCTAGCATGGACGATCTTGGTTCTGTTGCTATTGCACTGAACGATAACCTGGGTATTGGCGCTGCTGGTTTAGAGCGTTCAATGAACATGCTGGCATTCGCCGGGAAAAGCGGCCAGTTCGAACTCGCTGACATGGCAAAATGGTTGCCACAGTTGACCCCACAGTTCGCTGCACTGGGGGTTACAGGCGAAAGAGCAGTTGCTGAAATCGGAGCGTCACTGCAAATAGCTCGGCGCGGCGCAGGCACGAATGATGAGGCCGCTAACAACTTCAAAAACTTCCTTTCAAAAATTACCGCCCCAGATTCGATAAAGGCCTTTGAGAAGGCGGGTATTGATCTTAAAAGCAGCATGAAGAATTTAGTCAGCGAAGGTCTTTCGCCTGCTGAAGCAATGATCAAAATATTGACGGTGCATCTCGGGAAGAAGGCGCCCGAAGCTGCTGCCCAATATGGGAAAGCTCTGGATCTAAAAGATGACCAAGAAAAGCAAATAGCGCTCGCCCGATTGGATGAAGCCTACAAATTGGGAGAGCTGTTTGTTGATCAGCAAGTACTTTCGTTTGTTCGTCCTGCGCTCGCAAACCAAAAAAACTTGGGTGATATTAAATCAGGTAGTAAGGATGCTGCGGATAAAGGTGTACTGGATGAGGATTGGAATAAGCGAATGGGCAGCTCTAAAGAGCAGCTTAAAAGTTTAAAGACCAATCTTTCAGACATAGGCATTTCGGTAGGTAATGCGTTGCTACCTGCCCTAGTAGATGTGACCAAGGCCTTGGTTCCAGTAATGGCATCGTTCTCCACTTGGGCAAGCGAAAACCCCGGCATTATTAAAGGTGTAGTTGGTCTCGTCGGTGGCCTGCTGCTGGGCAAGCTGGCCTTCATCGGACTCGCCTACGGCGCCAACCTGGTGATGTCGCCGTTCGTGGCCATGTCCACCACCATCACCACGGTATCTGCCAAATGGACCTTGCTGCGTGGCATGTGGCAGATGGGCAAGTTCGCGCCTTTCATCAGCGGCCTCAACCGTATTGGCAGCAGTTTGCTCACGGTTGCGCGGTACAGTGGCCTGTTCTTACGTGGCGTCACTATGGCCCTCGGCGCACCGTTGATGATGGTGGCACGTGGTGGTTTGTTCCTGGGCAAGATCCTCGGCGGAACATTGCTGTTCGGTTTGAAACTCGCGGGTCAGGCCGTCCTCTGGTTGGGCCGAGCCTTGCTGATGAACCCAATCGGCTTGTTGATCACCGGCATTGCCCTCGGAGCCTATTTGATTTACCGCTACTGGGAGCCCATCAAGGGCTTCTTCAGCGGCTTGTGGACCGAAATCAAAGCTGGCTTCAACGGCGGACTGTCCGGCATCACCAGTTTGATCCTGGACTTCTCTCCGCTCGGGCTGTTCTACCGCGCCTTTGCTGGCGTGATGAGCTACTTCGGGATTGAGCTACCCGGAAAGTTCAGTGAGTTCGGCGGCATGCTGGTGACAGGGCTGGTCAACGGCATCAGCAATATGGCCGGAGCGCTGAAAGATAGCGTGGTAGGCATCGGATCGTCGGTGAAAGGCTGGTTTACCGAGACCCTGGGCATCCAGTCGCCAAGCCGCGTGTTCATGGGTTACGGGGCGAACATCAGCGAGGGAGCGGCCATTGGCATCACCTCGCAATCCGACCTGGTGCGCAGGGCCGCCTTGGGAATGGCAACGCAGTCGAAGGTCGACATGCTGCCGCCCAACCCGGCTGATGTGTCCAGGGCGAGCATGATGGGAGGCTTCGCAGGTGCGGGACAAGGGGCTGCACCTGGTGCGAGTGTTCAGCCTACTTACCACTTCTCTCCGCAGATCAACGTGCCCGGTGGCTCTGATGTACGCGACCAGGTAGGACTGGCTCTGCAGGCAGGTTATGCCGATTGGGTCAAATTTATGGAGCGCTACAACCACGATAAACGTCGCCGCAGCTACGGCTCACCTGATGAGGGCTTCGCCTGATGTTCGCGATCCTGGGAGACATTGAGTTCACCGTTGCAGGCGGCATCAGTGGCCTGGAGCAAAGCGGCACCGCTGATTGGGCGGAACATGCTCGTATCCAGGGCAAGCCCTTACTGGAGTGGATTGGCGAAGGCCTGGACGCCTGCAACCTTACGATGGTTTTGCATCCGATGCTGGGTGATCCCGAGGAGCGGCTACGGGCACTGCGTCAGGCCAAGAGCAAGCATGAGCCGCTGGCATTCGTGATGGGCAGCGGCGAGTACTTGGGCGCCTACGTCATCACGGACATCAGTAACACGATGCGACGTGGGACTGCTGTGGGCCAAATCGCTGCAGCAACAGTCCAGGTCAGCCTGAAGGAGTACACCGGAGCGTTTAATCGCAGAGTACTCCGACCAGGGTTGCTTGATCCGGCATTGAGTGGAACCGCTGCAGCAGCCATGGGATCGCCGGGGCTGATCTCTAAATTGACCCCGCCCGCTAGCCCGACGCAGATGGCTATCGCGCACGCCAAAACCGTAGGTAACGTATTGCGTGCGGGTAAGAACGTGTACGACTCCGTGAAGAGTGGCAACCCGTCCATGATTCTTGGTCAGGTGCCGCAGCTGTTGAGCATCACTGCCAGGGCCATTGAGCCGCTACAGGGCTTCAAGCTCGCAGCCGGATTGCTTGACGATGGCGCTGATCTGTCCCGCCTGAGCGATAACGTGTTGGGCAGCGTGATGGGCTCTCGGTCCAGCCTCAACCCGGTGGATCTGGGCAATATCGCCGACCGCTTTGCCAGCTCCCGCGAGTCCCTTGGACAGGCAGCGACCACCCTGAACAGCGCCAGCACTCGCCTTGCAGGCCTGGCAGCTCAAGTACTGACCCGGAGAGCCTGATGTTTATCGCCCACGTAACCACCGAGGGAGAGCGCTGGGATCAGTTGGCCTGGCGCTACTACGGTGACGCTCACCGCTATTTGCCCATTGTCGAAGCAAACACCCATGTGCCCATCACCGCCGCGCTTCCAGCTGGGCTGACGTTAGCCATCCCTATGCTGGAAGCCGTGACCTCGACCGAGGATCTCCCACCATGGATGCGTTGATTCCCAAGCTGGTACCCGAGGCGCGCTTTGTGCTCACCTATCAGCAGCGCAATATCACCCGTGATGTCACCAAGCACTTGCTGTCGTTGACCTACGACGACTTCCTGACGGGGGAAGCTGACAGCCTGGAGGTAGAACTGGAGGATACCGAGGGCAAATGGCGGGACGCCTGGTACCCAGGGCACGGCGATACACTGAAACTGTCCATAGGCTGGGAAGGCGAGCCGTTGCGGGCGGTGGGCAGCTTTGAAATAGATGAGGTCGAATTGAACTGTCCACCGTCGACCATCAGTATTCGTGCCCTTGGCGCAGGCATTCAAACAGCGCTGCGTACCACTGAGCATAAAGCCTACGAAAACATGACACTGGACGCGGTCGCCAAGCAGATTGCCACCCGTCAAGGGCTGGAGCTGATCGGTCGTATCGAACCGATCAAGCTGGATCGCCTAACTCAACAGGAGTCGGACCTGGCCTTCCTGCGTAACCTGGCCGGCGAGTACGACTATGCCTTCAAGGTGACCGGCAGACGTATGGTGTTCCACGCAATCAGCGACTTGGCCAAGGGCGTGTCGGTGGCCAGCCTAGTGTTAAAGGACCTTGCCAGTGTCCGACTGCGTGACCAGATCACTGTGGTGCCTAAGGCCGTCGAGGTGAAGCACAAAGACCCGACCAAAAAGCAGTTGATTGCCTACAAGATGGAAAACGGAGAAACCGTAGCCGTGCCCAGCAGCTCCAGCAAGACCACCACCAGCGCCGATACGAAGAAGCAGCGTAAGCGCAGCGCCTCGGCAGAAGTCTCCAAAGCGAAGGCTAAAGCTGAGCTGGCTAAAACCAACAGGGAACGCACCACTGGCAGTTGGAGCTGCATTGGGCGACCGGGCCTGGTGAGCGGCAATGTGGTTACTCTGGTTGCGGCGGGCATGCTCGGTGGTAACTACTTGATCACCGCATCACATCACCGGGTGACCCGCTCTGGTTATACCGTGGATAAAGAGGTCTGCCGCATCTCGGCACCCTTGATCAATCTGACCCTGGCCAATACCAAGCCTGACCTGGCGTTGTCGACCTACGGCATTCAGCATGAAGTGGTGGCCTGATGGGCATTGAGCTTGAGTACGGTGAGGTCAGTGCCGTGGACTATCCATCCTGCCGCGTGCGGGTCCGCCTGGATGACCGTGATGGCATTGAGAGCTATTGGCTCCACGTGCCCCAGCGCAATACGCAGGGTACTCAGCGTCGTCCTCTGATGCCCGAACTGGGGGAGCAGGTCGCGGTGCTGCTAGATGCCGACGGTGTCGGTGGTGTGTACCTGGGCGGGATCTACTCGACTGCTGAGCCGCCGCCAGTCGTAGACGAAGATACTGATTATGTCCGCTTCAGTGATGGGACGGTTTCAACCTACGACCGTGCAGCTGGGGTCATGACGCTGGATTGTGTGGGGGCATTGCTTGTGAAGTGTGGGCGGAACATCACGGTTGAAGCTGGAGAGCCAGTGGTAGTAAACGCGCCGTCGGCGACATTGAATATTCCACAGGTCGCCTTGAACGGCGACCTACAAGTAAATGGAAACCTGAATGTGGACGGCAATGTCAATGCAACAGGAGCCGTTATGGATGTCGAGGGTAATTCGAGTAACCACAGCCATTGATTAGTTACTAACGGATATCGATTCCGACTCCACAATTTTTGACAAATAGGCTTAAGGAGTTCCCCCCCAGTATCGTCTTCTTTGGACCAAAATCTACGCCTACGGTTTTTAATCGGAAGGTCACTTCAACTGCCGTGATGGGGGTTTTGATACTAAACAGATCAGCTGGAGCATCCGCGTACCTCTTCCTGAGCGCCTCCTCACTCGCTAACTCCAGAAATTCCACCGAGCAAGAGTCACCATTGGCATATTTCACTGAAAGTTTTTTGCCAGAGGGGGGACACTCGATATCTATCTCCTTGCCATGCGTTGTCCAGAAGTTTTCTTCCATGGAAAACCTCGGCTCACCGTCTACGGTTGATTCGGCAACATTCAGGAGCAGATATCCCTCCTCGTCCCGGCTCAGCCATATCACTCGATCTCCTTTGTATCGAAGAATTTCATAGGTTTCCAGGTAATAGCAGCCACCAAGAACCAGTAACAGATCATTTCTCATCCAGTTAAACCGTCCTTTAACCTCTGCAGCTAAATCTGCCGAGCCCTTGAAACTCCTGAGCTGCTCAATGGTAAAAGCTCCTCCGTCTGCCTGGGCATGATGCTCGACACACAAGGCGATCATCCCCTCAGGGTTATGATGATTTTTCTCGCGCCAAGGCGGATCAAAGTGATGCCACTCTAGAAATGGACTACCACAACCAGGAATTGGGCAGCCAAAGCCAACTTCTTTCCGAAGGTGTCTGCGTACGGCTATTTTTGGTTTTCTTTCCATTCCAAGTTTCCTGCCCAATTTAGGTTTGATGTAACTGTCTTTAAACTCGATTAAAAGTCTAGCGTAGACGACATATTCACTATGTGGGCATGACGACGCCCATTCCCTATACCAGTATCACTGCCGCCCACTGGCAGCCTGCCCTCGGCGCATCCGGCGAGGTGGTCGAGGGCCTCCGCGACATTGACCAGGCTATACGCATCATCCTGACCACACCCAAGGGCAGTGATGCCCACCGACCAGAGTTCGGCAGCGACCTTCATCTATATATCGACTGGCCCACAAACCGAGTTACCCCGCACCTGGTGCGTGAAGCCGTTGACGCCATTCGCCGCTGGGAAGCCCGCGTATCCGTCGTCCAGGTGCAAGTCAACATCGACGTCGAACACGTCACCGTACGTGTGCAATGGCGTGTGGCCGACGGCATTCCTCAACTGACTGAGGTGCCCTATGCGCGAGCTGCCTAAACCCGAGTTCGTCAAGATTGACCCAGCAGCGATTGAGGCTGAGCTGATTGCGCTCTATGAGCGAGACTCAGGTAAGTCGCTGTTCCCGGCCCAGATCGAGCGCCTCTTCATTAACCAGGTGGCCTATTCGGAGGCCCGCATCAAGGCTGCGATCCAGAGTGCCGGGGAAAAGCTTCTGGTGCGCTTCAGTAGTGGGCCGATCCTTGATTACCTGGGCGACCTCGTCGGCACCCCGCGCCTGTTGGCTATGGGTGCGGTCTGTTCGTTCCTATTCGTTGCATCGCAGGTTCAGCCACAGGATCGCCTGATTCCAACCGGCACCCGGATCACCACCCAAAATGGTGCTGTGGCCTTCCTCACCCGACAGGACGCGGTAATCAAAGCTGGAACACTGTCAGTGCAAGTACGCGCAATCTGCGAAACAGCGGGCGTGATTGGAAACGGCTGGGCCATCGGCCAGATCAATACCTTGGTCGGTCAACCGTTCGCCGGGTTGGCCGCGAGCAACAGCACGGTGCCTGCGGATGGCGTAGAGGACGAGTCTGACGACCGCTACAAGGAGCGGATCATCCTTGCCCCTGAGGCTTACACCACAGCAGGCAGTCGCGGCGCCTATCGGTACCACGCGCTGTCGGTTCACCAGTCCATTATTGATGTGGCAGTACGTGGCCCCGACGACGGCTTACCGGATGGCGAGGTCGCGATACACCCTCTGACTGAGACGGGAATGCCTACGGCAAATCTCCTGGAACAAGTCGAAAGCTATCTGAGCGGGGAAAAGTTGCGCCCCTTGTGTGACACGGTGCGAGCGCAGATGCCGGACCGGATCGACTGGCGTATCAGATCGCATATCACCCTGTACTCCTGGACCGACAAGGAGTCCACTCTGGCTGCTGTGCAAAAGGCCGCCGAGAATTACGCCCAGGAACTGCGAGCCGGATTAGGCATAGACATCGTGCCTGAGCAGCTCAACGCCAGGCTTCAAGTGATGGGCGTGTATCGATCTGCTCTGGAACTACCGTCCGCAACGCTGGACCTGCAGCGTCATGGTTGGGCAGATTGCTCCGGCATCGAGATCCTCTATGCGGGGACTGCTGATGGCTGAACTGACCCTACCTCCCGCACTGGCGGGCGATGAGCGCTTTGCATTGCTGTGCAAACTGCTTGAAGAGCGTCATGCCGGCATCGACCTCAACCCAATGTTGGTGTACCTGGTCGACCTGGTAAAAGCGCCTTTACTGCCGGTGTTGGCCGACCAGTTCAGCCTGCTCGATGAGGCCGTCTGGATGCTGGCTGAATCGGAGGATGCTCGTAGGAACCTGATCAAAAATGCAGTCGAGCTTCATCGTTACAAGGGAACGCCCTGGGCGATCCGCGAAATCATTCGCTTGCTGGGCTTCGGTGAAGTCCAGCTGCAGGAAGGGCTCGGCGGACGCCAGTACGACGGCAGCATCATGTTTGACGGACTGTACTTGTACGGTGACTCGCGCGCATGGGCTGCCTATCGCGTGATCTTCAATGACCCCATTACCAACGATCAGGCTTATCTGATCCGTCGCATGTTGTCCTCAATCGCGCCCGCTGGGCGCCGCCTTGCCTCGCTTGAATATCAAGCCGTGGCCATCCGCTACAACGGCGCCGCTCACTATGACGGGCTGTATAACCATGGGAGCAGTGTTTGATGGCTAACTTGCCGGAAACAGAAGATTTTTCTGAAGGCACGTATCAGATTGAGACGTCTGATCGGGTCCTTGGCGGTCCGGGAGGGATCTCAAACAAGCAGGCCGAGCAACTGGGTAACCGGACGGCTTGGTTGAAGGCTGCGATCACCAAGATAATTGATGGCACAACCACAGTGGCGGTCGCGGCAAAGTTGGCGACGGGCCGCACATTGAAGTTCAAAGGGGCTGCGACTGGCAGCGGGAGCTATGACGGGAGTGGCGATACTGAGATAACTCTGACTCTTGCAGACAGCGGCATTGAGGCGGGAACATATACGAAGGTTCAGTTCAACGTAAAAGGGCTGGCAGTTTCAGGCTCTAACCCGACGACACTGGCCGGTTATGGCATCACTGACGCGTTGCGTGTTGGGGTTATCAGCCAACAACTGCCTGTATTGGCTGCCCCTCTCCCTGGCGGCACTGACGGTTCCGGCACAGGTGGGGCCCTCCAGATTCGTGAAGCCCAAGCGGTCGGTAATACCAAGACGGACCTTTCGTATGCGCCCCGCGTGCTTTTCCACTGGCAAGGGCAAAAGGCCAAAGACTTGGCTATGTCGAGTGTCGGCGACTTGCTCTGGGGTGGGAGTACTCTGTGGCACGCTGGTAACTTCGATCCCGCCAGCAAAGCGAACGGCGCTGATGTTACGGCGGCTCTGGGCCTCAAAGCCAACAAGGCCACGACCCTCGGTGGCTACGGTATTGCCGATGCTTTCACCAAGGATCAGGCGAATGCCGCAATTGCAGCCGCCATTGCGGCTCTGGTTAACTCGGCCCCTGGCGCACTCGATACGCTCAAGGAACTTTCTGATGCTCTCGGCGGCGATCCCAACTTTGCTACCACGATTCTCAACGCCTTGGGCCTCAAGGCTGATAAGGCCACATCACTTTTGATAGGTGCCCCCAGTCGTCAGCGGCCGGTGTTGGCTGGTTCGGTTGCTGCGGGGGCGGATGGTGGTGCCGATGGTAAGGGCGGCGCGATTGAGATCAGGGAAGTTAATGAGGTCGCTGGCGGTCAGACCGATCTGAACTGGGCGCCGTCAATCCTTTTTAACTGGTCGGGAAAGTTCGCTCGATACCTCAAAATGTCCGTACTGGGCGATTTGGTTTGGGGTGATAAGAAAATCTGGACTGAGGGCAATTTCAATCCTGCAACCAAGGCGAACACGGTTGATGTAACCAATGCCCTGGCGCTCAAGGCCAACACCGCTGATGTGCTTGCAGCTGCAGCCATGACGGCCAACGGTCGTTTGGTGATCCCGACCAGCAGCGGCCCTTTGTACATCCAGTGGTACGAAGGCCCGCTCGCAGGAGCGGAAACCGACTCCTACCCGGCAATTAGCCATCCCGTTGCATTCCCCAGCCAGTGTCTTTTCGCCGGTGTTTTCACTCGCTCTACGAGCAGTAACACCCTCTCGGATCAGATGTTCCAGATGGAATATTGGGACCGTCTGGGGGTGAAAGTCTTCCCTCAATGGTTTGGCACGGGCAACCAGTCCCTGGTTAAACCGCTGATTTTTGCCATTGGAAAATAAAGATGATCGACGAAGAAACTGAAACGCCGGAAAGGATTTACTTCAGCGCTCAAGATCGGGCCTTCCTCTTTCTGTCTGAACGGAGCGCCTATGACGCTGCGGGTACGTGGCCGCAAGACGCGATAGAGGTAACAGTTGAAGAATGGGAAATGTACGGTCAGCAGCCTCCACCGCAAGGAATGCGCCGTGGCAGCGACGAGCAGGGGCGACCTACCTGGATCAAACCTGAGGTCCCGCTGGAGGATTTAGCGGGACAGGAACGTGCCTGGAGGGATCGTCAGTTGGGTACAACAGACCCGCTAGTGACACGCCATCGAGACCAAATGGAAGCTGAGCGCGACACTACGTTGAGCAAAGAGGAGTACCAGGCGCTGCAGGCGTACAGACTGGATCTTCGGGATTGGCCGAGTCAGCCTGGTTTCCCTGATCCAACCCTGCGGCCAAAAGAACCGCTGTGGTTGCAAACCACAATTCAGTAATAGAAGAGGGCTGTCAGCCAAGGTGTTCGAGCACCTTGGCTGACCGCCAGTCAGCAGATCTAGCCTGCAAACCAGCCAAGGCCCTCCCGCTCACGTGAGCGACAGGGAGCCTACCAGAAGTGCAAAGGGTTTGCAGATGATGCAAGAGATACGTTGTGGCCATTGTGGCCGGAAGCTCGCCGCAGTGCGTGAATTCGCTGAGTTACAGATCAAGTGCCCGCGTTGCCGGACACTTAACCATTTGAAGGCCGAGAGCCTCCTGACACCGCCATCGAGCGTTCAAAACCTTCAGGAGGCAACATGTCCGCGCAACCGATCATCCCCTGGATAGGCGGCAAACGCCGTCTCGCCGACCGCATCTTCCCGCTGTTTCCCGCACATAGTTGCTACGTCGAACCGTTCGCAGGAGGTGCCGCACTGTTCTTTCTCCGGCCGGTACCGGCAGCTATCGAGGTGCTTAATGACGTCAACGGCGACCTGATCAATCTCTACCGGGTGGTTCAGAACCACCTGGAGGAGTTTGTCCGACAGTTCAAGTGGGCCTTGTCGAGCCGTCAGGTTTTCAAGTGGTTGCAGATGACCAGGCCGGAAACCCTCACAGATATTCAGCGAGTTGCCAGGTTCTATTACCTGCAGCAATCTGCCTTTGGCGGTCGTGTTGATGGCCAGACATACGGTACGGCAACCACCACACCACCAGGTCTAAACCTCTTGCGACTGGAGGAGACACTGTCGGCAGCACACCTACGCCTTAGCAGCACCTATATAGAACACCTTGGATGGCAGGAGGTGATGAAGAAGTACGACCGTGAACACACGTTGTTCTATTGCGACCCTCCGTACTGGCAGACCGAGGGCTATGGCGTTCCATTTGGGATTGAGCAATATGAAGACATGGCCAAACTTCTGGGTGAGATCAAGGGAAAGGCTATCGTCAGCCTCAACGACCACCCGGACATCCGCAGGGTGTTCGCTGGCTTTCATATGGAGACTACCGACATCAAGTACACAGTCGGTGGTGGTAAAGGGAGCGACGCAAAGGAGGTGCTGATCTTCAGCTGGGACATTCAGGCCGAACCTGCCGGTCTGTTTTGATATTCTGTTGCAACGGATGCAAAAGAACCTGAAGCTATTTATCTCAGATTAGAGCGCGAATTTTTCGCGCTCGGCATCAAGTGCAAGAGTGAAACCAGCTATGGTTATTTTCTTTAACATTTTCCAAAATCCTTTTTCTAGTGCTTTAGCGCCGAAGCGCATGGCCGCCTGTGTCACGATGGTATTGGCGTAGAAGTCTCTTATGAATAGTACGAATGTGCTAGGTGGCCCTTTGCCTCATATCCAGGGTGTGAAGCTATTGTCTTCAAAAATAACGGCAAAGGACCGCCCCTATGATCGCTTTTACAAGGCATCTCCTACCTGTCGCATTACTGTGTAGTGCCCTCTCTGCCCAGGCGAGCGAAGTGCTGAAGGGCGACTTCTGGGTCGTTCACCACCAAGGTGCCTTGGGCAAGAATCAGGTGTTCATCGCAGACGGCGACCCCACTCACATCGTCAATCGCCCAGGTGGCGCGAAATCATTGGGTGTCTATCAACTTTACGAAGAGCCCGGTAAACCCAACTTCACCGCTTACGATGTCGAAATCGATTGTGCGAAGAACCGCGTGCGAATAATGGGGGCAGCGGATTTTCGCAGCGTGTTCAATGAGCTTCGCAATACGAAGTATTCCAGCCAATGGCAGAGCAAACCTGACGCCTGGTTGGTGCAAAGCCGTGACTTTGTCTGTAAGCCGACTGAACGCCAGGCCAAGAAGATGGAGCACTTGGGTGTGATGTCCGCGTCGCAAATGAGCAAGGCAGGGCCGCAGTTCTTCGAGATATTGAACCGCGAGGCCGCCAAGACGGCCATCATGCAGAAGATAGATGAAGGGTTCGCGCAGATGCCTGCCAAGTAACGCGACCTTCAGGGAGAAGACCTTATGAACCGATTGTTTATGTTGGCCCTGCTCGCCACCTTGCTCAGTGGCTGTGCATCATTGTCGGCCAGCAGTGCCTGGAAAGATCGCCCGGTGGGCGAACTGATCGACTTCTTCGGTGTGCCAAGGCAGATCATGGTGGCGCCGGCGGAAGATATGGTAGTGCTTAGGTATGTACGTGACAGTAGCTATGTCTCACGTGAAGCAGCGGGTACTTACACGGGGCCGCAGAACGGGCAACTTGTGCACGCAGAATACTGGGAAGACGTACAGCACTCAGGCAGTTGCGAGATCAATGTGTTCGTCAACAGAGCGCGGCTGGTGCAGAAGGTGCGGACGAAAGGGCGTTGTGTAGCGGTCGAGATGGCACCAGCAGGGTAGCGCATGGGCCACTGGCAAGAAGCCAACCCCACCGCACCAGGTCTGCGTGCAGCGTTTCATCCTGCTGGTGGAGCAGGGCGACTTGGGTGGTTGGTGCCACGTTGTAACGCTCAAGCGGTGCTTCACCCACTGAGTTTGCCAGGGCGTTGGGCATGCTCAGTGCCGTAACGAAGTCATGAATTCCGCTGTACTGTGAAAGTCTTCCGCACATCGGCAAGCCCTCGGTAGAAACTTCAGCTTAGATCACTCGGCAAAATTTTCATGGGGGGCTTCCCCAGGCCCCATTTGTAGCCCGCGCAAGCGCCCATTCAAGTGAATTTAGCTTGCTTGTGATAAAGCTCAGTTCGTAAGCTCCATGATGGCCGCTTCAAGGGCGAGTTGGTTTTCGTTGACTTTGGACAGTAGGGAAGGGAGTAGGTCAGAGTTCGGCATCGGTGTTCCTCCTTGGAGTGAACAGCGCAGCAGTTGGGTTGCTTGGTGGTGGATTGTGAGCTGTCGGCAGGACGCCGGGAAGAGAGTTGCGGAGCAGGGCCTAAAATTGCGGAGCAGAAAAGATAAGGGCCTGCATGAGGTTCATCATGCAAGCCCTTGATATCTATGGTGCCCGAACCCGGAATCGAACCGGGACGCCCTTACGAGCGGGGGATTTTAAGTCCCATGCGTCTACCAGTTTCGCCATTCGGGCGGCAGCGCGATGAAGCGACTCAAGCAGGCTTTGTTCAGCAAAGCGCCTGAGCAGTGCAGCAGGCTAGGGAATATATAGATCAAGGCACCTTGGCGCAAGTTTGCATGTGCTCTTTTTCTGCCTGGTCGGGTGTGCCTGCTTGGGAAAAAAGCCCACCATATCAGTGATCTACATTGGCCGGGGAGGGGCGTGTGACAACAGGCCCACTGTACAAGCGAGCTTGCTTGCGCAGAATCAGAGGGCGCCGCGTTTACCCAGCAAGCCTGCGTTGTGGTCGGAATGCCGACCACAGACACACTTATGTTTGCCGATTAACTGGACAGCATTACGCCAAGCCCCGCCAGCGTGCTTATCCACGCAGCCGACGAATAATCTCAGCGTAACCCACCGCCCGCGCTAACCGTTGCAGTGCCTCCAGGCGGCGTGAGTAGGCCTGTGCGTCGCCGTAGGTCAGTTCTACATGCAGGCTGTCGATCATCACCAGGTAGGCCTCTGCCAGTACCTCCAGGGTTTGTTCATCGATGTCTGGATAGCTTTTAAGCAGCGCCTGCTGGAAATGGCTGCGGATCGTGGCCATGTAGTCATTGAACCCGGACATGACCACGTCTCGTAGCGGCGTCGGCGGGTAAAACGCGGCCCGTAGCAGGAACCGCAGGGATTCATTGGCGCTATGGCGGCGTTGCAGGTTGTTGAGATAGACCTCGCCGGGGGCCTTGATCGATCGGGCGTTTTTCGCGAATTGGCTTTGCACGTAGTCACGTTCGGCCCGCAGTGCGAGCTCGAGTACGGCCACGTAGAGCGCATCCTTGCTCGCAAAGTGTGCGTACAGCGAGGCTTTTTTGATGCCGGCGCGCACAGCGATGTCATTGAGTGAGGCGGCGTCGTAGCCATGCTCGGCAAATTGCTCCAGGGCCAGGTGCGCGATGCGTTCGGCAGCCGAGGTCAGGACGGTGGATGTCATGGTAGTGCTCCTTGATCAGTGCCCGGCCAGGTCAAAGGTTTCGCCTGTACCCCGGGGGAGGCTGATGGTGGTCAGCAGGCAAGTCAACAATGCGCTGGCCAACAGCAACGTTGCCCAAGCCACCGGTCCGTAGGTCAGCGCCAAGGCCGAGAGCGGTGTCGCGCTGGCACAGATCGACAGCTGGAAGGCGCCCAGCAGTGCGGCGGTGGAGCCCAGGGCACGTTGTTGCGAGGACATCACCAGCGACATCAGCGTGGACTCGGCGATGCCCAGGCCAAACAGGGCCACGGCCATACCCGCCACTATACCGGGGAGGCCCAGGTGGGTAACGCTGGAAACCAGGGCGATGGCTGAGCCGGCGGCGAGGCACGACACGCCGATCAACGAGAGGCGGCGCAAACCAAGCCGGCTGACCAGCTTACCGGCGCTCATCGCCCCCATCAGGATGGCCACGCCGGTGACGCCGAACAGCATGCCAAACGCTTGTGGACTGAGGCCGTAGGTTTGTTGGTACACCAGGGTTGCGCCACCGATGTAGGCAAACAGAAAGAAGAACACCGCCGTCACGGCGAGGGTCGGGCGCAGGAAGTGCCGGTCCCTGGCGATCGCCAGGTAAGTCCGGTACACCGCGCCCAGGCGCAGCGGTTCCCTTTGGCTGGGGGCCAGGGTTTCCGGCAGCGACAGCCAACTGTTGCCGAGTACCGCCAGGCCAAAAGCGGCGAGGACCAGCATCACCGCACGCCAGCCGTAGTGGGTATCGATAACCCCGCCCAGTGCCGGGGCGAAGATTGGCGCAACCCCTTCGATGGTCATCAACAATGCGAAGAGCTTGGTTGCGGCCACGCCTTCGCTGACGTCCCGCACCATACTCATGATCACCACCAGGGTCAGAGCGCTGCCCAGGCCCTGTATGAAGCGCAGGGCGATCAAGGCCTCAAGGCTCGGTGCCCACGCCGCGCCGAGTGAACACAGGGTAAACACCACAAGGCCGGCCAGCAGGGGCCGGCGGCGGCCATAGGCGTCGACGATGGGCCCGAAGATCAACTGGCCGGCGCCCATGGCCAGGAGGAAGAACGTCAGGGTCAACTGCACGCTGGCGAAGCTGCTCTGGTACTCGCGGGCAATCTCGGGAAGGCTCGACAAGTACATATCGACAGCCGACGGGCCGAGGGCGCCGATCAGTCCCAGGCCAATAGCCAGCCGCAGGGAGGCCCTGTGGGTGGGGAGCGAATTCATACAGCCTCCAACTTAAAAAACTGCCTACCGGTCGGTAGGTTTTGGCGATAGTAACGACTACCCTTTGAATGGTCAACGTGGAGTAAACGCCATGGTGCCCGGGGGTATCAGCTTCGTCACACTCCAACTGGAAGTGCTGAATGAGAGTTGTTATCAATTGTATTTCTTTACCATCAGGATTCGATTAGACTGCCGCCGGCTGGGCACACACAGCGTTCTGGGCATCAGAAAAACAAAAAAACAGGCGTAGGGGAGCAGGGTGTGAATTTCAAAAAAACGACAATGGCGGCGGTGGGTTCGGCTATCTGCCTGTGCAACGGTGCGTGGGCCGCAGAACCTGCGAGCGCTCTGGAGATTGCGCCGATCACCGTCACCGGTGAAAAAATCAACCGTACCCTGGAGCAGACCCAGTCAAGCGTGGTGGTGGTGACTGAGCAACAACTGCGTGACAAGCAGGACCGTGACCTGGTGGATGTATTGGCCCGCACGCCAGGGGTGTACAACCAGTCCGGCAATGAAAACTGGGGGATTCGCGGCGTGCCGGTGTCCGGTTTCGACGACCAGGGCCCGGCCACGCTCAACGGTGCGGTGTCGGTATTCGTCGATGGCGCCGTGCAACCGAACCGCGCCCTGACCCTCAGCCCGATGCCGCTGTGGGACGTCGACCAGGTCGAAGTGTTCCTCGGCCCGCAATCCACCACCCAGGGCCGTAACTCTCTGGCCGGCGCGGTGGTGATCCAGACCCGCAACCCCACCTTCGAGCCGAGTTTTGCAGCGCGCACCAACATGGGCAACTACGGCGAGCGCGGTGCGGCGGTGGCCGGTGGCGGCGCGCTGGTTGCTGACAAGATCGCCGGGCGTATTGCCGTGGATTACCAGGAAGGCGACGGCTATATCGACAACGTCGCCCTGCATGACGACGCCAACCCGACCCGCACCGGCAATGCCCGGGGCAAGCTGCTGATCCTGCCCAACGACGATCTGGATGTGCTGCTGACCTACGCCCATGGCGAAAGCCGTAAGGGTGACAACTCGGCCATGCGCCAGAACGACAAGATCCGTTATTACAAGATGACATCCAACACCAAGGCCTATGACAAGCTTGAGCAGGACACCCTCAGCGCCAAGGTGGACTATCGCCTGGACGACAACTGGTCGCTGACCAGCCTGACCGCCAATACCCGCTCGGACTACGACGCGCGCCTGGATTTCGACCAGTCCGCCGACGCCAACCAGGTGGTGCTGCGCACCCAGGACGGCGACCTGTTCAGCCAGGAACTGCGCCTGAACTACAGCGGCGACACGGTGAAGAGTTTTGTCGGCGCCTACTACGGCCACAACACCAACAACTTCCATGACCGCCTGTTGTTCGACAACGTCCTGTTCGGCACTGCCAAGGGCGAGACGACCCTTGAAAGCAAGGCCGTATTCGGTGAAATCAACTGGACATTCGCCCCGCGCTGGACCCTGATCACCGGCCTGCGCTATGACCACGAAACCAACGATACCGACATCAAGCAGGACGATTTCTCCAGCCCCGGCAAGGTCAGCAAGTCGTTTGATGCACTCCTGCCGAAACTGGGCCTGGACTTCGAGTTGGCCGCCAACCAATACCTGGGGGTGATGGTGCAGAAGGGCTATCGCGGTGGCGGCGTCAACGTGCGTGCCGGTGGCGGCCATGAGGGCTACGACCCGGAATACACCACCAACTACGAGCTGTCCTACCGTGGCTCGTTCTTCGACAAGACCCTGCGCACCCGCGCCAACCTGTACTACACCGACTGGAAGGACCAGCAGGTCAGCGTGCTGGAGCGCAACACCGACTTTGTCCAGGTATTCAACGCCGGCAGCAGCGATATCAAGGGCCTGGAAGTGTTTGTCGAGAAAGACCTGGGCGAACAGTTGACCCTGACGGCTGGGGGCTCGATCACCGCAGGCAAGTACAAGGACTTCGTGACCGGTGACGGCCGCGATATGAGCGGCGAGGCATTTCTTTATTCGCCCAAGTACAAACTGTCCCTGGGCGGCCTCTACCGCTGGAATGATCGCCTGACCCTGAACACCGACCTGGTGTATCAGAGCACCGCGCCGTCGGAGTATGAGTTCGATACGGCAGGCAAGGTCACGGGTGAGCGCCGGAGCGACAACTACTGGTTGGTCAACTTCAACACCGAGTACAAGGTCACCCGGAACGTCGCGGTTTCCGGCTTTGTGAAAAACGCCTTTGACAAGGCATACATCACCAACAACCGCAGCGGCGATATTGTCGATGTGGGCGCGCCGCGCACGGTGGGTTTGGTGTTGCGCTACGACATGTAGGGCAACGGCAAACAATGCAGATTGAATGTGGGAGCCAGCTCCCACACGTGCACTACGGCGTTTTCAGCTCGTGTAAGAGCCACCCAACACGGAATTTTCGATTTCCATTTAGGAGCTTTCCTAAATGCGCCGGTAGGAGAAGTCGTGAGAATGGGGGCACTTTCATTTCATCTGTGATTTTTCATGTCCTTTCTGCCGATTCGTGTTCTGGTCGTCGAAGAGCATCCTTTCAAGCAACTCGTTGCCACCCAGGTCTTCAAGGACTCGGGGTGTGAATGGGTGATGGGCGTGGCCGACGTGGCCGCTGCCCTGGCAGTGCTTGAGCGCACAGGGCCGGTGGATATTGTGCTCTGCCCCCTCAAGGAGCATGGGGTGCAAGGGCTGACGAACCTTGAAGTGCTCAGCCGCACCCGGCGGGTCAAGTCCATCATCCTGTGCAGCGCTCGGTCCCAAGACCTGCATGAGGCCATCGAACGTCTGATCGGCCTGCTGGGGAGCAGCCTCCTGGGCTATGTCGATACCCCGGTGCGGGCCGGGGCGATTGCAGCGCTGTTGACCCGCTACCTGGAAACAACGGTCGCGGCGGGGCACCCCGTGTCTCGGCAGGTTCGCTATGGTCACGCGAGCAAGGCTTGCCTGGAGCGGGCCATTGCACAGCATGAAATCAAGGCATTCTTCCAACCCAAGTTCAACTTAATGACCGGTGAAGCGAGCAGTCTTGAAGTACTGGCGCGCTGGGAACACCCGCAGTATGGGGTGTTGTGCCCGGCGGATTTCATGGCGCAGGCCCGCCGCTTCGGTCTGATGGATAAACTGCTGTTTGCCCAGCTCGAACAGGCACTTGCGTTCCTCAAGGCGGCGCGGGAGCAGGGGCATGAGTTGTCGCTGGCGCTCAACCTGGAGGCCGGGCAATTGGCCCATGAGTCTCTGCTTCCGCGTTTGTGTGAGGCCCTGGAGCGCTACGCTATCCCAGCGTCGCGCCTGAGCTTTGAAATCACTGAAAGTGGATTGCTGGAGATCTCGCCCGGCGTGCTCGACACCTTGATTCGCCTGCGGATGATGGGCGTCGGCCTGGCCATCGATGACTTTGGCATCGGCTACTCGTCGTTGGAGCGCCTGTGCCAACTGCCCTTTACCGAAATCAAGCTCGATGCCCGTTTTGCCCGCGACCTGAAAACCAGCACCCGCAACCGTGCGGCGATCAGCAGCACCCTGGCATTGGGGGAGGCGTTGGGGATGGCGGTCGTGGTCGAGGGCGTCGAGTACGAGAGCCAGCGCCAGCGCTTGCTCAAGCTGGGTTGCAAGCTGGGCCAGGGCTATCTGTGCGCGCGCCCCATGGGGGCCGTACGTGCGCTCGCGTGGCTGGAAATGAAGTCGGCGTCGCGCAGCACGCGCTGATGGCGGATGGGGAGACGCGCCAGCGCCGCCGGTTCTGGGGTTGGCTAGACTGAAACGGTCAATCGCCTTTTTGGAGCATCCAGATGACCCACAAAAACACCATCTGCCTCTGGTTCGACGGCGCTGCGTTGGAGGCTGCCAGGTTCTACGCCGCGACCTTCCCGCACAGCTCGGTAGAGGCCATACACACAGCACCGGGTGACTATCCGGCGGGCAAGCAGGGCGATGTCCTGACCGTGGAGTTCACCGTCATGGGCATCCCGTGCCTGGGCCTCAATGGCGGGCCGGGTATCCAGCACAACCAGGCATTTTCATTTCAGGTCGCCACGGATGACCAGGCCGAGACGGATCGCTTGTGGCAGGCCATTGTCGGCAATGACGGCGAGGAGGTTGCCTGTGGCTGGTGCCGGGACAAGTGGGGCCTCTCCTGGCAAATCACCCCGCGCCTGCTCACGGCGGCGATCACCGACCCCGATCCTGCGGCAGCCAAGCGCGCGTTCGAGGCGATGATGGGCATGGTGAAAATCGACATTGCGGCGATTGAGGCGGCGCTCAAGGGGTAACCAAACCCTGGTATAACGTCTGCCCTCAACACAGGGCAATACCAAGCAGCGCCGGCCAGTGCAGCGCTATTGCGTGCCTAACAGCGCCGTCCAGTAGATTCCCGCGTCGCTTTTTGGGTCCAGCCCATAGGCGGCACCCAATTCGCGGAACTGCGGGTTCATCAGGTTGGCGCAATGCCCGGGGCTGGCGAGCCAGCCATCGACCACTTTGCGCGGTGTATCCAGGCCGGCGGCAATATTTTCGCCGACCTGTTGGGCCACATAACCCGCCAGTTCCGCGCGGTCGCCCGGGGTGCGGCCGTCGCGGTCCAGGTGGTCGAAGAAATTATGGTTGGCCATGTTGCGTGCATGGCTGTCGGCGGCGCTCGCCAACTGGGCGTTCCAGGCCAGCGGGGTGGTGGCCGCGAAGGCTTGCTCGCCACACTGGCGCGGTTGTTTGCGGGCGGCGTTGACCATCTCCAGCAACTGCGGGCCGGCCTCCTGGGAACTGGCCAGGCCACGGCTCAACAGCGGGCGGGCGAGGACAATGCGCCAGTCCTGGCCAGTGTTGCTGACGCCGATATCGACAAATTGCGGGTCCAGCACCACCCGGCAGAAGCTCTCGCGCACCGCCTTCATTGCCGATTGCGCGTCGCGCGGCCCGGACAGGCTGATCGCCTGTACATTGACCATCGGGTAGGCCACCTGGGCCAGGGCCTGCTGCAAATCGCCGACATTATTGACCGGCAACACCAGGCGCGGATCGACCGCCAGCGGCGGCAATTCCTGGGAGCCCTGGTCGCCACAGCGCTGCACCTGGCTGCGGTACTGGTTGATCGAGTCGATCAATTGACTCTCTTCGCTCGCCGACGCCGTGGCGCAAAACACCAGGCTGGCGGCCAGCGTCGTGACACCTATCATCAATGACAGAGCGCGCATGGACGTTTCCCTTGAGCATGAAAGTGCCCATGATGCGCGATGAAGGGGCGCGGATGCACCCCTTGGGCAATATTTTGCCCTCAGTTCTTGAATGCCGAGTGCTTGCGGCCCTGGTCACACAGGGCAAACACCACCACCAGCACCGACGCGATGGCGAGGATGATCACCACGCCGTCCGTCGAGTGAGTGGTCGAAGCGGCCACCATCGACAAGGCCCCCAGCGGCGCCAAACCGCCGGCGATGGCGGTACCGATTTCCCGCCCGGTGCCGAAGCCCGAAGAGCGGGTCTGGGTCGGGAACTGCCGGCTGAGGAACGAGCCCTGGGGCGCGAACATCATCGGCGCGAGGATCCCGGTGCCGATCCCGATGGCCAGGTAGATCATCAGGCTTTCGCCGGTGTTCAGCAGCGCCAGGAACGGGTAGGCGAACAGCAGCGACAACACACCGCCGAGCACCAGCACCGACTTGCTGCTCCACTTGTCACACAGCCAGCCGAAGCATGGCACGGCGACAATCGCCACCAGGCTGGCGATGGTCACCGACAGCGAGGTGACGTGCACGTCGACCCCCTTGAACTGGGTCAGGTAGGCCAGGGAAAAGGTCTTGAAGATATAGCTCAGGGCGTTGTAGCCAATCGCCACGAAGAACACCACCGCCAGGCCCTTGAGGTCGTTCTTGAACAGGGCCTTGAGCGGCGAGACCTTGGCCTTGGCCGGCGCCTGGCTCAGTTCCTTGAACTCCGGGGTTTCCGGGATGCTGTTGCGCACCCACAGGCCCACACCCACCAGGGCGATGCTGCAGATAAACGGGATGCGCCAGCCGCCGGCCAGCAGGAACTCATTGCCATTGATGGTCAGCAGGTACACGGTCAGCGATGACAGCAGCAGGCCCAGGTTCAAGCCCAGCGCCGGCCAGGCACCCTGGCTGCCGCGCTTGCCTTCTGACGCATGCTCGTAGGACGTGACTGCCGCGCCCGACAACTCGGCGCCGGCACCCAGGCCCTGGATGATACGGATAAACACCAGAATGATCGGCGCCCAGATACCAATCGAGGCATAGCTGGGGATCAGGCCGATCAGCGTGGTGCACACGCCCATCATGCAGAACGTCAGCACCAGCACATGTTTACGGCCGAACTTGTCGCCCAGGTAGCCGAACAGGATGCCGCCGAAAGGGCGGGCGATAAAACCGATGGCGAAGGTGGAGAAGGCCATCAGGGTCGCGGTTTTCGGGTCACTGTTATCAAAGAAGATCTTGGAAAAGACAATCGCCGCCATGGTTGCGTAGAGGTAGAAGTCATACCACTCCAGCATCGAACCGAAGATGGTGGCGGCAGCCACCTTGCGCAGGCGTTTCTTGGTTTGGGCCGGGGTTTCCACCGTGGCGGGGTTGTGGGCTTTTGCCGTCATGCTGTACTTCCTTCTCAGTCATTATATTTATTAGGGGGTTGCAAACGCGGTCAACTGTGGGAGCTGTCGAGCCTTGGCGAGGCTGCGATAGCGGTGGGCCAGGCAATACATGTGTTGCCTGTGCCGCCGTCATCGCAGCCTCGCGGGGCGAGACAGCTCCTACAGGGGGATTTAGTGGGGGGTGAACATGCGGTCGGCGATCATTTCGCCAATCGGAATCGCCGAGGTGGCCGCCGGTGACGGCGCGTTGCACACATGCAACATGCGTGGCGTCTGGGCGAACAGGAAGTCGTGCACCAGGCTGCCGTCGCGCATCACCGCCTGGGCGCGGATCCCGGCTTCGTAGGGCAGCAGGTCGTCGAGTTCCAGGGACGGGCAATACTTGCGGCATTGCTCCAGGTAACCGGACTTGAACAATGAGTTCTTCATTTCCACGCTGCCGGAGCCGAGGTTCTGCCAGAGGGTTTTCCAGAACCCGGGGAAGCGCGCGTACTCGGCCACATCCTTCCAGTTGACGGAAAACTTCTTGTAGTTCTCCCGACCCAGGCCCAGCACGGCATTGGGGCCGACGGTGACGCTGCCATCGATCATGCGGGTCAGGTGCACCCCCAGAAACGGTAGTTCTGGATCGGGGATCGGGTAGATCAAGTGGTTGACGATGTTGTTCTTCGACGCGGGCAAGCGGAAATACTCGCCCCGGAACGGGATGATCTGGTGGTCGATATCGATCCCGGCCAGGGTTGCCAGGCGGTCCGATTGCAGGCCGGCGCACACCACCAGGTGCCGCGCCTGCCAGGCGCCGTCGTGGGTGCTGACGGTGACTTTGTCGCTGTCTTCGGCAATCGCAGTCACGGTTTTTTCCAGGCAGATCTCACCGCCATTGCGGCGAATCACCCCGGCCATGGTTTCGCAGACCTGGCGGTAGTCGACGATCCCGGTGGCATCGAGGAACAACCCGCCAAGGCCGACGATATTCGGCTCGCGGGCCCGCAACTGCTCGGCGTCCAGGCGTTCGACCTTCATCCCGTTGAGTTGCGAGCGCGCATACAGCGCCTCCATGCGCTGCACTTCCAGGGCGGTGGAGGCCACCAGCAATTTGCCGCACACCTCGAACTTGATCCCATGCTCGCGGCAAAACTGCTTGGTGGCCTCGGCGCCGCGCTTGCACAGGTCGGCCTTGAGGCTGCCCGGCGCGTAGTAGATGCCGGCATGGATCACGCCGCTGTTATGACCGGTCTGGTGCCTGGCCAGGACCGGTTCCTTTTCCAGGATCACCAGGGACGCGTTGGGCTGGCGTTTGAGCAGCTCCATCGCGGTGGCCAGGCCGACAATGCCGCCGCCGATGATGCAAAAGTCATAAATCATATGGGCTACCTAAATCAGTACATTTCAGTCTGCTTATCAGGTTGTCAGACTAATGTTTTTGTTAAAAAAACGGCGCGCCCGCAGGCACGCTTTATAGGTGTTCGATGGATCAATGGGTTGCCGGCAGCTCCAGTTGCAAGCGTTTGGCGGCAGCGCGCAAATGCGCTTCGGCGGCAGCGGCGGCGCCTTGGGGGTCGGCGTCGACGATGGCCTGGTACAGCGCCTGGTGTTCCTGGGTGGCGTCGGCCGAACCGCTGGCAAAGCGCGAGGCGGAGTTTTCCCAGGCCGTCTTGCGGGCGCTGGCCAATTGGCTACGCAAAAAGTCGTGGAAGGCAACGAAGTATTCGTTTTTGCTGGCGTCGGCGATGGCCCGGTGAAACGCCACGTCGGCCAGCGCTGCAGCTTCAAAGTCGGCGCGCTTGTCGTGCATTTCCTGCAAGGCGCGTTTCATGCGTTGCAGGTCGTCAGCGTCGCGGCGTTGGGCGGCAATGGAGGCCGCCTGGGTTTCGATCCACAGGCGCACTTCAAACATTTGTGCCAGGTCAGGGCGCCGGCCATTCTTTTCGGGGAAGCGGAACACCGTACCGGCCGGGGTCTGCGAAATAAACGAGCCCAGGCCACGCCGGGCGGTCAACACACCATCGGCCTTGAGCTGGGCAATCGCCTCGCGCACCACCGAACGGCTGACGTTCAACTGTTCCGCCAGTTGCTGCTCGGTCGGCAGGCGCGACTCAGGCGGCAGTTGCCCGGAGTCAATCTCGGCCCGTATGGCGCTGACAACACGCACCACGAGGGAATCTGGACGCTGGAGCTCAAGCATGGCAAAACCTAGGTGATCAGGTTGTCAGACAATAGCTGTTACGATTTTCCCTTGTCAAGGCGCCGTGATGGCTTGCTGTGCTTTTACTCGGCGCGTGACGGCCAGCAGCAAGGCCAGGACGATAAGGCCCAGCGCCGCGCCCAGGGCCCATGCGCCGATGATCAAGCCCAGGTTGCGTGGCTGTTTACGCGAGGTGTGTGGCGCATAACAGGTACAATCCCGCCAGCCTTGATGTGAAAGACCAGGAAACAGGAATTCGATGTTCACCCTTACCCATTACGCCAGCCCATGCCCCGAGCCCGTCAACAGCCAGATCCTGCAGATGGTGGTCGACTACCTGACCGATATCAGTAGTGTCGCCATCCCGCCGAGCAACCTGCTGTACAACGTCTACCAGTATGCAATCGGCTACGAAGTGCACCTGTACCTGGAGGCGGTGGGCGGGGCCAAGGGCATTGCGGTTGAGCTGATCGTGGCGATGGATAAGCAGGATCCAGCCAAGGTTATCGGCTTCCTGCTGTACCTGCCGGTCAAGGATGATCCCGAAGCCTGCGGTGTGGCCTATATGGCCGTGCAGGCCAGCCACCGCCGCCAGGGCGTGGCGCGGGCGATGATCGATGAGATGCTTAGCCGTTACCCCCATGGCGAACTGGCCTGCGCGGTGGAAAAAGTCCCGGCGTTCGAGGCCATGGGTTTTCAGGTGCGCGGCGTGCGGGGCACCCAGGTGTTGATGAACACCCGCGACTACAGCACCGATGGCCTGATGGGCGTGTTGGAGGTGGCGTCGATCTACAGCTCCCTGGAAGTGCGGCAGATCCACACCTATTTGCTACACAAACACGGCAAGCGCGCGATGATCGATGCCGAGAAACAGCGCGACCGGCATTTTGACCAATTGACGCGCAAGGCCCAGTTGTTTGTGCAAACCCGCTCCGCCCTGTAGGAGACGGCAAGCGGTAATGTCGTTCAGTTAAGCGCAGATCCCCTGTGGGAGCGGGCTTGCCCGCGATGGCGTCATGTCAGTCGGTATATCTGTCGACTGACACTCCGCTATCGCGGGCAAGCCCTAATGCCAGTCAGTTAAGCGGATTCTGCTTTCTGTAGGAGCGAGCTTGCTCGCGAAGGACGTCAACGATAACGCGTGTTTGCTAGGTAAACGCGGCGCTCTCAAGTTCTTCGCGAGCAAGCTCGCTCCTACAAAAAGGCTTAACTGACTGGCATTAGGGCAAGCCCGCTCCCACATTTGATCTGCGCTGCTTTGAGCATTGCGTTCGCTTAACTGAATGGCATTACAGGGCTGGGCTGTCGCGGAAAAGGTCATGGGCATCCAGCAACCGATAAGCAATCTCCGGTCGCTTCTCCATCCCTCTGCGAATCGCCGCCGGAATCGACTGCCGCGTCTTGCGACACAGCCCCGGCAGCTCGTCGATCACAATCTGGATCCCACGCATGCTTTTGACTTCGGTATGGCCCGGGGCGATGTGCACGCGGATGCCCAGTTGTTGCTGCATCAGGTGTTGCATGCGTTCCAGGTCGGCCAGGCTTTGCAGGTTTTCCAGGCGCTCGAGCAGCTTTTTTTCTTCCTGGCGGGTCAGTTGCAGGATGCGCTGGTCGGCGTCGGGAGCCGCGAGCAATTGTTCGCGCTCGCAGTCACACACAGCCGGTGGGCAGGGTTGGCGAATTGTCATGATCACTCCCTCCCCACGCTGATGCTGACGGCTTAGTAGGTCAGTTGCACGCCCAGGCTGCCCAGGGCGTTCCAGTACTCAGGATAGGTCTTGCCCACGCAGTCCGGGTCTTGAATCTGGATGCCCGAGACTTTCAGGCCCGCCAGGGCAAAGCACATGGCGATGCGGTGGTCGGCGTGGGTGTCGATCCGTGCGGTGCACGCCGTGCCGGCCAACGCCGGATCGCTGGCGACCAGCAAGTCGTCACCGATGATGGTCGCCAGGCCCGGGCGGATCTCGTTGAGGCCGTCATGCAGGGCCTGGACGCGGTCGCATTCCTTGACCCGCAGATTGGCCAGTTCAGTGAAACGCACCGGGGTGTTGTTGAACGCCGCCAGCACGGCCAGGGTCGGGATGGCGTCCTGCATCTGCGAGCCAATTACCGTGGCCGGCATCTGCGGGAACTGGGCGATCACGGCCTGGGCCTTGGCGTCGGGTTGGGTGAAGTCCTGCGGGGCGACACCCAGGTCGATGCTGCCGCCCGTGAGTACTTCGGCCGCCCACAAGTAGGTGGCCGCCGAGGCGTCGGGTTCGATCAGGTAGTCGTGGGCGGTGTAGCCGGTGGGCGCCACACGCCAGGTGCTGTCGTTGACCACCTCCACCTGGGCGCCAAACGCACGCATGCAGTCCAGGGTCAGATCGACATAGCCACGGGCGCCGATGTCCTTGCCGGTCAGGGCCACCTCGATCGGGGCCTCGCCGCAGGCGGCGAGCATCAGCAGCGCCGAGACGTATTGGCTGGACAGGCCGCCATCGATCTCAAAGCGCTTGGCCTGCACACGGCCAGTGCCCTGCACGGTCACAGGCGGGCAGCCGGTGGGGCTTTCAACCTTGATGCCATTGTGGTTCAGCGTCGCCAACAGCGGGCCGATGGGGCGCTTTTGCATGTACTCGTCGCCATCGAGCACCACGGTGCCTTCCACGGTCGCCACGGCGGCGGTGAGAAAGCGCATCGCGGTGCCGGCATTGCCGAGGAACAACGGTTGCGCCGGCAACTGCAGCTTGCCATGGCCGGTGACGACAAAAGTCACGTCATCCGGCTCGTCAATGGTCACGCCCATCTGGCGCAAGGCCACGGACATATGCCGGGTATCGTCGCTTTTCAGCGCGCCGCTCAGGCGGCTGGTGCCCTTGGCCAGGGCCGCCAGCAGCAGGGCGCGGTTGGTAATGGATTTGGAGCCGGGAGGCGCTACCTTGCCGTGCAATGGAAAGTTGGGCGGTGTCACGGTCACGGTTTTCTGCGAACTCAAGGTACAAGGCTCCTGATTCAAGGCGCGGTGGCTGGGAGTGGCCGGCTGGCGGAGACGAATAATCGACCATCCGGCAGGGCAGGGTCAAATCATGCCGCGGGTTTAACCGCGTTGGCTCAACCAATAGGCATGCAAGGCCCTGGCGGCCGGCTCGATGCGCGCCACCTGCTGTTGATGGGCCGCCACATCCAGGTCTGCCGGCAATTCAAAATTGTCCTGCTCGGCGCACCAGGAGATGGCTTCCAACTGCGCGGCCTGCTCGGCCGGCAGGGTGGGCCATTCGCTGATCGCGGCGCCACGGATATAGCCAAAGCACCATTCCTCGGCGAGGGTCAGCGGCAGGCCCTGGTGTTCGGTGTGTTCAAAGCGCGCCTCAAAACCCTGGGCATCGCTGGCCAACTGCTGGGCAAGGCTATTGAGATGGCGCGTGCACAGGTCGATAAACTGCCCGAGTTCTTCCTTGCTTTCCCATGCCGGCATCTGCCCACCCCAGATCGCGGGGAACCAGATAGCCACGTCCACCGGTGCCGGGCCGGACACCAGGGCAGTGCAATAGCCATCGAGTTCGGCCAGGTTCAACACCGAGTTATCATCGCCGTACTTGAGCAGAATGTCTTCGATAAACTCGAAATCGGCGGGGGCGAGGGCTTGGTCGTGCATGAACAGATCCTTTGGGCGCAAAACGCGGAGGATGGCGCGTGTCGGCGTTTTAATCCAGTGCCAGAAGGGCTGGATGCAGAAAAAGGAATAAAGTCAGATCTTATTGGTATAAGTCGTTATAAGAAAAATCGCTATGCTGCCGCCAGAATTTTATAAGGCCGCAGGTAGTTGTAATGGATGTGGGTAATTTTGGTTTTGTGGTGGCGGGCCTGATCGTTGGTTTTATCGTCGGCATGACCGGCGTGGGCGGGGGCTCGCTGATGACCCCGATTCTGTTGTGGTTCGGCATCAACCCGGCCACGGCCGTGGGCACCGACCTGCTGTACGCGGCCATCACCAAATCCGGTGGGGTGCTGGTGCATGGCAAGAACAAGAACATCGACTGGACCATCACCGGCTGGCTGACCCTGGGCAGCGTGCCGGCGGTGCTGCTGACGCTGTGGTTCCTCAAGAATCTGCACACCGATCCCAGCGCGATGAACGAGGTGATCAAGCAAGCCCTGGGCGTGGTGTTGTTGCTGACGGCCCTGGCGATTCTGTTCAAGAAGCGATTGCTGGCCTTTGCCCAGCGCCATGCCGGCGACAACTACCATGTGAGCCCGCGCAGCCTCAACGGGTTGACGGTGTTCACCGGTGCGATCCTGGGCACCATGGTTGCCCTGACCTCCATTGGTGCCGGGGCCCTGGGCACCGTGGCGCTGTTTATCCTGTACCCGTTCCTGGCCACCAAGCGCCTGGTGGGCACCGAAATTGCCCACGCGGTCCCCCTGACCCTGGTCGCGGGCCTGGGGCACGCGAGCATGGGCAATATGGACTGGCATTTGCTGGGGTTCTTGCTGATGGGCTCGCTGCCAGGCATCTATGTCGGCAGCCATATGTCCGGCCGGGTGCCGGATGAACTGCTGCGCCCGTGCCTGGCGGTGATGCTGGGGTTGATTGGTTTCAAGCTGGCGTTCTGAGCCAGCCTGGTACGCATCACGCCCTGCGTTTATCCAACCACTCCACCGCCGTACGCCAGATACAAATCCCCAGGAAATACGCCGACATCAACAACCACAAGCCCATGGTCAGTTTGTTGGTGTACGGCTGGTCGATCACCAGCAACAGACTGCACAGCAGCCACACCGTGGTCACTGCAATATTGATCGGCATAAAGCGCTTGACCCGGAACGGGTGCAGGAACTTCATCGGCGTGACGGTCAGCAGCGCCAGGCCGATCACCGTGGCCAGGGTCACCCAGGCGTTCGGGTCGATAATGTAGACACACAGCGCCACCACGTTCCAGGCCGCCGGGAAGCCCTGGAAGTAGTTGTCCTTGCTCTTCATATTGACGTTGCAGAAGCAGAACAGCGACGACACCAGGATCACCGACACGGTGAACAGGTGGGTGAAGTCCGGCAGGTCGATATAGCGGTAGATAAACAGCGCCGGGATAAACACATACGTCAGGTAATCGATCACCAGGTCCAGCACCGAGCCATCGAAGCTCGGCAGCACCGTCTGCACATTGACCCGCCGCGCCAGCGACCCGTCCACGCCATCCACGATCAACGCCAGGCCCAGCCACAGCAGGCACGCCTTGGGTTGGTTCTCCAGCAGCGCCAGCGTCGCCAGGAAGGCCAGCACCACGCCGGTGGCGGTAAAGCCGTGGGCGCCCCAGGCTTTGAGTCTGGCTACATGCAGGGTCGATATCACAGGGGCGTTCTCCAAAAGGTGAAACGGGGCAGCCGACGACGGTTGGGCGTCGAATCTGGCCAAGGGATGCAGGTATCGACCGGGAAGGGGGGGATAAGGTTCACCACCAAGGCCTTGGATTCAGCGTAGCAAGCACTGGCGGATTCGGCATCAGCCCTGACGGAACACCAGGGCCTTCAAGCCGCTTTGTGCATCGATATCGGGAAATTCCGGCGGGTTTGCCAGGCGCTGCTCAAACCGCAGCCCCGGGGCTTCGCGGGTGACGCCTTCGATCAGGAAGTCTTCGCCCAACGCCGGGTCGTTCATGCAGGCCAGCACCGTGCCTTGGGGTGTCAGCAGGTCCGGCAGGCGCCGCAGCACGCGCTGGTAGTCCTTGGTCAGCAGGAAGCTGCCTTTCTGGAAGGACGGCGGATCGATGATCACCAGGTCATAAGGCCCGTTGCCGGTGACCTTGGCCCAAGACTTGAACAAGTCATGCCCCAGAAAACTCACCTTGCCCAGGTCATGGCCATTGAGCCGGTGATTGTCGCGGCCCCGGCTCAGGGCGCCACGGGCCATATCCAGGTTGACCACATGCTCGGCCCCGCCCTCGATGGCGGCCACGGAAAACCCGCAGGTGTAGGCAAACAGGTTCAATACCCGCAGGCCATGGGCGTGCTCGCGCACCCAGTTGCGCCCGTAGCGCATATCCAGGAACAGCCCGCTGTTCTGCTTTTTGCCCAGGTCGATGCGATAACGCAGGCCGCCTTCGGTGATGGTCAGTTCCTCGACCATTTCCCCCCACAGCCATTCGGTGGTGCTTTGCGGCAGGTAGCGATGTTGCAGGGCCAGGGTGTGGGCGCCGGCCTGTTGCCATTCGCGGCTTTCGCAGAGTTCGCGCAACTGGTGTTGCAAGGCTTGCAACTGCGCAGGCTCCGGCTCCTTGAACACCGAGACCAGCACCACGCCTTGCAGCCAATCCACGGTCAACTGCTCCAGCCCCGGCCAACAACGACCCCGGCCGTGGAACAGGCGACGGGTTTCCACGGGCACATCACGCAGGGCGGTCAGCAAGTGGGTGTGGAGCAGGGCGAGGGCGTCTGGGGTCATCGGGTGGCGTCGATCATTAAACGGGCGGCATTTTAAACACAATTGCGTTGACACAGGTGACGCAAGCACAACGTGCTTTTAATCAGGGGTGTTTAAGTGTTTTGTGCTGCAAATTGCCCTTTTACCTACCCAGAACAGTCAAAAAATCCTTATGGGCAGACATAAACTGGAAAAAAACAGCTCACAGGTGCCCCATGAACGGTTTCGTCAAGACAGTCCAGCAAACAGCCATTGACCCGCAGGAACTCACCGAGTGGCGCGACGCCCTGGATTCCCTGGTGCGCCATGCCGGCCCTGAGCGCGCGCGGCAGATCCTCGATATGCTGGCCGACGCCGGCAATACCCCGGCCATCGGCTGGAAACCGCGCCATGGCACGCCGTATATCAACAGCATCAGTGTGGCCCAGCAGCCGCACTTTCCCGGTGACCTGGCCACCGAAGAGCGCCTGGCTTCGCTGGTGCGCTGGAATGCCCTGGCCATGGTGGTGCGCGCCAACCAGGCCTATGGCGAATTGGGCGGTCATATCGCCAGCTACGCCAGCGCGGCGGACCTGTTCGAGGTGGGTTTCAACCATTTTTTTCGGGCACGCCACAACAACATGGGCGGCGACCTGGTGTTCTACCAGCCGCATTCCGCGCCCGGTATCTATGCGCGGGCCTTTCTTGAAGGGCGCTTGAGCGAGCAGGACCTGGCCCACTATCGCCAGGAGCTGGGCGCCGTCAAGGCCGGCGCCCGTGGCCTGTCGAGCTATCCGCACCCGTGGTTGATGCCGGACTTCTGGCAGTTCCCCACCGGCTCCATGGGCATTGGCCCGATCAGCTCGATTTTCCAGGCGCGGTTTATGCGCTACCTGCACCATCGCGGCTTGCAGGACACCACCGACCGCCACGTCTGGGGCGTGTTCGGCGACGGCGAAATGGACGAGCCGGAAAGCATGTCGGCCCTGACCCTGGCCGCCCGCGAAGGCTTGGACAACCTGACCTGGGTGGTCAACTGCAACCTGCAACGCCTCGATGGCCCGGTGCGTGGCAATGGGCGGATCATCGACGAGTTGGAGGCGCTGTTTGCCGGTGCCGGCTGGAACGTGATCAAGCTGGTCTGGGGGTCGGACTGGGATGCCTTGCTGGCCAAGGATGAGGACGGTGCGTTGGTGCGCACCTTGTCCCAGACCGTGGATGGGCAGTTCCAGACCTTTGCCGCCAAGGACGGTGCCTATAACCGCGAACACTTCTTCGGCCAGAGCGAGTCCCTGGCCAAGCTGGTGGCTGGCTTGAGCGACGAGCAGATCGACCGTCTCAAGCGCGGCGGCCACGACATGCTGAAAATCCATGCGGCCTATCATGCGGCGCGGCGGGTCAAGGGGCGCCCTACGGTGATCCTGGCCCAGACCAAGAAGGGCTTTGGCATGGGCGAGGCCGGGCAGGGCAAGATGACCACCCACCAGCAGAAAAAACTCGACCGCGAGGCGCTGATCGCCTTTCGCAACCGCTTCCAATTGCCCCTGAGCGATGAGCAGACCGAATCCCTGAGCTTCTACAAACCCGCCGCCGACAGTGCCGAAATGCGCTACCTGCACCAGCGCCGCGCCGCCTTGGGCGGTTATGTACCCAGCCGCAGCCAGAGCGCCGAACCGGTGCCTGTGCCGCCGGTGAGTGGCTACGGCGGTTTCGCGACCCAGGCCCAAGGCAAGGAAATGTCCACCACCATGGCCTTTGTGCGCATGCTCAGCAATTTGCTCAAGGACAAGGCCCTGGGCCCGCGTATCGTGCCGATTGTCGCCGACGAGGCACGCACCTTCGGCATGGCCAACCTGTTCAAGCAGATCGGCATTTATTCCAGCGTCGGCCAGCGCTACGAGCCGGAGGACATTGGCTCGATTCTCAGCTACCGCGAAGCCACCGACGGGCAGATCCTCGAAGAGGGCATCAGCGAAGCCAGCGCCATCAGCTCCTGGGTCGCGGCGGCCACCAGTTACTCGGTGCATGGCTTGCGCATGTTGCCGTTCTACATCTACTACTCGATGTTCGGCTTTCAGCGGGTGGGCGACCTGATCTGGGCCGCTGCCGACCAGCGCGCCCGGGGCTTCTTGCTCGGCGCCACGGCAGGGCGTACCACCCTGGGTGGCGAGGGCCTGCAGCACCAGGACGGCAGCAGCCACCTGATGGCCGCGACCGTGCCCAACTGCCGCGCCTACGACCCGGCGTTTGCCGGCGAATTTGCAGTGATTCTCGACCACGGCATGCGCCAGATGCTTGAGCACGATGTGGACGAGTTCTACTACGTGACCCTGATGAACGAAAACTACCCGCAACCGAGCCTGCCCGAGGGCGTCGAGGCGGCGATCATCAAGGGCCTGTACCGCCTTGATGGCAGTGCCGGCGCCAAGGTGCGCCTGCTCGGTTCCGGCACCCTGGTGCGCGAGGCCCAGGCCGCCGCGCAGTTGCTGGCAGACGACTGGCAGATCGACAGCGAGGTGTTCAGCGTGACCAGCTTCAGCGAACTGGCCCGCGAGGCGCGGGAGGTGGAGCGCTGGAACCGCCTGCATCCCCTGCAAAACCCACGGCGCAGCCACCTGGCGAGCTGCCTGCCCGAGGGCGCGCCGGTGGTGGCCGTGTCGGACTATGTGCGGGCTGTGCCGCAGATGATCGGTTCATACCTGGGGTCGAACTACACCGTGCTCGGCACCGATGGCTTCGGGCGCAGCGACACCCGGGCGGCGCTGCGTGATTTCTTCGAGGTGGACCGCCACCATATCGTGCTGGCCGCGTTGGCCGCCCTGGTGGAACAGGGCAGCCTGGAGGCGCAGGTGTGTCAGCAGGCGATTGAACGGTACGGCCTGCACACCGAGCGCGCGGCGTCCTGGACCCACTGACACCTCAAGGTCAATGAGGACCAAGTGTGGGAGCGGGCTTGCCCGCGATGGCGGTGGGTCAGTCACCTATGCATCAACTGACACTACGCCTTCGCGGGCAAGCCCGCTCCCACACAAGCCCGCTCCCACAGGGGGTTGTGGTGTGCTTTAGAGAGTGGCTATCAACTGGGGCCCAAACGCCTCACGCAAAAAATCCGGCGCGATATAGCGCTGGTAATGCGCCTCCGATAGCAGGAAAAACTCCCGATCAATCGCGTCACGCAAGTCCGCCAAGTGCCGCTCGCGAAACTCCGGCAGCAACGCCAAGCCATACGCATCCAGCCTGGAAATCACCCGCGCGCCCCGGGCAATCAACTGATAGGCCCAGCAATAAGGCGACTGGTGCGGCATAAACCGGATCTTGCGCGTGTCCAGTTGCTGGCGCAGGCGCGCCGGGTCAAACACCTCCAGCTTGCTGGCCATGACCTGCACCAGCAACTGTTCGAGGCGCAGCCAGACCGCTTGTTTTTCCTCGGCGCTGTAGCCATTCCACTGGATGACTTCATGGTGATAGCGCTTGCAACCACGGCACACCAGGTCGCCATACACGGTGGAACACAGGCCGACGCAGGGCGTCTTGATGGTTTGATTGGGCATAAAAACCGCGTCTTTCCTAATCCACGACAAAAGGGTTCACTGGCGCTCCAGCGCACTGAACTGCTGGTTCAAGTATTGATACAACTGGGTGACGGCCCGGGACATCTGCCCGCGATGGGGGCAGGCGAAACTCAAGGGGTACACATCCCCGGGAATCTCCGGCAACAACACCACCAGGCGTTGTGCCTGCACCTGGGCATACACATCCAGCCAGCACTTGTAGGCGATGCCTTCTCCGGCAACCGCCCAGCGCCGCACCACATCGGCGTCGTCACTGAACAACGGGCCGGTGACCTGCACGGTGTGTGCGCCCAGTTCCCAGCGGTCATGCAGGCGGCCGTTTTGCAGGTACAACAGGCAGGGGTGGCGGGTCAGGTCGTCGACGGACGCGGGGGCACCGTGGCGCGCCACATAGTCCGGCGACGCCACCAGCACCCGGCGGTTCCAGGGCGCCAGGGGCAGGGCGATATAGTTGGCGTCCGCGTTCCAGCCGTAACGCAGGGCGACGTCCACCGGGTCGCGGAACAGGTTGGTGACCTGGTCCGACACCAGAAAACGCAAGGTCAATTCAGGGTGTTGGCGGCGGAACTCGGTGAGCATCGGCAATAGGAGATTGCGCCCCAGGTCCGACGGCGCGGCGATCTGTAACGTGCCCCGCAGCGGCGCGTTATCGCCGCGCAAGCGTTCCTGCCCTAGCGCCAATTGCTCAAGCACGCCACGGGCGGTGGGCAGGTACTGCTCGCCCTCGGCGCTCAGGCGCAGGCTGCGGGTGGTGCGGGTAAACAGGCGCACCTGCAGTTCCCGCTCCAGGCGCTTGATCGCCGCCGCCACCTGGCCGGGCAACAGGTTGGCCTCCACCGCTGCGGCGGTAAAACTGCCCAGGGCGGCGCTGCGCAGGAACAGCCCGAGATCATCGATGCGGATCATTTTCACTCCAGCAATGAAAGTGTTGCTGCATTTTGTCGATTTTTCTGCGCCCTGGGAACGGTAATGATGCAAGCCATCGAGGGCCATCGCCCCTCATCACCTGTGAGTTCCCATGAAAGCTATCTCCTTTACCCAACATGGCCTGCCCATCGACGACCCGCGCTCGCTGATCGATGTGACTATCGAAGCCCCCCAACCCGGCCCCCGGGACTTGCTGGTGGAGGTGCAGGCCGTGGCGGTCAACCCGGTCGACACCAAGGTGCGCTCCGGCACCTTCGCCAAGGAGCCGAAAATCCTCGGCTGGGACGCGGCGGGCATCGTGCGCCAGGTGGGCCCTGACGTGACCCTGTTCAAGCCGGGCGACGCGGTGTACTACGCCGGCTCCCTGATCCGCTCTGGCAGCTACAGCGAATTCCAGGTGGTCGATGAGCGCATCGTTGGCCACCGGCCGCGCACACTGGATGCGGCCCACGCTGCGGCCTTGCCGCTGACGTCGATCACCGCCTGGGAGTTGCTGTTCGACCGCCTGGGTGTACCTGAAGGCGCAGGCGCGGGCGATGTGCTGTTGGTGGTCGGTGCCGGCGGCGGCGTGGGTTCGATCCTGGTGCAACTGGCCCGGCAACTCACCCAGATGACTGTGATCGGCACCGCCTCGCGCCCGGAGACTGTCGAGTGGGTGCAGCGCATGGGCGCCCATCATGTGATCGACCACCGCCGGCCCATGCTGACCCAGCTCCAGGCATTGGGGATCGAGGCGGTCAGCCATGTCGCCAGCCTGACCCATACCCAGCAGTACCTGGCGCAACTGGTCGAAGTGCTGCGCCCCCAAGGGCGGCTGGGGTTGATCGACGACCCGGCCAGCCTGGATGTCATGCCACTCAAGCTCAAATCCTTGTCCCTGCACTGGGAACTGATGTTCACCCGCTCGCTGTTTGAGACGGCGGATATGATCCAGCAACACCATCTGCTCAACCGGGTGGCCCACCTGATCGACCAGGGTGTGTTGCACACCACTCTTGGCGCACATTTTGGCGCGATCAACGCGGCCAATATGCGCAGCGCCCATGCCCTGGTGGAAAGCGGCAAGGCGCGGGGCAAGATTGTGCTGGAGGATTTTCAATGAACACCCTGATCAAAGCCCTGGGCTTATCGCTGTGTGTGATGCTCGCTGCATGCGCCAGCCAACCTACCAATGGAGTCGCCAACATGAGCAAACCCTTGATATCCATCGCCGTACTCAAGGCCAAGCCGGGCCAGGAACAAGCGCTCAAGGCCGGCCTGCTGGGGTTGGTCGAGCCGACCCGCACCGAGCCTGGCAACCTGGATTACGTGTTGTTCGAGCTGCGTGATGAGCCAGGCACGTTCTATATGCGTGAAGCGTTCAAGGACCAGGCGGCCCTCGATGCGCATTTTGCGATGCCGTACTTCCAACGCTTTGCCGCCACGGCGGATGACTTGCTCCAGGAGCCCCTGAAGTTGATCTTTCTGGAGCAAGTTTCCCACTGACGCCATGCATCGCAACCGCCTGTAGGCGCGAGTTTGTCGCGCCTACAGGCGGTGTGGGCCGGTCAGTCCCAGCTCAACGCCCCACCGGTCTGATACTCGATCACCCGGGTCTCAAAGAAGTTCTTCTCTTTCTTCAAGTCCATGATCTCGCTCATCCACGGGAACGGGTTGGTGGTGCCTGGGTACTCTTCCTTCAAGCCGATCTGCGACAGGCGACGGTTGGCGATGAACTTGAGGTAATCCTCCATCATCGCCGCGTTCATGCCCAGTACGCCGCGCGGCATGGTGTCGCGGGCGTATTCGATCTCCAGCTGGGTCCCTTGCAGGATCATCTGGGTCGCTTCTTCCTTCATCTCGGCATCCCACAGGTGTGGGTTTTCGATTTTGATCTGGTTGATCACGTCGATGCCGAAGTTCAGGTGCATCGACTCATCGCGCAGGATGTACTGGAACTGCTCGGCCACGCCGGTCATTTTGTTGCGACGGCCCATGGACAGGATCTGGGTGAAGCCGCAATAGAAGAAGATGCCTTCCAGGACGCAGTAGTAGGCGACCAGGTTGCGCAGCAGTTCCTTGTCGGTGTCGACGGTGCCGGTCTCGAACTTCGGGTCGGAGATCGAGCGCGTATATTTCAGGCCCCAGGCGGCCTTTTTGGCGACCGATGGGATCTCGTGGTACATGTTGAAGATCTCGCCTTCATCCATGGCCAGCGATTCGATGCAGTACTGATAGGCGTGGGTATGGATCGCCTCTTCAAAGGCCTGGCGCAGGATGTACTGGCGGCACTCCGGGTTGGTGATCAGGCGGTACACGGCCAGGACCAGGTTGTTGGCGACCAGGGAATCGGCAGTGGAGAAGAAACCCAGGTTACGCATGACGATGCGACGTTCGTCGTCGGTCAGGCCTTCGGGGTTTTTCCACAGGGCGATGTCGGCGGTCATGTTGACCTCTTGCGGCATCCAGTGGTTGGCGCAGCCGTCGAGGTATTTCTGCCAGGCCCAGTCGTATTTGAAGGGGACGAGTTGGTTGAGGTCGGCGCGGCAGTTGATCATGCGCTTTTCGTCAACGGCGACACGGGCGGCGGCGCCTTCGAGTTCGGCCAGGCCTTCGGCGATGTCGAGTTTGTCCAGGGCGGCCTTGGCGCGCACGATGGCGGCGGAGTCATTGGCGGTGACTGCGCGGGCTTCGAGGGCAGCAGCGGCGCCGGCACCGTCGAGGCGGTCCATGTTGGCTTCGGTGGCGTGGCCGGCGTTGGCGCCACGGATCACGGCTGCACCGGTGTCTTCGTTGTCGGCTTCATCCCAACTCAGCATGAAATACTCCTTCCTGGTCTGTTCTGACGGCGTGTGAAGCCGTCCAAAAACTTGATAATTACCGGCATCGCACACTATGTAGTGGTCGGTTTCGTGTGTGGGCACACTATATGGTGTGTAGGAAAGTTGGTCAACGCACAAGATGTGCGGTCTTCGGTCGCTGCCCGACGCAAGATCAGCGATAGCGCCTGGGTTTATTGGCCCGCTCGGAATCTCAAAGGGGTGAAAAATCTACTGATCCGCCCAGCCACCCAGGAAGACACCGAAAGTACCTTCCAGGTGCATAAAAATGCCGTCGAAAACCTGTGGTGAGGGAGAGCTGCATTTGGTAACACCTTGATGTTTTTTCCCGGATTTGTCTGTCATGACAGTGTTGGGGCTGGTGCTAGGTTTCTCACTTAGGAGCCCTTCAAATAAAAGGATATTGAGCAAACCCAACCTGTTAGCTGGAGTGATTATGCGCCTGCCGTCCCTGCCCAATACTCTGTCGTTTGTTAGACCCAATGACCCAGCTCAAAACCGCCAGCCAACGTCCCATGAAAAACCCGCACAGGGGCAACTGTCGACGCACAACGATGTGCCAGAGAGGCACCGTGTACGTAGGGATACACCGGCGATGGCGGTTCCTGAAATGGGCAGTGCAGATGATTTTTTTTCAAAAGTAGAAGCTGTCAAACAGGGTCAGGGCCGAGAGGCGTATATGCGAGGGTATAACTCACCGGGGTCAGTGCCTCTGCCTGCTGGTTATTCAGATTCGATGAGTAGTTCCCAGTTTTATAAAATGGCATTAAAGCCAGGTGTGACTGATGAGCAATTAGGCATGCTGAAGCACTTGGCGGAAAGACGCACGATTATGATGACTCAAGACATGGTTTCAAAATTTTCCGAATTAGTATCGGGTAAAGAAACTAAGTTGACGCCCATGCCGCAAAGTTACTATCTCGCTATGATTAACCAATCGAGCGGCGGAGAGTGTGCGGGCCTAACACACCTCCTGTCCCTGGCGGCAAGAGAGGGCAAGGCTGATATTTTTCTGGGCAATATATACCAGGCGCTTGCTTCTTCCGACACGCCTGAATCTAAGGCGTTTTTTGCTGCGATCTCCAGGGCCCAGAAGTACGCCGGGTATGCCGACAAGGCACATGATCCGGCCACTGACAAGCTCGGGTCTTACAAAACGATTGTATCGCAGATCCTCAAAGCCCAAGCCCCAACGACGTTGCTTATCTCGACCGGAGAGCATCGTCTATCGGCAGGGGTGATGGTGGGAGCGGACGGTAAACGGACCTATTACTACGCCGACCCCAATATTGGCTTGGTCAGGTCTTCTTCTGCCAAGGCATTTGAAAGGGCAATGAAGAAAATCTTTACCGATCCCGATCTGAAAAAATTAATTAAGCCACTCAACGGCGATCCGGATAACCCTAAATACAGGTTCAGCGTATTTAACCCAGACCATATCCCTGAGCTTAGACCGACGTCCACCCGGATGCAACTGGCCTATAATGCCCCCTTGGCCGATCTTGATACGATAAAAGTAGTTGATAGTACACGCCTACCTTCCTCGGCTGATTTTAGAAAACACTCAAAGCCCATTGTGGGTATGGAAGCTGCGGTTTATCAAAATGTTCTGGAAAGTGTGGACAACATACATGCCAAAAAAGGCATGGCCCAGTATCACGCTACTTTCGATTCATTGAAAACTGTTCAGGGCTTTATAAAACAGTACCCGGGCTCCCCGTACATTGGCAGCATGCAGGGGCTTGAGCAAAAATTAGTGCGCACCCTCGCCGAAGCAACCCCGCCTCCTGGTTTTCCGTACATCGATAGACAAATGCAGCGCGATCGCCAGTTGTTTGCCCCAAACCAGGCGGGTGCGCCTCTTGCCACGTTGGGTACACCCACGGTCATCAGCAAGACGGGGGAAGTGCAGCGCCTTCAGGCTCTCGATGATAGCCAGCCGCCGATACGTATCGGCACCCTGGATATCAGTCGCGTCGATCTCTACAAAATGGGCATCAATATCCACGGCAAGCCGATAGAAGCCCAGCCGGCAGGTGATCCGAATGGCAAGCTGTTGGCCACTAACCTACAAATTGATTTTGCGCGTTTCAAGGCATGGTCCGGTTCCGGTGATGTGCGGCTCAATGACCAGGCAACCAAGCTGTTCTTTGAAATTGCGATTCATCGTGATCCGTCCGCTGGACCGCTGATCCCCAGTACCGAAGTTTCAAAGATGCCTGACAACTTTGAAAAACAGATGCAGCAAGTGCACAAAGTTTCTGCTCAGATTCAAGAGATGGTTCGCACTAAACAAGCGATGCCTGCGAATTTCTTTGATGCAGGTGGCGTGGACAAGTTTGGAAAAACGCGGGCTGCCGGCTTGGGCTTCCAGGCATTCAGTACATTTCAGGGGCTGCGCAGCGCGATTGAGTCGTTTCAGAAGGGAGACGTGACTCAAGGCAGTATCAGTTTGGGCGCTGTCGCGGCCCAATATGGCGGGGACGCGATTGGGGCGTCGCTCAACAAGTTGGGGCAAAGTGTCATTCAAAAGGCTGCACCTTCGATCATGGGATTTAAAGCGTCGAGTGTCGGGCAACTGATTGGCAAGGTCGGCACGGGGGCGGGCACGGCGATCAGCCTGCCCTTTGATATCTACAGTGCTGTCGATTCGTTTAAAAAAGCCAGTAAAAGCAGCGGTACTGAAGCCCAGGATCACTATGTTGACGGTGCGTTTTCGGTGGCCAACGCTGCAACCTCGGTAACGTTGGGCGCCGCATTCATGATGGGGGCGACCTCGGCAGGGCCGATAGGCTTGGCCGTGGCAGGGACGCTCATGATGAGCCAAATGATTTACCACTCTGTTCGTAGCGTGGAAGAGCTGGATAAGGTCACGCCGCTGACTGGTGAACAAAAGGCCGTCACCGGGGCGAGGGCGTTCCTGGGCCTGGAGCCCGGATTTGATGTGCTCAAGCCTTACCTGCAAACCCAATACACCAACGAAATCGATGAGCAACGCCAAAGTCGCTATAAAGCGTTCCTGAGCGGTGATGGAAAGCACAACTTTGAACGGGTGGTCTACGGTTCGTCGCAGGTTGAGGTCAAGCAAGTGGACGGCAACGTCCCACTGACACCCAGAGTCTGGTTTTCGCCGGTCACCTGGCTGCTGAATCTGATTCCAATATCCGGCAAGGTTCCGTCGGTGACCGTCCGTGATGGCAATGACCAGGTAGGCGTGGATGAAAGCTATGCATCATTGAACGGCAAACCGGTCAAACAGGTTGAAGGCGAGTTGGGTGATGGAAAAGCCACGTTATGGGACCTGGGGGGTGGGGACGATTATGTAAGAGGGGTGGAAAACAAACCCAACGTCTTCCTGCTGGGAGCCGGCAAAAAGGTTGTCAGTGGCGGGCGCGCTGACGATACGGTGGTCATGAATGCCGATGCGCGCCAGACACTGGAGCGGGCGCGTGAGGTCGAGAAGAGCGGAGACAAAACTTTCAGTCCCAGACAAATATCCCTGGAGGGTGGAGAGGGACGCAATACCCTGGTTTTTTCTGGAGAGTTAAGTTCGCCACCCGACGACGCTGGGAAGAAAGAAAGTGCCAGCTACGTAGGGCATGTCATTAATCTAAAAGACTCCACCGTCTCGGTAAAAACCGAAAATTCCAATACCTTGGGGGTGAAAAAAATCGCCAGTGTGCAGAACTTTTCCAATGTAACCACTGTGAAGAACGGCGAAAGTTATGTTCAAGGTGACGACCAGAATAATTTACTGACCCTCAATGGCCGCGAGGACATTGCCCGCACAGGCAAGGGGGCTGATGTCGTCGTTATCAATGGTGGGGCCCGGGTGATCGGTGAAGGCGGTAGCAATACTTACATCATCAACAAGGGGTCAGGCAGCGTTCATATTGACGACCCGGAGGGCAGCTCCGTTCAACTGGACTACACCGACGCCGAAATCTCGGACTGGCAGGTGACCTCCTCCGGGGATCTGAAGCTGACCTTGAACGGTGGCTCACCCGAGCAACGCCGATCTGTCGAGTTTAAAGGGGCTTTTTCCAATGACCCGCAAGATCAAGGCAAGTCACGGCCGGTATTCATCACCAGCGACAGGGTAATGCTGAGCGTCATTGACCCGCGCAAGAATGGCTCATCTACGGGTACGCCACAGATCCAGCGGCTCAAGGTTGGGGAACGCTGACGGGGGCACTGGTCTGTCAGCTTCTCCAGCGATTGGCGCTTGTGCTGTTGCGCACCGCTGAAGCCTGACGACAGGGGTACGCGCAGGCTGTACCCCAACCCCAATACCTGAGCAAAACCATCGGCATTTCTTGATCGCCATCAAGCAGGTTTTACCCCCCGGCTTTCTATCATGGTCCCTGCCAAGCAATGAGGACGCGACCATGTCAGAGACCTTCACCAAGGGCATGGCCAGGAATATCTACTTCGGGGGAAGCGTGTTCTTCTTCCTGATCTTCCTGGCCCTGACCTACCACACCGAACAAACCTTTCCCTCTCGCAGTAATCAGGAGCTACTCACCGAATCCGTAGTGCGCGGCAAGGGCGTCTGGGAGCGCAATAACTGCGTTGGCTGCCACACCTTGCTGGGCGAGGGCGCGTACTTTGCGCCGGAGCTGGGCAATGTGTTCAACCGCCGCGGCGGCGAGGAAGCGTTCAAGCCGTTCCTGCACGCCTGGATGAAGATGCAACCCTTGGGCGTGCCCGGCCGGCGCGCGATGCCGCAATTCAACCTCAGCGACCAGGAGGTGGACGATATGGCCGAGTTCCTCAAATGGAGCTCGAAGATCAACACCAACGGCTGGCCGCCAAACAAGGAGGGCTGAGGGATGCGTACCGTCAATCCATATCTGAAATTCCAATCCCAGGCCGTGGCCAAACCCTACTTTGTATTCGCCCTGATCCTGTTCCTGGGCCAGGTGCTGTTCGGTTTGATCATGGGTCTGCAATACGTGGTCGGCGACTTCCTGTTCCCGCTGATCCCCTTCAACGTGGCGCGGATGGTCCACACCAACCTGCTGATCGTCTGGCTGCTATTCGGATTCATGGGCGCCGCCTACTACCTGGTGCCGGAGGAGGCCGACCGCGAATTGCACAGCCCCAAGCTGGCGATCCTGCTGTTCTGGGTGTTCGCCGTCGCCGGCGTGTTGACCATCCTCGGCTACTTGCTGGTGCCCTATGCGGCCCTGGCCAAGCTGACCCACAACGAGTTGCTGCCAACCATGGGCCGTGAGTTCCTGGAGCAGCCGACCATCACCAAGATGGGCATCGTGGTCGTGTGCCTGGGCTTTCTCTACAACATCGGCATGACCCTGCTCAAGGGCCGCAAGACCACGGTGAGCATGGTGATGATGACCGGGCTGATCGGCCTGGCGGTGTTCTTCCTGTTCTCGTTCTACAACCCCGGCAACCTGGCACGGGACAAGTTCTACTGGTGGTGGGTGGTGCATCTTTGGGTCGAAGGCGTGTGGGAGCTGATCATGGGCTCGATGCTCGCCTTTGTGCTGATCAAGGTCACCGGCGTCGACCGCGAGGTCGTGGAAAAATGGCTGTACGTGATCATCGCCATGGCCCTGATCACCGGGATCATCGGCACCGGCCACCACTTCTTCTGGATCGGTGCGCCCGAGGTGTGGTTGTGGGTCGGCTCGATCTTCTCGGCCCTGGAGCCCCTGCCGTTCCTGGCGATGGTGATGTTTGCCTTCACCATGGTCAAACAGCGCCGGCGCCAGCACCCGAACCGGGCGGCCACGTTGTGGGCCAAGGGCACCACGGTCACCGCGTTCTTCGGCGCCGGGGTCTGGGGCTTCCTCCATACTCTGGCACCGGTCAACTTCTATACCCACGGTACCCAACTGACCGCCGCCCACGGCCACCTGGCGTTCTTCGGCGCCTACGCCATGATCGTCATGACCTTGATCAGCTACGCCATGCCCCGCCTGCGCGGCATCGGTGAAGCGCCGGATGCACGCTCCCAGACCCTGGAGATCTGGGGCTTCTGGATGATGGTCTTGTCGATGGTGATGATCACCCTGTTCCTCACCGCCGCCGGTGCCGTGCAGGTCTGGTTGCAACGCTGGCAGGTGGACGGTGTGGCGCTGCCGTTCATGGCCACCATGGACCACCTGGCCCTGCTGTTCTGGGCACGACTGGCCAGTGGCGTGGTGTTCCTGCTGGGCCTGCTCTGCTACCTGTGGAGCTTCCGGCAGCGGGGCAAGGGCTTGGACTCTGCCGTGCCCGTGACGGCTTGAGCGGTCAACGTTAATCCCCAAGAGGGCGGCCCGGCAGGTACTGCGGGCCGTTTTACGTCTGGAGCACTTCACATGGCCTTTACCCTTGAGTTGGAAGAGTGGGTCGGCAGTGTCTGGCACCGCTTTATCACGCGCCGCGCCAGTGCCGACTTCCCCGAGGCGCGGGTCGATCTGGTCGACCGCCAGCGCAGCCTGGCCCTATTGTTCCGCGCCCTGGGCGGCGCCCACGGGATAGCGGTGGAAGCCGCCAGCGAGCGCGACCTGCTGCTGCGGCGCAATCTGTTGATGCGCATTGCCGGCACCTGTCGCCAGGCACCCCTGGCCTCGTGCGATGGTCATCGCCTGCGCTTGCCGGCCAGCCTGGCGGTGTTTCCCACGGTGGCCCTGAACCTGGAGCTGTACCGCTGGCTGGCGCTGCTGGCCGCGCACGCCGGGCCGATGACCCACTGGGCCCGGGACAACCAGCGCTGGACCTGGCAACTGTTGCAGCGCTACCCGGCCATGCTCCCCAGCTATCAGCGCCTGGTGGAGGCCCACCTGCAATTGCGCCCCGATCCCGCCATCCTCAACCCCGCCGAAGCCGCCGTGGAAAAGGCCTTGCGCCAGGCCCTGCGCGAACCCGGCAGCATCCGCCAGTTACCCCGCAGCGAGCGCGCCGCCTGGCCGTTGCCGCTGTGGCTGTATCCCCCCTTGCACCTGCACAGCCCGCAGGCCGCAGACCAGGACGACGAGGGCGACGACCTGGCAACCCGCCCCGGCGAACAACAGGGCGCGCCCAAGCAGGCCAACCGGGTCGACGACAATAGCCGCGACGGCGGCCTGTTGGTGGTGCGCCTGGAAAACCTGTTCAGTTGGACCGAGCATGTCGATCTGGACCGTTGGGCCGATGACTCCGAAGACGAAGAGGCCGCGCGGGTCGCCGAAGACCTCGACCAGTTGAGCCTGTCGCGCCAGCGCGTGCGCAAGAGCGGCGGGCTCAAGTTGCACCTGGATCTGCCCCCGGCCGACGTCGACGATATCCCCCTGGGCGACGGCATCAAGCTGCCCGAATGGGACTACCGCCAGCAATGCCTGCAAGCCAACTTCGTCAACCTGCAACTGATGCAACCCCGCCACAGCGCGCCCCAGCCGCTGCCGGCGCGCCTGCGGCCCCAGGCTGCGCGGTTACGTCGCCAGTTCCAGCAACTGCGCACCGACCGCCAATGGCTACGCCAACAACCCCAGGGCGCGGAACTGGACCTGCAGGCATGGCTGGATTTTCATGTCGAGCGCCAACACGGCGCATGCGCCGAGCGCGGCCTGTTCAAGGAGCAGCGCCGCACCCGGCGTGACTTGGCCTGTTTGCTGCTGGCCGATTTGTCGATGTCCACCGACGCCCATTTGAACGATACGCAAAAGGTCATCGACGTGATCCGCGACAGCCTGTTGCTGTTTGGCGAGAGCCTGGCGGGCCTGGGCGATGCGTTTGCCTTGTATGGTTTTTCGTCCCTGCGTCGCCAGCAGGTGCGCCTGCAACAGCTCAAGTCATTCCAGCAACCCTACGACGACCACACCCGTGGCTGCATCCAGGGCCTGAAACCGGGTTACTACACACGCATGGGCGCCGCTATCCGCCAGGCCACCCAGACCCTGGGCGCCTGTAAACAACGGCGCAAACTGCTGTTGATTGTGACCGATGGCAAGCCCAACGATCTGGACTTGTATGAGGGGCGCTATGGCGTGGAGGACACCCGCCAGGCCGTGCTAGAAGCGCGGCGCCAGGGCCTGGTGCCGTTCTGCATCACCATCGACAAACAGGCTGCGGACTACCTGCCGTACATGTTCGGCGCCCACGGCTACACCCTGATCCGCCAGCCGGAGCAACTGCCGCTACGCTTGCCGCAGCTGTACCGGCAGTTGACCGACGATCAGTAGAAGTCCCGGGGCAGCCAGAAGAACATCGTGATGCAGAACACGGCCAGCCCCAGGCAGAACCATTGGAAGCGCTTGAGCCGCCGCGCCTCAAGGCTGGCGGTGGAAGCGGGCAGGGGCATGGCGCAGCGTTCGCAGGCGGCGTGCGTCGGCGGGTTGGCATGCTGGCAGTACAGGCAGACCCGCGTTGCGTTCATTCAAATTGCTCCAGGCGCAGGCGGTCGAGAATGGCGATCTGGCGACCGTCCTGGGTGATGATTTTTTCATCGATCAGCCGGCGGATGATCCGCGAGAACGTCTCCGGCTGGATCGACAGGTGCCCGGCGATCAACTGTTTGGCCATGGGCAGCTCGAACGAACTGTCGGCACTGTGCAGGCGCACCTGTTGCGTCAGCAGGTAGCGCACCACGCGGTGGGTGGCGTTTTTCAGGGACAGGGTCTCGATCTCGTTGACCCGCTGGTGCAGGCGCACACACAGCTTGCCCAGCAGGGCGAAGGTCAGGCGGCTGTTGCTATGGAGCAGGCGCATATACGTGGCGTTGGACAGGCGATACAACTGCGTGGGGCCCACCGCCTCGGCGCAGGCCACGTAGTTGGGGGTGTCCATCAGCATCATCGCCTCGGCAAAGGTCTGCCGCTCGCCGATCACTTCAAAGACCTTTTCCTGACCGTCTGGGCTCAGGCGGTAGATCTTCACCGCGCCGGCAATCACAAAGTAAAAGCCATCGGCCGGCTCGCCCTGGCGGAACAGCGGCTCGCCCTTGTCGACACTCAGCAACTGACTGCTGGCCATCAACTCATTCATCTGCTCTTCGTTGAGCGGCTCGAACAGGTGATGGCTGCGCAGGATCTGATGATGCACGCGGTGCAAAACCCGGGGCGCATCCTTGGAGCAGGCCAGGGACGGGATCATACAAGCCACAACGACAGGCCACTGGCCGCTGCCATCATTGAACCGAGGATCACGAACCAGGCCAGGGGCTGGATAACTTTTTTCATGGTGACTCCGTGGGGGCAGTAATAAGGGATAACCGGCTAGAGCAAGAGCTGGGCCAAGGCGCGGGCCTTGTAAAACCTGGGCTGTAGCGCCTGCTTGGTCAAAACGACCCTGTCTTTAAGGGTTCTTTTAACCCTCTAATGGTTATTTAAACCCTCATAAGCAACGCCAATTCCCTGTGGGAGCTGGCTTGCCTGCGATGGCATCGCTGCGGTTTAACCGCTAGACCGAGGTGCCCGCATCGCAGGCAAGCCAGCTCCCACCGGGGAGTTCGGCCCGGCCCTTGCAACGCTATTTCTGCGACGGCCCCCAGGATATTGCGCCGCCCAGAAGCCCTGCTTGATCTGCGACAAGGGCCGGACGCGGGCAATCCCGGATGATCGGGCCGGCAATGACTTGAGGAGTGGTGGTATGCAAGTGCTGGATCGACGCAAGGCTATGTCGATTACCCCGTTGTTTCGCCTGGCTTTCCGGCCATTTTTCCTCGGTGGCTGCCTGTTGGCGCTGCTGGCGATTCCCCTGTGGCTGCTGGCCCTGGCCGGCGATGCGGGCTGGCAGCCGGCGGGTGGCTGGCTGGCGTGGCATCGCCATGAGCTGCTGTTCGGTTTTGCCCTGGCAATCATCGGCGGGTTCCTGCTGACGGCGGTGCAGACCTGGACCGGCCGCCCCGGCATCAGCGGGATGCCCCTGGCGCTGCTGGCCGGGGTATGGCTGGGCGCACGCCTGGCCTGGCTGGGCAATCTGCCATGGCCGCTGCTGGCCGTGCTGGAGCTGAGCTTTCCCCTGGCGGTCGCCGGGCTGATGGGCTGGACCCTGTGGAAAGTGCGGCAACAACGCAACTACCCGATTGTGCTGGTCCTGCTGCTGTTGACCCTGGCCGATGGCCTGTCCCTGTATGGCTTGCTGCGCGCTGATGAAGGCTGGCAGCGCCAGGCGGTGTTGACCGGGTTGTGGCTGGTGGCGGCGATGATGGGGTTGATCGGTGGCCGGGTGATTCCGTTTTTCACCCAGCGTGGCCTGGGGCGCACCGAGGCGGTGAAGCCCTGGCCGTGGCTGGATCACCTGTTGCTGGGCGGCTCGGCAGGGGTGGCGCTGTTGTACGCCAGCGGCCTGGCATTAACCGCCAGCCTGTGGGTGGGCCTGCTGTTTGGCTTGCTGGGGCTCGGTCATCTGCTGCGCCTGGTACGTTGGCACGACCGTGGCCTGTGGCGCGTGCCACTGCTGTGGTCGCTGCACCTGGCCTATGCCTGGCTGGCCGTGGCCTGCCTGGGCATGGCGTTATGGCATTTCGGCGCGCCGCTGAACCCGAGCCTGGCGGTGCATGCGCTGACGGTGGGGGCGATGGGCGGGTTGATCCTGGCGATGATCGCCCGGGTCAGCCTCGGCCACACCGGCCGGCCGCTGACGCCACCCAAGGGCATGACCCTGGCTTTTGCGCTGTTGAACCTGGCCTGCCTGAGCCGGGTGCTGCTGGTGCTGGTCTGGCCGTATGCCGCGCTGTGGCTGGCGGGCCTGTGCTGGACCCTGGGCTTGGGCCTGTATCTATGGCGCTATGCCCCAATGCTGTGGCGCGCGCGGGTTGACGGCCATCCGGGCTAGGAGAACGGCAATGCTCTATTCGTGGTTATTGATTGTGCATCTATTGGCGGCTATCGCCTTTATCGGCACGCTGTTCTTCGAGGTTTTTATCTGGCACCGCGCCCGCGAAGAACTGGCCTGGTCGGCGCAGTTCACCAGCGAGCAAGCCATTTCCCGGCGTTCGCGGCAGGTGCTGCATGGCGTGGTGCTGCTGTTGTATGGCGCGGGCATCGGCCTGGCCTGGCATTACCGCGGCGTGCTGGGCGCGCCCTGGGCCAGTCATTTTTCCGCGCTGTTGAGCCTGAAGATCGTGTTGGCGCTGAGCATCATCGGGCATTACCTGTTGCTGGCGTACTGGCTGACGCAAAAGCGCCTGAGCCCGCTGCGGGCAGTGTGGATCCGTCGCAGCATCCTTGGGCATATGGTGCTGATCGTGATCCTGGCCAAGCTGATGCTGCGCTGACCCCCTGTGGAGCGAGCAAGCTCGCTCCTTGGGAGGGTTAGGCTGTTAGCGCACGTACAAACAACACGTCGTTTTCCAGATGAATATGCTCCAGCAAGTCCCCATGAAACACTTCCAGCCCTTGATACAGGGCGCGCCAGGTATTGCACGCGTCGCTGGGCGGCTGGATGCGGTTGGTCAGTGCCAGCAATTGCGCCAGGGCCTGATTATGTTGCTCGTGTTCAAAGCGCATGACCTGGATCGGCGGCGCGGCCTGGGGCCCCATGCCCATTTGCAGCATCGGGAACAGCACCTGTTCCTCCTTGAGCATATGGCCCTCCAGTTCCTGTTCGATATCCCGCAGCAGGTCGGCCAGGCCATTGGGGCAGGCCAGGTGATGACCGTGGACCTGCTCCACACGGCTGGCCAGGCGGATCAGTTCCGGCAGTTGCTCGCGGTGGCGAGCGTGGTAGCGCTCCAGCAAATGTTCGATCAGTTGCGCCTGGGGCAGGCTGTCCGGGGCGATGGCGTTCATCGGGTTTCCTCATCAAGTGAACAGATAAGCCGGTGATTGTATGCCTTGTGCCATTGCCAACTTATTGAAAAATATAGATTAATTTTTTGTAGTGGTCAGGATCACCCTGATGCTGCACGGTAGAACCGACCATCCAAGGGTAGTAATGACCATGTTGCGTGAAAGTCTGTCGGCCGATCTGATTGTCGAATTGCCCAACGCGGTGCGCCTGCAACGCCTGGTGCAGACCCTGCGCGAATATTTCCATAGCGGCGCCGTGGGCCTGTTGCGCCTGGACGGCGACGACAGCCTGCGCCCGGTGGCCACGGTGGGGCTGGTGCATGAGGCCCTTGGCCGGCGTTTTGTGATTGCCCAGCACCCGCGGCTGGCGGCGATCATGGCCTCCCGCGAGCCGACCTGGTTCGAGCCCGACAGCCGCCTGCCGGACCCGTATGACGGGTTACTCGATACCCAGGTCGGCGAACCGCTGCCGGTGCATGACTGCATGGGCGTGAGCCTGTTCGTCGAAGGCCGGCCCTGGGGCGCGATTACCCTGGATGCCCTGCATGCCGGGACCTTCGATGCCAATGCCCGCGAGCAACTCAAGCGCTGCACCTTGCAGATCGAAGCCGCGGTGCGGGTCACGCGGCTGGAGCAGGAAAACCGCAGCCTGCGCCTGTCGCGCAGCGAGCCGGTGGCGGGCTCGCCCAGCGTCGAAGACGGCGAAATCCTCGGCCAGAGCCCGGTGCTGCATCAACTGCTCAACGAACTGGATGTACTCGCCGGCTCAGATCTGCCGGTGCTGCTGCTTGGCGAAACCGGGGTGGGCAAGGAGCTGTTCGCCCGCCGCCTGCATCGCCTGTCGCGGCGCAGTAAAAAGCCGCTGGTGCAGGTCAACTGCGCGGCGCTGCCGGAGTCGTTGGCCGAGAGCGAGTTGTTCGGGCATGTCAAAGGCGCGTTTTCCGGCGCCACCAGCGACCGCGCCGGGCGTTTTGATGCGGCCAACGGCGGCACGTTGTTTCTCGATGAAGTGGGCGAGCTGCCGCTGAGTGTGCAGGCCAAACTGCTGCGTACCTTGCAGAACGGTGAGATCCAGCGCCTGGGCGCCGACAAGCCGTTGCATGTGGATGTACGGATCATCGCCGCGACCAACCGCCATCTGCCCGAGAGCATTCGCCAAGGGCTGTTTCGCGCCGACCTGTACCACCGGCTGTCGGTGTACCCGGTGCCGATCCCGGCCTTGCGCGAGCGCGGCCACGATGTGCTGCTGCTGGCCGGGCACTTCCTGGAGCTCAACCGCGCGCGCCTGGGCCTGCGCGGCTTGCGCCTGTCACCGGCGGCGGAGCAGGCCCTGCTTGGTTATGCCTGGCCGGGCAATGTGCGCGAGCTGGAACACGTGATCAGCCGCGCTGCCCTCAAGCAGTTGAGCCGTGGCGGCAATCGCAACCAGATCATGACCCTGGAAGCCGAGCTGCTGGATCTCGACAGCGCCACCTTGGCCCAGGCCCCTGTGCCTGAAGTGCCGGCGCCGGCGTTCCAGAGCTTGAGCGATGCGGTGGATGACTGCCAGCGCCAGAAGGTGCGCCAGGCGTTGAGCCTGTCCGGCGATAACTGGGCCGGTGCTGCGCGCATGCTCGGCCTGGACTCCAGCAACCTGCACAAGCTCGCACGGCGCCTGGGGCTCAAGTAACGGCCTGCGACGCCATGCCGCGGCGCGCAGTTGATCGTGATCAAGGTGCGCAGGCCGTCGGCTGATCAGACTGTGGCGAACTGACCGGAGGTTCGCCCCATGCCCCTTTCCCTGGCGCAGATGCGCCGCAACTACACCCTGTACGGTTTGCGCGATGACCTGGTACAGGACGATCCCCTCGTGTTGTTCGGCCAGTGGCTGGAGCAGGCGCGCAAGACCGAAGTGGCGCCGGTGGAGGCCAACAGCATGGCCCTGGCCACGGTCGATGCCCAGGGCCGCGCCCATTGTCGGATCCTCTTGCTCAAGGGCTTTGGCGCCGAGGGCTTTACCTTCTTCGGCCACTACCAGAGTGCCAAGGGCCAGGAGCTGGCGAGCAATCCCAGCGCCGCCATGACCTTTTTCTGGCCGGGCCTGGAACGCCAGGTGCGCATCGAAGGCACGGTCGTGCGCCTGGCGCCGCAGCTGTCCGACGAGTACTTCAATTCACGCCCCCTGGCCAGCCAGGTGGGGGCCTGGGCCTCATTGCAAAGCCAGCCCCTGGCCCATCGCGCCGAGCTGGAAGGGCGCCTGCGCGAGGTCACCCAGCGCTTTGCCGGGCAACCACCGCCGCGCCCGGCAGAGTGGGGCGGCTATTGCCTGCAACCCGAGCGCGTGGAGTTCTGGCAAGGCCGCCCCGACCGCCTGCACGACCGCCTCGATTACCGGCGGCACGACGGCACCTGGCAGCGCTGCCGCCTGGCGCCCTGAAGCCGCCTAGAGGTACCTCCTCGGAGGAATAGGCCCGCCGGCCTTTGCGGTGCAGGCTGGGGCCATTGCTCATTTATCCCGGGATTTTCACCATGGCACACCTGACTCAACGCAATTTTGTCTCCCTGAATATCGCCGTACTGACTATCAGCGATACGCGCAATTTTGACAGCGACACCTCCGGGCAAACCCTGTGCGAGCGCGTGCAAGGGGCCGGGCACGCATTGATCGACCGGGCCCTGGTGGTGGACGACATTTACCTGATCCGCGCACGCATTTCGCAGTGGATCGCCGACCCCCAGGTGCAGGTGATCCTCACCACCGGCGGCACCGGCTTCACCGCGCGCGACAATACCCCGCAAGCAGTGCTGCCCTTGCTGGACAAACATGTCGAAGGCTTTGGCGAGCTGTTTCGCCAGGTGTCCCTGCAAGAGATCGGCATGTCGACCCTGCAATCGCGGGCCCTGGCCGGCATGAGCAACGGCGTGCTGGTGTGCTGCATGCCCGGTTCGCCCGGCGCCTGCCGCACCGGCTGGGACCAGATCCTCCTGGGGCAACTGGACAGCCGCACCGGGCCGTGCAATTTCGCCCCGCACCTCAAGCCCCAGGCCGTGCAAGCGCTACAGCCCTGTGAGGCACGGCCATGAGCACATCGGTGTGTGAAAGCGGCGAACTGATCCCGGTGGATGAGGCCATCGAACGCCTGTTGGCCCAGGCACCGCCACCCCCGTCCACCCAACAGGTGAAAACCGCCCAGGCCCTGGGCCGGGTGTTGGCCAGCGATATCTTTTCCCCGGTAAACCTGCCGGCCTGGGACAACAGCGCCATGGACGGCTACGCCCTGCGCGCCGCCGACCTGCCGGCCGAGGGCGGTTACCTGCGCCTGGCCGGGCGCATCGCCGCTGGCGAGGATGCGGCCACGGCGCTGGGCAGCGGGCAGACCATGCGCATTTTTACCGGTGCGCCCTTGCCGGCCGGGGCCGACACCGTGGTGCCCCAGGAGCGTTGCCGGGTCTACGGCCAACGTATCTGGTGCCCGCCGATGCGCACCGGCGAGCATGTGCGCAAGCAAGGTGAAGAGGTGACCCAGGGCGCTCTGTTACTGCCGGCTGGCAAACGCCTGCGCGCCCAGGAGCTTGGCCTGCTGGCGGCCGCCGGGCTGGCCCAGGTCAAGGTCTATCGACCGTTGCGGGTGTGCCTGTTGAGCAGTGGCGATGAACTGCGCGAGCCGGGCGATCACCTGGCGCCGGGGCAGATCTACAACAGCAATCGCCATTGCCTGGCCGCACTGCTGCAAGGCTGGGGCGTGGAGGTGCATGACTATGGGGTGATGGCCGACGAACTGGCCGTCAGCCGCGATGCGTTGACCCTGGCGTCCTCGGAGTGCGACCTGCTGCTGACCTCCGGCGGGGTGTCGGTGGGCGAGGAAGATCACCTTAAGCAGGCGATCAAGGAACTGGGCCACGTTGATTTCTGGCGCCTGGCGATTCAGCCGGGCAAACCCCTGGCGTTTGGCGATGTCGCCGGCAAGCCGTGGATCGGCTTGCCCGGCAACCCTTCGGCGGCGCTGATTACCGCGTTGGTGGTGGTGCGGCCGTTTCTGTTGCGTGCCCAGGGTGTGACTGAGGTCACGTCGGTGCCGATGCTACTGCCGGCCGACTTTGCCTGGACCCAGCGCAACCGTCGTCGCCAATACCTGCGCGCCCGCTTGACTCCGGGCATCGATGGCCAAGCGCGGGTCTGCCTGCACCCACGGCAAAGCTCGGCGATGTTGAGCGCCGCCTGCTGGGCCGATGGCCTGGCGATTGTGGAGCGTGAACAGGTGGTGGAGAAGGGCGGCCTGGTGCGGTTCGTGTCTTTTGCCGAACTGATGCAATAACTGCCGGTGGTGACCAATGTGGGAGCGGGCTTGCCCGCGATAGCGGTGTGTCAATCACCATAAATGTCGACTGGTAGGCCGCCATCGCGGGCAAGCCCGCTCCCACACAAGCCTGCTGCTATGCAAGTGCGATAACTTTTCTGATGAGGATCAACCATGCAACTGGTCTGCCCGGCAGGCAATCTGCCTGCGCTTAAAGCCGCCGTGCGCCAAGGTGCCGATGCGGTGTATGTGGGGTTTCGCGATGACACCAACGCCCGGCATTTTGCCGGGCTGAACATGGACGACAAGCAGTTCGACGGCGCCGTCGCCCATATCCGCCAGCACCAGCGCAAGCTGTATGTGGCGGTCAATACCTACCCGCAGCCCAAGGGCTGGGAGCGCTGGCAACGGGCGGTGGACCGCGCTGCCGACCATGGCGTGGATGCGCTGATCGCCGGCGATCCGGGGGTGCTGCAATACGCCAGTCACCGCCATCCGCAAATGGCCTTGCACCTCTCGGTACAGGGCTCTGCGACCCATGCGGCGGCCTTGCAGTTCTATGCCGAGCGCTACGGTATCCGCCGTGCGGTGCTGCCTCGGGTGCTGTCCCTGGCCCAGGTCAAGCAGGTGGCTGCCAGCAGTTCGGTGCCGATCGAGGTCTTCGGTTTCGGCAGCCTGTGCATCATGGCCGAGGGCCGTTGCCACCTGTCTTCGTACATTACCGGCGAATCGCCGAACCTGTGCGGCGTGTGCTCGCCAGCCAAGGCGGTGCGCTGGAGCGAAGACGCCGACGGCCTGAGTGCGCGTCTGAGCGAAGTGCTGATCGACCGCTACACCCCGGACGAACCGGCGGGCTACCCGACCCTGTGCAAGGGCCGTTTCATGGTCGATGGCAAGCGCTTCCATGCCCTCGAAGAACCCACCAGCCTCGACACCCTGGACCTGATCCCCGAGTTGATCGCCATGGGCGTCGAAGCGGTAAAAATCGAAGGCCGCCAGCGCAGCCCGGCGTATGTCGAGCAAGTCACCGGGGTCTGGCGCGCCGCGCTGGATGCCCACCGCAGCGCGCCACAGCGTTTTGTGGTCAAGGACCAGTGGCGCAGCGTGCTGGCCGGTCTATCCGAAGGCAGCCAGACCACCCTGGGCGCCTACCATCGTTCGTGGCAATGAGGAACCGCACATGAAACTCAGCCTGGGACCGGTGCTGTTTTATTGGGATAAGCAACAACTGGGGCAGTTCTACAGCGAGATGGCCAGCCTGCCGCTGGATGTGATCTACCTGGGGGAAACCGTGTGCTCCAAGCGCCGCGCGTTCAACCTCGACCAGTGGTTGGGCCTGGGCCGCGAATTGCAGTCGGCAGGTCAGGCGCAAATCGTGCTGTCGAGCCTGACCCTGATCGAGGCCGCGTCGGAGCTGTCGAGCCTGCGCCGCCTGTGTGACAACGGCGAGGTGCTGGTGGAAGCCAATGATATGGGCGCCGTGCAACTGCTTGCCGAGCGCAAGTTGCCCTTTGTCGGCGGCCCGGCCTTGAACCTGTATAACGGCCACGCCCTCGTGCAGTTGCTGGGTGCGGGGATGATGCGCTGGGTGCCGCCGGTGGAATGCTCGGCCACGCTGATTGACGATGTGCTGGAGCAGGTGCAGGAACTGGGCCGGCCGTTGCCGCAAGTGGAAGTGTTCGCCTATGGGCATCTGCCCCTGGCCTATTCGGCCCGCTGCTTTACGGCGCGGGCGCAAAACCGGCCCAAGGATGACTGTCAGTTCTGCTGTCTCAACTACCCCGATGGCATGGCCTTGACCAGCCAGGAAGGGCAGGCGCTGTTCACGTTAAATGGCATCCAGACCCTGTCGGCGGATGTCACCAACCTGCTGGCCGACTACCCGGGATTGGTCAGTTGCGGCGCTGACTTGTTGCGCCTGAGCCCACGGGCGCAAGGCATGGTGGGCATCGTCGAAGCCTTTGACCGGGTGCGCCAGGGCGCCACGCCGCCGGTGTTTGTCGAAGGCTGCAATGGCTACTGGCATGGCCAGGCCGGGATGTTGCGGGTCGAGGAGGTGGGGCTGTGCTGAATCGCAAGCAATGGCTGCTCAAGGGCGCCGACCGCTTACTGCCGCTGATGCGCAAGGTGCCCTTTGTGGTGCAACACCTGGCCTTGCAACAGGCGCTGAATCGCTGCTTGGCCGAGCCCTTGCGCGATGGCGGCTTTGAACTGCTGCGCGGGCGCTGGATGTGCCTGCGCATTCCCGACCTGGGCTTGCGCTGGTACCTGACCCTGGGCCGCGAAGGACTACGCATTGCCGAGCGGGCCGAGGCCCAGGTGACCATCAGCGGTAACTGGCGCGAGTTCCTGTTATTGGCCAGCCGCCAGGAAGACCCGGACACCTTGTTCTTCCGTCGGCGGCTGGTGATCGAGGGGGATACGGAGTTGGGGTTGGGCCTGAAGAACCTGATCGACAGCCTCGACCCGGACGTGTTGCCGCCCTGGTTGTGGCGCAATCTGGAACGGGCCGGCAAAGGCCTGGCGGCCTGAGAGAGCGCTGGCGCAGATGCACCCTGTGGGAGCGGGCTTGCCCTAATGCCAGTCAGTTAAGCCCTCCCGCTTTCTTTTTGGGGTATTTGACCGGCCTGGGCTTGACCACCCTGGGG